>JBDGZZ010000350.1:0-4059 GCA_039588335.1 Gemmatimonadota bacterium | reverse complement strand
CAGACGACCACCCTACACGCACAGATTCACGCAAACCAACGCACCAAGACATCGACGTGTATGGAATCACCCACACCGGCCTGGTACGCAAGCAGAACGAGGACCACTTCTTCACCGGCAAAATGTCCAGCGGAGTGATGGTCGACTATACCAGCATCCCTTCCGATGTAGAGCGGATCTTGGACGTGGAGCATTTCGCAAACCTTGCCATCATTGCTGATGGCGTCGGCAGCGGCAGGGGTGGAGAAGAGGCGGCCCGTTGGGCGGTGCAGGCCGTCAGACAGCACGTGGCGCGGGAGTTCCACGAAGCCTACGCGGCAGAAGGAACCGACCCCGAAGCATTCACCCGACTGCTGTCGGATGCGGCGCTGGCGTGTCACGAGAGATTATTGGATCGAGCCGACCAGGACCCCGACCGTACACATCTCGCCACCACCCTCACGTTGTGGCTTGGTCTCTGGCCCCACGCCTATCTGCTGCAAGTTGGAGACAGTCGCTGCTATCTGTACCGCGACGACAGACTCACGCAGATTTCGCGCGATCAGACAATGGCGCAGGAGCTGATCGACAAGGGGATCTTAACGCAGACGAACGCGCACACCACACGATGGGCACACGTGCTCTCGAGTTCGATCGGCGGCCAGCAGACTGCTCCGGTTGTCACGAAGATCGTGCGCACGTGGGGGACGGTGGTGCTGCTGTGCAGCGATGGTCTCACTAAGCACGTCTCCGACGATCGGATTGGTGAGCACCTGGCCAACTTGAAGAGCTCTCGTCAGGCGTGCGAGGATCTGTTGCAGGACGTCCTCGACGATGGGGCCAGCGACAATGTCACCATCATCGTGGGACGCACCATCAAGCAGTTGACCTTTGAGGATGCAGGTGAGTTCTGATGGCTGATCAGTTGGACCGCTTGAAGACCGCTCTATCGGATCGTTACACCATTGAGCGTGAACTTGGGCGTGGCGGAATGGCCACCGTGTACCTCGCCGAGGACCTGAAGCACCATCGCAAGGTGGCCATCAAGGTGCTTCGTCCAGAGCTGTCAGCCTCACTCTTCGCCGAACAATTCCTCCGCGCAATAGAGATCACCGCAAACCTGAATCACCCAGCCGTCCACGCCCGCGAATGACCTCGGCTCGAACACTCGCGGTTCACGCTACAATGATGCACGTTGGATAGGCTACGTCGATCGGCAGGAGCAATGTCCGAGCAATATGATCGCCTCAAGACCGCGTTAGCGGACCGCTACATCGTCGAGCGCAAGCTCGGCGAGGGTGGGATGGCGACGGTCTATCTCGCGCAGGACGTCAAGCACCACCGGAAGGTGGCCCTCAAGGTCCTGCTGCCAGAACTCGCCGCAGTGTTGGGAGCAGATCGCTTCCTCAATGAGATTCGTGTCACGGCCAACCTCCATCATCCCAACATCGTGCAACTGTACGACTCGGGCGAAGCGGATGGAGACCTGTACTACGTGATGCCGTTCATCGAGGGCGAGTCTCTGCGCGACAAGATCAACCGAGATCGACAGCTATCCGTTGAGGAAGCGATCTCGATAACGCGCGCCGTGGCGGACGCCTTGGACTACGCACACCGCCGCGAGGTTATCCACCGAGACATCAAGCCCGACAACATCATGCTGCACGAGGGCACGCCCATGGTGGCGGACTTCGGTATCGCCCTCGCCGTCACCAGCGTGGCGGGCGACCGCATCACCGCGACCGGGCTGTCGCTGGGGACGCCTTCCTATATGAGTCCGGAACAGGCAACGGGTGACCGCGAGGCCAAACCCTCGACCGATATCTACGCGCTTGGCAGCGTCCTGTACGAGATGTTGGCCGGGGACCCGCCGTTCACCGGGTCCAACGTGCAAGCCGTCATCGCGAAGGTGGTCGGCGAGAAGCCGGTGAAGCTCCGGGTGATCCGGGATGCCGTGCCTGCACATGTCGAAGCCGCCGTGGACAAGGCACTGGCCAAGGTGCCCGCCGATCGATTCAAGAGCACCCAGGCGTTTGCGGACGCACTCGTCGCCCAGGCGCCGGCCCCTGCTGTGCAAGAGCGGACAACACCGTCGCCTTGGTCCCGTATCGCGCAAATCGCCCTGCCCGTCGCGGCGGTTGCTGCACTTGCTTGGGTGCTGTTTGGCCGTGGTGGTGGTGAGCCGGTAGCGGAGGACCAGTCGGGGGCGACCATCACTCGGCTCACGAGTTTCTACGGTTGGGAGATGGGTCAGAGCTGGTCTCCGGATGGCAGCCAGATTGCTTACGCGCACATCGTCGGCGGCGACGCCGACATCGCCACGCTTTCGTTGGGTGGGGGGGAGCCTCATATCCTTACGGCAGATAGTCCCGCCGACGAGATCAATCCACGCTGGTCGCCCGACGGGACGAAAATAGCCTTTCTGTCGGATCGCGGTGCCGGATCCAACATCTATTGGATTCCGCCAACGGGTGGTGCGGAACGCCTGATCACGACAACCAACATTCCGTTCCTCGAGCGCATGAACACCTGGTTCACGGCCATGGGTCCCAATCCGTGGTCTCCTGATAGCGATGACTTGCTATTCTCCAGGTTGGACCGTGCCGGTGATGCGTCCGTATGGAAGATCGACCTGTCTACGGGGAACGAAACCAAACTGACAACCCCGCCGCTGGGGGCCGAGGACGTCTCGGCGTCGTTCTCGCCGGATGGGACACGCATCGTGTTTACCCGGTTCGAGAATGGAGTCAACTCCATTATGCTCCTGCGAGCCGAGGGCGGAGAGCCCGAAATTGCGTTGGGGGAGGGCCTCGATTGGCTGCCGGCGTGGTTTCCGGACAACGAGCGCCTCGCGCTGACGTCCTTCCGAGGTGGCGCCCCGAACATCTGGGAGGTCGATTTGCGTTCTGGCGTATGGCGCCAGCTCACATCGGGAGGTACTGGTGCCCATTTCACGCCAGCGGTCGCGTCGAACGGCGCCATTGCCTACAACGAGTTCGATCATCAAGTAGACATCTATTGGGCGCCAGTGGGCGACCCGACCGAACAGCACCGGCAACTCACCAGCTTCACGAACAACAATGCCGCTCCCCGGGTGTCCCAAGACGGCAGGTACATCGTTTACTGGGCGGACCGGACGGGCAACGAAGAGCTGTACGTCCTCGACCGTACGTCGAATCAGCATCGCAATCTGACCGACAATCCGGCAAATGACCGCTTGGGTGATTGGTCGCCAGACGGCATCCAAATCGTGTTCATGTCCAATCGGGGTGGCGCGGTCCAGCTATGGGTCGTCAACACCCAAACCGGTGTGACACGCCTTCTCACAGACCATCAACTCCCGTGGTCAACACACTCGGGAGACACGCAGGCAGGCCCCCGGTGGGCGCCCGATGGGACAGCGATCGCCTATCTCGCTCCCGTCGAAGGCGAGGGGCACGCCATGTGGCTTGTCGACCCCGACGGTGGCAATCGTCGTACCACGACGATCCGCGACGCATTCAGCTTTGACTGGTACAAAGACGGTCAACGGGTCATCTACACGAGGAGAGCACCCGACGGGTCCGGCCTGGTGGAGTTGCGCGCTGCCCATTTGGGTTCAGGCGAGGACGTCCTACTTCGTGCCGGCACATTGTCGGAGGTCTCGGTGTCTCGGGACGGGAGTGCCCTGACGTTCATCGAGTCAGTGAGCCACTTCACGATGGACCTGCTGATGCAGCGACTGAACCAGACGCAAGCGCCGGACGAGCTTCCCTCCACCGACGGTGAACCGCGGCAGATCACGTTCGGGAACGGGGAATGGCACGTGCACAATGGCGGATGGGCGTGGGATGGCAGCGGCGTCG
Source organism: Gemmatimonadota bacterium (assembly GCA_039588335.1). Classification (GTDB taxonomy): domain Bacteria; phylum Gemmatimonadota; class Gemmatimonadetes; order Gemmatimonadales; family GWC2-71-9. Next base: position 235 of record JBDGZZ010000350.1, on the reverse strand, counting down.
TCTATTCCCGTGACCGAGACTTCGGCGACCTCTTCGTCATCGAGCCCAATCGCTAGGAGGACGTCTTGATGAAGTCACTTTGGACCACAGCCGCCGCGCTCGCGCTGTGTGGCGGCCAGGTGCTCGCTCAAGCACCGGCGCCGTTGGCCACGATTCCGGAAACCGAGACGTTCGAGATCCACTCCGAGTTCGTGGGCGCGGATTTCCAGATCTCCGTGTCGTTCCCGTTCGGCTA
>JBDGZZ010000349.1:0-4341 GCA_039588335.1 Gemmatimonadota bacterium | reverse complement strand
GGCCGTCGCCCGATCGGTAACGCCGGCAGAGCTGTCGATTGACTGGCACGAAGCGAGCGCCGAGACAATTCCGCTGCCCGATGAGGGCTTTGATGTTGTGCTGTGTCAGATGACACTGCCGTTTGTCCCGGACAAGCCGTCCGCCGTTCGGGAAATGTATCGTGTGCTTGTCCCCGAAGGACGCTTGGTTCTCAACACCCCCGGACAGATGCGGACGCTCTTTTCGATCATGGAAAGTGCCCCGACACGGCACTTGAGCCCCGAAGCCGGCGGGTTTTCTGAAGGCGGTCTTCTCTATGCACGATCCCGGCGAGCTTCAGGACCTGTTAACTGCAGGAGGGTTCCGGGATGTCGGTGTTCAGACGACGACGGTGCCCCTCTTGCTGCCCTAGCCCGGTGAACCGCCCGGGCTTTTGTGGCCGTGCTGTTTGCCGGGTTGTCTGAATTTCGGCGAATAAGTGGCACGAAGACATCTGAGCACGTGACACTTTGCTGTTGACATTTCAGAACGATCGTTTATAATACCGTCCTGGAGCGAAAAGTAATGGCGCCGAGGCAAAAGGAATTCGATCGTGATGAGGTTCTGCTCAAGGCCATGACGGTCTTTCGGGATAAAGGCTATGAAGCCACGTCGATGCGGGACCTCGTCGAGCAGATGGGGATCAACCGCTTTTCTCTCTACTCCACGTTCAAGAGCAAGGACGACCTGTTCGTTGAAGCGCTGCAGGCGTACTACGATCTCGTCGCCATTCCATTTTTCGACCGGCTGAAGGATTCGAACAGCGGCCTCAGAGTCATCGAGGCGGTGCTCATGGAGCTGGTCTCACGGATCAAAAGGGGTGCGTCCCCCAACGGGTGTCTCCTCTGCAACAGCATTGCGGAACTGGGGGCTGTCACCGACGCGCGGACGGCGAAAATCCTGAAGATGTATCTGAAGCTCGTGGAGGCTGATTTCCGTGCCGCGATCGAACGGGCAAGTGAACTGGGCGAGATACCACCGGACGTGGACGCGAGCAAGCACGCCAAGGTGCTGGCCACGTACTCGACGGGACTGCTCAACGTTGCCAAGGTATTGAGTGAGCGGGAGGCGCGTGAGTCAGTGCGCGCGATGGTCGCGGCGATTCGGTGAAAGACTTTTTTTTGGCATTAACCTAAACGAACGTTCTGAAATCGCGTTTGTTTCGCGCGAATCACAAACCCAGGTAGGTCAAGGAGGTGTGCGATGGATGAAGGAACCCGCGAACGGTATCTGCGGAGCGTGCTCATCGTGCCAGCCCTCGTATTGGCTGGCATCGTCTTCCTGGTGCTGGCCCCGCGGGGCAGGCAGCTTGTTGCTGTGACGGGAACCCAAATGTCGGACGCTACCGCGCCAAGCGGCCGCTGATCTTGTCAACCGATCCAAAAAGAGGAGAGTAATCATGAGTTCAAGAATCTTGGTGACCTCTGCAGCTGGGAAGGTCGGACAGTCTGTTGTGAGACAGCTTCAGGAAATGGGTATCGCCGTGCGGGCTGCAGTGCGCGACCCGGAAAAGGCGGCCGATCTTGGGGGGCCAAACACAGAAATCGTGTCGTTCGACTTTGATCAACCGGACCTGGTTGGGAAGGCGGTGGACGGGATCAGCGCGCTATGCCTGATCACCCCACCCCATTTCAAACAGGTTGAATGGGCTACGGAAACTATTGACCGAGCCGTTGAGGCGGGAGTTGGGCGGATTGTGCGCCTTTCAGTGCGGGTCGCGGACCTGAGCCCCAGTACAAAGATGACTCGATGGCACCGGACCGCCGAACGATATCTGAAGGCTTCGGATTGCGAATGGACAATCGTGCGTCCCACACCGTTCATGCAGAACTTTATGGGTTTAGCACCGCGAAGCCAAGAAGGATACTTCTTTCCGCTCTCCGAAGATGTCCGTGCTTGCCATATGGATATCCGGGATGCAGCTCTGGTTCTGGCCAAGGTGCTGACCGAATCGGGCCACGATGGGAAGACGTATACGATTACAGGCGGTGAGTCCCTATCCTTCCATGGCATGTGCAACACGCTGTCGCAAAAGGCCGGAAGAGAATTTCCCTGCAACTACGTGTCCGACGGGGAAGCCCGTAAGGTCATGCTCTCAGGTGGAGTACCGGACTGGTTGGCTGAGGTCGTACTGGAGCTGTTTGCTGTCATTCGCACGGGTGCCGTTGCCGAACCGCTTGAGGGCTACGAGCAGCTGACTGGCAGGAAGCCGACGCCGCTAGAACGCTTTGCGGAGAATAACAGGAACGCTCTTCCGCAATTTGTCAGAAGCTGAACTGCCCCGGGATTTTCGGAAACTCCATTCTGTGAGAGGATGCGCCCATGGGAATCGGGCCTTAGAAACGGGACCACATATGCAAATCCGTTTCTGATCCCCGATACCTGGGGTACTTTCAAAGTCGCTATGCCTTGATCTATTGGCGAACGGAGGCTCAAAAATGCCAAGATTTCTCATAGAAGTCGATCATGAAGCCGAAACTGTAGCTTGTGCGCGCGCTGTCCAGCTGCTCCAACAGACAGGATCTCATTTTTTAACTAACGCCGATTACGGCTGCCATGATGGTGTTCATAAGGCGTGGTTCATAATAGAAGCAGAGAACAAGGGCGAGGCCCGAACCGTTCTGCCCACCGCGGTCCGTGACCAGGCCAGGATTGTGACGCTAAATAAGTTCTCGATAGGCGAAATCGATGAACTGCTTAAGCACCACAGCGACAAGCGTTGACCCTGCTTCCATGGACGGCCTGTAGTGGGAACCGGTGCAGAAGCTTGCCACACCGCATGTGATCAACCTGAAGATGGATCCGAAGGAAGGCATTCCGGTCGGCGCGCGCCAGGGATGGGTGTCCCAGCACATGATGAAGATCATTGCCGACTTTCAGAAGAGCGTGAAACAAGAACCTCTGATTCCCGCCGGCGCGCCGCTTGAGTTCGTCCCCAGAGACAATTGATCTTGTACCTTTGGTCTCGGGGGTAATTGGCGAGACAAGCCGGCCCCCTAGGTTAGCTCCTCATAATTTCAGCCACCCAGGACGACGGCGTCCGGGATCTCGTAGCGTTCGTTACCGACACGGATCAGGTGCAGGTCGCCTTCCTTGGTTGCGCCGAATTCGGAGTAGCCGTCCGCCTCGCTCGTGTCTGCGCCAATGGGCTTGCCCATGCGGAAGAAGATGGCGCGGGTGCCGCCGTCAGGCTTCCTGACCACGACCGTGGCGTAGCCGCCACCAGCACGTGCGACGCCGAATTCGCATTGCATCATCGGCTGGCCGACAGACTGCGCGCAGGGGATGTGCCCAGTCGCGTCGAAGTCGCCCTCGCCTGCGCGCAGCGCTGAATCGTCGGGGCCTGTTGCAACACTTCCGTCAGGCGATACCGCGGGCTTCAAAAACTCATGGGCCACGTAGCCGCGCGGCCCCCCACCCAACTCCTGAACGTCGCACCACACGCGGCCCTCGGCACGCTGGCATCCCAGGTTGTCGAGAATCGTGCCCGGAGCATAGCTGGCGACGATCTTTGCCGTAGTGGAGGGCTGTTCCCGGAGATTTAGCGCGCGGGAGACCCCGGTGACTTCCCAGTTGCGCGGCCCCCCATCCTCGGGGGCAGCGGGAACATCGACGTCGGAGGTTTTGATGGTGTCTGGCTGCCAGGTTTCCTGTACCGCGGCATCTCCGGTTTGTGTTGTCGCGTTCGAGGTCATCATTGAGGCGACCATTATCACCGATGTCGCGAAAGTGGCCAGTGGTGCGTTCATCCGTTCGTCTCCTTTATGGGTGCGCGGACCGATACAAATCAACGATGGTCCGCTATGCGTGCCCACTTACCCCACCTGAAGGCTGTAAACCACTGACCGAAGAAGTTCTGGATATGGTAAAGATTGGCTCCCCGGATGCGACATTTCTCGAACAGCCGTAGTATTCGTCCGTGCGCTGCTCGCTTGTTGATTCGAGTTTCCGGTGAGAACTCCCCTTTGCAGCAAACTCCTCGATCGCTTCGCGAGATCGCAAGGCGAATCAAGTGCGTGCTTCATCTCACTTCCGGCCGGTCGCCACGACGATGCCCTGCGAAACGGTCACGCCCGCCTCTTCGACTAGATCTTTGGCGTTCTCCACGACCTCTCGTTCGAGAGCAGCAAGTCGATCGTCATCCATCTGCCGGACGGCTTCAGCCAAGGGAGTCGAGTGCAGATATTGCCATAGGAATTCACCGGGCGAGGGCAGCAAGAGGGGCACCGTCGTCGTCTGAACACCGACATCCCGGAACCCTCCTGCAGTTAACAGGTCCTGAAGCTCGCCGGGATCGTGCATAGAGAAGACCGCCTTCAGAA
>JBDGZZ010000348.1:0-4077 GCA_039588335.1 Gemmatimonadota bacterium | reverse complement strand
ATTCCCAGAAGCAAGCCACATCTCGTGTCGAGTTCGGACTGTGTCAATCGCACTCCCTCATTCTTGCCTCAATGCCACCATCGGACTCACCCGACTCGCCCTGCGCGCCGGCAGTAACGAAGCGCCTGTTGCGGCGACGACTAGAACGATCACCACGCCACCGTAGGTCACAGGGTCTGTGGGGGTTATTCCAAACACCATCGACTCGAACACACGAGACAACGCGAAGCTTCCCGCCAGTCCTGCTCCTACTCCTACCAGCGAAAGTATCAGGCCCTCGCGCATGATCTGTGTCATCACGTTGCTGCCCTTGGCACCCAAAGCCATGCGCAGGCCGATCTCGTGGGTTCTTTGATATACGGCGTACGAGATAACGCCATAGACACCGACCGCGGCGAGGAACAGAGCTAAGAGCCCGAACACAGTTAGCAGCGTCATCACGAAACGCTGGCCACCCACGGCGCCACTTAGTATCTGGTCCATGGTGCGGACGTTGGAAATCGGTACGCTTGGATCGAATTCCGTCATGAGGTTTCTGATCGGCCCCGCGAGCCGTGTTGGGTCGCTGCTGGAGCGGACGGCAATAGTCGCAGCTAGCGGTGATGCGTATGCCGATACGTAGGCCTGGGCATGAGGCACGTACCAGCGCGGCCGGGGCTCTTGATTGGGGCCGCGGTGCCGTACGTCCTTCACTATCCCGATGACTTCGATCCAGGGCCAATCTGGCATGAACACTTTCATGCGCTTGCCGATCGCGTTCTCACCTGGCCAGTGTTTTTGCGCCATTGCCTCACTGATCACTACTACCGGCGGTGACTGCGCGTCGTCTTCATGGGTGAACAGACGACCCCGTACGAGCGTCATGCTGAGCGCGTCGAAGTACTCCGGGGTGACGCGCTGCACCAGATCGGCCGGTGCTTCACCGACGTTTGCCACGGGCCGTCCCTCGATGATGATCGACCAATTGTTGGTCCCCCCGGTCATCGGCAGCGACTGAACCGCCGCGGCCACGCGGACGCCCGGCACTGCGTTCACGCGCTCTAGCAGCTGAGTGTAGAAGGAGACCCTCTTGGGCTGCGTGTCGTATCTGCTGGACGAGGGGTTGATACGGAACGTGAGTACGTTGTCCGTCTCGAAACCTTTGTCGACATTGTACATGTTGATAACGCTACGCAGCATGAGACCGGACCCTGTAACCAACACGACCGCCAACATGACTTGCGTCGCGACGAGCGCACGACGCAGTGTGTGACCCGATCTGACTCCACCGCGAGCCCCGCCACTCTCCTTCAGCGCTTCTTGTACATCCTGTCTCGTGGCGTGCATCGCCGGGATTACACCGAACAACAGACCGGTTGTTATTGCAGCTATTAGTGAGAAGCCAAGTACGGTAGCATCTATCCCGATCTCATCTAGGCGCGGTACGGCGCTGGGCGCCATGGCGAGCAACGCATCCATTCCTATTACCGCAACGCCCAATCCGGCAATACCTCCCAACGCCGCCAGCAAGAGGCTCTCTGTGAGTAGTTGACGCGCTACTCTACCACCAGATGCCCCTATGGCTGCACGGATGGCGATCTCGCGCTTCCTTGTTTCACCTCGCGCCAATAGGAGATTGGCAACGTTTACGCAGGCCGTGAGCAATACGAAACCCACGGCAGCAAGCAGGATGAACAACGGGGTCTTCACTGTCCCCACGATGGAATCTTGGAACGACTGCAGTTGGACTGCCAAGCCGGTATTGGGATAGTACTCGGGATAGTTCTCAGTCGAGCGAGCCGCCAGAACGTTCACCTCGCTGCGCGCCTGCTCGAGAGTAGTGCCAGGTGTCAGGCGGGCGATGGTCGGTAGATAGTGATTGTTGCGCTCCCATGGGTTTTCCCTATCGAGCTGTAGCTGTGAATAGGCGTCCACGCCGGGCGCCGGAAACTCGAATCCGGCAGGCATCACGCCTATGATCGTCACGGGTCGATCGGCGATGATCATCGATCGCCCGACGATGTTGGGATCTCCGCCGAACTCGGATTGCCACATTCCGTAGCTCAGCACCACTACGCGCGGTACTTCAGGTAGATCCTCTTCGGGCGAGAACGTGCGACCCAAGATGGGATTCACACCGAGTAGCGGGAACAGGTTCGCCGTGGTGCGCATGACCCGTATGCGGCGCGCCGAGAGCGAGTCACCTATGGTGATTTCGGTTCCGCTGTATCCAGCTACCTGCGAGAAAGATGAGATGTGCGTGCCGAAGTCGAGAAACTCAGGCTCTGACAGGTCGTAGAAACCTTCAGTAGAACCAATGCGACTGTTGACCTGAATCGAGACGAGCTGCTGTGAGTCCGGGTAGGGCAGTGGACGCAGCAGGACGCCGTTCACCACGCTGAAGATTGCGGTACTTGCGCCGATTCCCAGTGCCAGCGTACTCACCGCGATCAAGGCGAAGCCGGGCTGCTTCAGGTGTCCGCGTGCCGCGTATTTCAAGTCTGAGATCAAGTGGGTCAGCATGGGTTGTTTCCTGTGCCGAATCTGGAATGTTCGTCTTTCTTTGACTAGCGATCGGCGTTCTACGATGCACGCACGCACGACCTGCAAGCTCGTCGAGAGCGTCATCGCGGCCACCGAAATCGTCGCCGTCAACCTGGAGCTTGCCGACTGCACCATCTCGTCTCTCTCGTCGAGAAACGCGCCAAGCATATCGTTGGCGTAGTCGCGTCGGAATTCGACGGGAAAGAGGCCGATCAAGAACCTGATCCAGGCCCCACTCCATCCAGGCTTGTTCGAGTGACTTGGCCTCACGGTTTCTCCCACAGCAGTTCCGCATGTTCCGATTCGAGCAGATCACGGAGCCGGACCGCCTCCGCCCTGGCAACACGCCGGCCCAGGTCGGTTGCCTTGTAGTAGCGCCGTTGCCTCTTGGAGTCGGGCTGTTCGACCGATACAGCTTCGATGAGACCCTTCTTGATCAACCGGCTGATGATGCGATACAGAGATCCCAAATCGAGCACCGGCTTGGCGGAGTCATCGTTTGAGGCTTTGACGATTCCATAGCCGTGCAAAGGCCGGTCAAACACCACCATCAGCACCTGGAAGTCTTGCGGGCTCAACGGCAGGAACACGTTGTGATCTTGTAACGCGTTGTCATTATTAGTCATAGCGATAATTCCGTCCTGCACATATGTCGATTACACATATGTCAGAGGTTGATATTGGCGAGAAGGTTTCAAGGGGGGGTGCGGGGAGCGGGGGAGCAGAGAGGGCTGTCGTTTGCACAACGTTCAATCGCAGTTCTACATTCTTCTTGCCGCAGGCACTCGCCACCCCATCTGCGAGGAGTCCCGTGAATCGCTCGTCATCAACCCATCCGATCCTTTCGGTTTCTCTTTTGACGTTGGCTCTCGACATTACGATACCGCTCGAAGCGCAACGCCGATCCACACCGATACTTCAGTCCGATCTGACGTTTGAGACCACGAATGTTCGTCCCCTGTCGTTGCGCGACGCGTCACGCAACAACCGGTGGCTGGGTCTAGGAGTCAGGGACGCGCGGTGGGCCCCCGATGGTTCCGTAGTTTACTTCCGCTGGACCGAAAATCCCCACCCGGATGACTTGCCGAATGCCGATCCTTGGTTCCGGGCCGAACGAAATGGTAGCTGGGTTGAGCAAGTCCCGTCGGATGAATTTGAGAACATTCCGGCAGGCTCGATATCATGGAGTCGCGACGGAACTCGAGGCGCGTGGGCGCACTCGGGAAGCGTATACCTCTACGATGATGATGCAGAGGGGATAACGCGTAGAGTGGTCTCATTGAGCCAATCGGCACAACGCGTACGAATTAACTCCGCCGGTACCGCGATCCACTTCGAGTCGGGTCAGGCTCTCCACGTGTACCAGATCAACGATGGGTCGCTAACTATAGTCGCTGCCAAGGTCCAGATCGATCGCGACTCCGAGACCGATGCCGCCGAGTGGCTGGCAGACCAACAGCGTGACTTGTTCGAGCACATCCGCCGTCAAGCTGAAAGGCGTGAATACGCTGAAGCTCTGGACCGATCGGCGACTCCGCTCCGGCCGCAGCCGAT
>JBDGZZ010000347.1:0-5527 GCA_039588335.1 Gemmatimonadota bacterium | reverse complement strand
CGCCAGCTCGACTATCTCTTTGGACATGCGATCTAGAGCCTGCTCGATCGCACCGGTATCTAGGAGGGTTTCTCTCTGGTCAGAACTCATGTCGCCGCGGAAGTTAGGCGCCATTGGGACGTCAGTCAACGAGCCTGACACCCCATGCCGGCGAGATAGTGGGCCAGACTTCGCCAGCCGGCCCATCGCCCACCATCCTGCCCCTGCTGGCCCTGTTCACCGGCCTTTATGATTCCATCATGGCCTGGAAACCGGGCCGGTCCCCCCCTATAATGCACAGCTGGGAGAGGTGTCCGAGTGGTTGAAGGAGCCGGTCTCGAAAACCGGTGGGCCCGTTTGGGTCTCGTGGGTTCGAATCCCACCCTCTCCGTTCCCCCCCTCCAACCGAATCCCATCAAACTAGCTCATGCTGGGCCACCGGCATCTATGCAGCTAGGCGTCGAGGTCCGTATTCGACTACATTGTCCCGATGCCAAATTCCCCGGTGTCAGCACACCTGGCCTCGTTTCCCGTGGTCATAGAGATACCTGTCCAGTGGGGTGAACTGGACGCCTATGGACACGTCAACAACACGGTGTTCTTCCGTTACTTCGAATCGGCGAGAATAGAGTATCTCAAACGCTGCGGATTTCTACGCTCGTACGATGAGCACGGAATTGGAGCAATCCTTCATTCCACAAGTTGCAGATTCCGCCAGCCGTTGCATTACCCGGACTCAGTGCTGGTCGGGACACGGGCAATCGAAGTGGGAGACGACCGCTTCACCATGACCTATTTGGCTGTGTCGCGGGATACCGGTGCAGTCATCGCGGAAGGCCAGGGAGTGATCGTGTCCTTCGACTACGCAACCCGAAACAAAGTGCCGCTGCCGCCGGAGGTCGTGAGCGGCATAGCCGGACTCGCGTTGTAATGGGACTCGCCCGGGAACTGCTGTTGTGGGCTTCTCGAAGTGACTGGCTGGCACGCCAGTTCCAGCAGCGCGCCTTTTTCCGCAGGGCATCGCGGCGCTATTTGCCCGGAGAAGACGCGGCTGCGGCCCTGTCAACTGCACGAGAGCTTCAGGACCGTGGCATAGTGGCCCTGGTCACCCTGCTCGGTGAGAACATCACGACTGCGGCGGCGGCTGAGGACGTGGCCAACCAATACACCGAATTGCTGGCGAACATCCGGGACGCAGGCCTGGACTGTCAGCTCTCGGTCAAACCGACGCAGCTCGGCATGGACCTGCAGGACGGAGTGTGTCTCAACCAACTCCGGTCGCTGGCGGCGAAGGAGGGCCAGGATCTCCTCTGGGTCGACATGGAGAGTTCGGAGTACGTAGACCGAACGCTGGACCTCGTCGAAACGGTTCACGGTGAGCACGGCAACATGGGAGTGTGTGTCCAGGCGTACCTGGTGAAGCGCGGCATCGCCGTGAGACTAGTCAAAGGTGCCTACAAGGAACCTCCTTCAGCCGCCATTCAGAAGAAGAGGCATGTGGACGCGACGTACTTGAACCTGTCGAAATACCTGCTGGATGCTGCCGCATCCGACGGCGTGAGCTTCTCCGCCTTCGGAACTCATGACATGAGTCTGATTCGATCGATACAGGACTACTCTGCCAAAAAAGAAGTGCCGGCTAACGCATATGAGTTCGAGATGCTGTACGGGATTGGCCGGGATTCACAAAGCAAGCTCGTATCGGAAGGTGCACGCGTGCGCGTGCTGGTAAGCTACGGCGCTTCTTGGTTCCCCTGGTATATGCGCCGGCTCGCCGAGCGGCCGGCCAATGTGTGGTTCGTGGCCAAGAGTATCGTGTCCAACTAAGGCAGTACCTGCGGGGCAGTCTGCAATCCTGTCCCTTCTCACCTCACCGCCGCACCATCCACCCGATCGCAAACACCAGTTGTTCAACCGTATGGGTCGCAGCGCCGTCCGCGAGCTTGCTCTGGTCTATGCGATACGCAAACTCTCCATAGAACGGGAGTCTGGATAGCGATAGCCGGATGCCTCCTTCCAGACCGTTTCCGCTATCGTGCGACCCAATTGCATCAACATCAGATGCAATCACGTGCCAGGCTTCGAAGTAGGTAACAAGATGTGGCGAGCCCAGTTTCGCGGCAGTTCCGACACGTGCTTCCCAGAAGGCCCAGCGTTCAGTTCCACGCGGCGTCACGAAGCTACGGATATGAGGTCCTATCTTGACGGTCAGCCAGGAAAACGGAGCCACGCCGAACATCAGTTCGCCCTCTACAATATCCTCATCCGGAAGGTCGCTGCCCGAGCTGAGTCCACCCTCGAGATACCTCATATCCAGTCGCCAGATTCGCCATGAGAGGTTCACCATGCCGCCCAGGCTGGTACCGGAAAACTGTGTTGCGGCGGTGCCGTCGTCCTGGGATACCTGAACGGGAATCGGCGCCATGCTGAGCGTGAGACCGAACGGGTTTTGCGCGCGGAGGGCCCCAACTGACATGGAGCAGATCAGCACCGCCACCGGCCACACGCGCCATCGATGTACTGTCATCATTGACTCGACTCGCTGACCGATCGAGGGCCGGTCGTAATGATGAGTTGGATATCTGCTTTACGAAGCCCATTCTCATTGACTACTACCGCGACCGAGTCCTCCCAACTCCTCCATAGCACACTGTTGGCTTCTATGTTCTGTGCGATCGGTTTTCCTGGTCGGAGTCTCAAGAATGCAGTGAGACCCGCAATGCTTATGGTGCCAGCGACCGCGATCCGGGCTCCCATTATGTCTGTGTCGGACGACAAAGCCGCCGGAAGGACTGCCACTGCAGTTCCGATCAGGATTCCTCCCGCCAGCGCCTGCATTCCCGGACCCTTCGCATGTTGTTCCGGAAGTAGCTCCGATCCGGCAGGAGCCAGCGGATGGATCAGCGTATCCGGTGACTCCACTTCTATGTCGAGCGGGATCTGTACGACCCGGACAACGCTGCCGGTTGAGTCGCGTGACGAAATCCACATATCATATGAGCCCGATGGCACGACCACCCGTTCGGCATCTCGCCCGTCCCATTCGAGGTCGAGACTGTCCACTATCGGGCCGCGGTAAACCTCCCGTACTCGTATGCTGTCCTGATCTCTGATGTCGACCGAGGCGTCATGGTATGAACTGGCGTACAGTCGCAGGGAAAACCGGTCGTCGCCTAACTGGAGTCGCGTGGTTTGCGGCACAATGACCGTGACGACTTTCGTCTCACGCCGGACCGCATCGTATACGTTCGCGACCGCAGGGGGAAAGACCAGCTGGTCGGGGCGATATCGCGTATCTAGCCGAACTAGGCGTCCGAAAACTGCCCGCGCAGAATCGGAGTTACCTCTGAATATCTCGGTGGCAGCCAAGTAGGTGAGCGCACGTGCGTTGAGCACACGAGCGGCATCGGGATCGGTCAATCCCTGGCCTACCGACGGCTCCAGGGCGCGGCGGAGAAATCCCGCCGCAGCGTCGAACTCCAGGTCCTGGTAGGCACGGATGCCCTGTTCCAACAACCTGGCCGCAGTCTGCGCGTGCAGAGCCTGACCGAATGCGACTGACGCAAGCACGCTCACGAGTAACAGCACCCGGGAGTGCTTCATGGCTGACGCGCTCTCAGAACGATACTGGTAAGTCGCAATTGCTGACCGGGCGCCAGCTGGATCTCATCTTCGTACGGGATGAACCCATTTCGCACGACACGGAGTCTGTGAGCGCCTGCCGGCAATTCGAGAACCTGCGGTGTGTTGCCCATGAGTTCACCATCGATATAGACCTCACCCCACGGAGTCGAATTGACGAACAGCTTGCCCGCCTCAACCGGTGGCGTGGTTGACCTCGGAGGAGAATCTTCCTGACGTACGGTCTCCGTCCTCTGCCGTTCAGGCGTAGTTCGCTCCGCCGCTTCCGTTGGTACGGCTGGAGTTGACTCGCTCGGCGTTTGCGGCTGGATCGAGATCGGATCACGGATGTTCGACTTAGTCGTCATTGCGGGCGGTTGTGCCTCAGAATTCCCCAGGACACCGGCCGCCGCAGTCCAAGGCTTGAGCCAAATCGACCCGGCCACGATCATCGTCACAACCAGCGCTGCAAGAAACAGGCGCAACACCGGCAGTTTCCTGCCGCCGCCATCTATTACGAATACCTGAGAGGGGCTGCTGGGAGCTCCCTCAGGCACCAGTGGCTCCACGCTACGCGCCGCCCAGTCTCTTCGCAGCATAGCTACGAAGTCCATCACCGTTGGGAATCGTTGTGCAATATTCTTGGATAGAGACCGGTGAACGGCATCGCACACGTGGGAAGGAAGATCGTCCCTCAGTTCCCCAAGCGGAGGCGGTGCCTCCTCTCGATGAAGACGTTCCATTTCGTCCGGAGCGTCCCCAACAAATGGCAGGTTGCCACTCAGACACTCGTAGGCAATCACGCCAAGCGCGTATTGATCTGCACTCGGTCCCACAGTTCGTGCCCGAAATTGCTCCGGCGCAATGTACTCGGGTGCACCACTGAATATCCGACCACGTCGCCCGGACCCGTCCAGTGCGTTCATGATACACGCGTCGCTGACCCGTGCCCATTCCTCCCGGTCCACCAGAATGTTAGAGGGCTTCAAGTTCCCGTGCGTAGCCCCTCGCCGGTGCATGTAATCCAAAGCACTGGCCGCTTGCTCGAGTATCTTCTGACACGTCTCGAGACTCAGCGGGCCCGAATCGCGCTTCAGGTCCGCAAGTGAATGGCCCTTCACGTACTCCATCGAGTACCAGAGAAGAGCGCGGGTTTGACCGAAACCGAGAACCCGAGCGATGTGCGAATGATTCAATGATGCGGAAACCGCAGCCTCTCGTTCGAACCGCGCGATATCGGGGTTCATGCCACGCTGGAGCGGAATGACCTTGAGAGCCACCAGCCGTTTGCTGGGAAGTTCGTCAGCCACGTACACGACCGACTTGGTCCCGTGCCTGAGTAGAACACTGATGCGGAACTGCCCTTCCAGCTCCCGTTGCACCGTCTCCAGGACTTCGTCGACCACTGGTCTATGTACAGCCACACCGACTCCCGGCTGAAAACCACAAAGGGCACACAATCCGGTGTCCTCAGCGACTTCACCAATGGTGCAGCGTGGGCAGATCATGGGACTAAGTTATCTCCGTGGTCTGTAGGTGTCACTGTGATCGGTCGTTGTATCGTTTTGTACAATGTCATCCGATCCTTGTCATACTTGTCCATCAAATCGCTACTCTTCAAGGCGTGTATGTGAAACCGCTAGCCAGCGTCGCGTTTCCGCCCGGATGCAACACGATTACGTCCACCGTCCCTGTCCCGGCCGGTGTCGTCACCGTAATCGTCGTCGCATTCACGACCGTAAACAACGTTCCCGCCGCGCCTCCAAACGTCACTCCCGTTGCGTCGGTGAAACCGGTTCCTGTAAGCGTTACCACAGTCCCACCTGCCTCCAACCCCGTAAGGGGCGCAACCCTCGCGATCGTCGGCGTGTAGGCAAACCCGTTCGTCAGCGTCACGTTTCCACCCGGATGCTGTACCACCACGTCC
>JBDGZZ010000346.1:0-4135 GCA_039588335.1 Gemmatimonadota bacterium | reverse complement strand
TCGTCGCCCAAGGTATCCACATCACCGTACGTTAGGCCGAATCCGTAGGGGAACAGCGGCTCGTATACCGGATCGTTCCGGTTCAGAGGTGTCTGGGAAGGCTCCATGGGCCAGCTGTATGACAGCCTGCCCGTGAAATCGAAATTCACCTCACCTTCATTGTCGCTGAACAGCACGTCGGCAACGCCGCCGCCTTCCGTACCCGGCAGCCACGCCGCGACAAACGCCGCGGATGCGTTGAGTTCCGGATTGACCCACAGGGGTCGCCCGCTTAGGAATACCGATACCACGGGGATGTCCTGCCCCTTCAGTCGACGCAGCACCTCGACAGGCTCGCTGTAGAGGGCCGAAAAACTCAGCGACTCGAGATCGCCTTCGAACTCGGCGTAGGGGTCCTCGCCGAAGACCACGATGGCGACATCCGGCCGCTCGTCGAACGAACCGTCCGGGCTGAGTACCGCGGTGCCACCACCGGCGGTCACAGTCTCCTCAATACCCGCAAAGACTGAGGTGGCGCCGGGAAAGTCCTCGTTGGTGTTCTCGGTACCTTGCCAGGTGACTGTCCAGCCACCCGACTGCCTGCTGATATCGTCCGCGCCGCTCCCGGCTACCAACACGTTGAGGTCGCGCGACAGAGGTAGCAGCGACCCAGTATTCTTGAGCAGTACGAGTGACTGACGTACGGCCTGTCGAGCCAGGCTTCGATGGTCATCGGCGCCGACCAAAGACGCGTTACCGGCATTAGGTCGCGATGACGGACGTCCCTTGGCAAACAGTCCAGCCCGTGCTTTCACTCGCAAGATGCGGTGCACCGCGTCATCAATACGCGCTTCCTCGATCTCGCCCGCGCGCACCTGGTCGAGAGTGTTGGCGATGAAGGCCTTCCAGTCTTGGGGCACCATGATCATGTCGACGCCGGCGGTAATCGCCTGCGGGCATGACTCGTTACTACACCCCGGCACCTCGGCCTGGCCGTTCCAGTCACCTATGACGAACCCGTCGAATCCCATGCGTTCCTTGAGGACCTCGGTGAGCAGGTACCTGCTGCCGTGTATTTTGTTACCCTGCCAGCTGTTGAACGACGCCATCACGGTCTGCACACCGGCCTGCAGTGCTGACAGGTAGCCCTGCGCGTGGATGTCCAGCAGTTGCTGCTCGCTGGACAGGTTGTCCCCTCGGTCTACCCCCTCGTCTGTGCCGCCGTCGCCAATGAAGTGCTTGGCGGTCGCAACCACGTGGGACGAACTCAGAAAACCGGGTGACGAGGCGCTGCCTTGCATTCCGGTGATCATTCTGCCGGCGTATTGGCTGACGATCTCTGGATCTTCCGAGAAGCCCTCGTAGGTGCGTCCCCAGCGATCGTCTCTGACGACGGCGAGCGTCGGTGCGAAGTTCCAGTTGATTCCCGTTGCGGCGACCTCGAGTGCCGTGACCTCACCGATGCTCTGTATCAGGTCGGGGTCGCGGGTCGCGCCAAGGCCGATGTTGTGGGGAAATAGAGTGGCACCCCTCACGTTGTTATGGCCGTGCACTGCGTCGGTTCCCCAGATCACCGGAATCGCCAGCCCACCTTCGGAGGTGTCCATCGATGCGTCATAGAAAGCATCGGCCAGCGAGAGCCAGTCGGCAACGCTCGAGGCCTTGGATCCATTTGGATGTGAACCGCCTCCGTTGAGAACAGAACCGAGATGATAATCCCTGACATCCGCTGGAGTGACGCTTTGGATTTCTGCCTGGACCATCTGACCCACTTTTTGTTCCAACGTCATCTGTGACACGAGAGAAGTGATATGCTCTTCCAGGGAGGCATCGAGCGGAACCTCGCTGTTGATATGAGGCCAATCCACGGAGCCCGAAGGCGTTTCCGGGCCGCTGCAGCCCGAGGAAAACGCCAGCGACACCAGCGTTGTGAGAAGTGGCAGAGGGATAGCTCTAGTCATTGACCTTGGGTCCTACCGGACATTCCGGTTGTGAAGTGTCTTCAGGCGTCTGCCGCACATGCCACCGTCGTTCTGACGTCTTGAACCGTTGTAGAACGGCGAGCGCAACGTTGAGTGAACCGCCCTAAGATGGGGTGAGTGAAGCGAGAGGGCCAGCGAGGAACGTGAGGCATCGCTCGACGGCTCCTCGAGCCTCTGACGATAGGCTGCGGTGTCGCCAATTCCAGGTCGACCGCATACTTTGCGGCAATGAGATCGTGCCACGACGGAAAGATTGGAGACCGCCTCATGTGTAGGACCGTAGGCCTGCTGCTAACGGCACTCGTTCTGGGTACCGCTTTGACGGCACAAGACGCCACCTCGGGTGGGGCGGGCGCCACCCAAGCCCTCTTCGCGTCCAACGACCCGCTCACGCTGACCATCGAAGCACCTCTCAAGGTGGTCTTCAAGGAGAGGGAGCAGGTAAGTTCGTACCATCAAGGTGTCTTGATTCTGGAGGACGGGGGGGGCTCCAGTGTGAGCCTCGACGTCCAGCTGAAGACACGCGGGAAGTTTAGGCTAGACCGAAGGAACTGCGGCTTCCCGCCGCTCAGGATCAACTTCAAGAAGAAGCAAGTAGAGGGCACAGTCTTCGCCGGTCAGGACAAGCTCAAGCTTGTGACCCACTGCCAGGACAAGCGGGCGGATTACGAACAGTACATTCTGTTGGAGCACCTGGTCTATCGCACGTATAACCTGTTCACGGACTTGAGTTTTCAGGTGCGTCTAGCGCGGATCACCTATGTGGACAGCGAGGGCGATCGCGAACCGCTCACGAAGTACGCATTCTTCATCGAAGATGATGATGACATGGCCGGCAGGAACGGCTGGGAGGCGCTCCAGGTACCGGTGGTCCCACCATTTGAGTATGAGCAAGACCAACTGAATTTGGCGGAGGTGTTTCAGTTCCTGGTCGGGAACACGGATTGGGCCGCATTCACCGCGGCTCCGGATGAGACCGAGTGCTGCCACAACATGACGGTGATCGGCAACCAAGCGGGTCCGGTCTTTCCGGTGCCATATGACTTCGACTGGACCGGTTTGGTCTCTGCAAGATACGCGAGACCCGATCCCTCTCTTCCCATACATTCTGTGCGTCAGCGGCTGTACCGCGGAATCTGTCGTGATAGCGACCAACTGGATGTGACGCTTCCCGCATTCGAGGATCTTAAGGAGTCGATTTACGCGCTGTACCAAAACCAGGAAGGCCTTGGGGAAAAGGAGCTCGAGCGGGCTGTCGAGTACTTGGATGAGTTCTACCAGATCCTCGGGGACCCCAAGAAGGTCAAGCGGGAAATGCGCGACCGCTGTAGGGTGGTCCCTCGGTAGCGTGGATTTACAGTGCCTCCATGGGAGCGTTGGCACGACCAATGTAGGAATCGACTACCGAAGGGGCGGTAAGAGACGGTAAAGGGCGGTAAAAAGGGGCGGTAAGAAGCGGGCAGAGACGGTAAGGGGCGGTAAGGGTCCGCCCTGCCGCCCCCTCGTCGCCTTGGCGACAGTCAGTCTGCCGAGCGGCGGCTTGAGCCGTCGTCCTTCCTCGGGCTTCAGCCGTCGTCCTCCTTTCTTCCTTCTCACCACCCACCACCACCCCCTCACGATCGCGTAAGTTAACTAGGGCCTTTCGACTAAACCCTTGCCCTGTAGTCACTTGGGGCAATTTTCGGGAACCCACTAGCTGTTTCTTCGTCTATCCAGTAAGGGCACGCTGCCGCCGGTCGCTATCAGGCCGAGCTGCCTGAAACTGAGCACACGAATGAGGTGCGTCACGGAGAGGAGTTGCGTCATGAGCGTCAAGGTGGACCGGAGTCTCGAACTACCCGCGGGGGCGAACGCCGCCGCCTACGCGGCGGGCGTGGGGATCGTGGTGGGGAGGGTGACGCGGTGAAACACCCGCCTTTGTCCGCCGACAACGGGCTTGCGGCCACCGACTCTAGGCTCGGGTCCGTTGACATCAGCCGTTTGTCCGTCGACATCAGCCATTTGTCCGTGGACATCAGCCGTTTGTCCATCGACAACAGACGAATGTCCGTCGACAACAGACGAATGTCCGCGACATCAGCCCGATGTACGTCGACAACGGACGAATGTCCGTGGACATCACCCCGATGTCCATGGCCCCACGACCATTGTCCGCGGCCGTTGGACGTGGTCCC
>JBDGZZ010000345.1:0-4174 GCA_039588335.1 Gemmatimonadota bacterium | reverse complement strand
ATCATCAAAAGCTTCAGATTGCCTACGCCTAACGGACATGCGACTAAGCTGCAGGCGACTCGGCACCAGCCGCTGTGAACTCCGTCGTTTTCTCGATCTCACCATACCATCAAACCAATCGAATCGTTAACCGCCTGGCAGCTTCAGCCGCTTGTTAGCCAGCATGCCAGCGCCGGGCGAGTAGTTCCGGTGCTTTCTTGTCCGGAATGATCATGTCTTCGAAGCGACGAGCAGCGTAGCATGGCGTTTCCGCCAATCGGCTCTCGACAAACGGGAGAGTGGTCTCATCCCATCCGCCAACCTCCAGATAGAACGGGATGCCCTTAGCAAAATCGACCATGATGCCGAGCACGGAGCGGTCAGTGGTCTTGCCGATCTGCACTGGCGACATTGCATCTGCCTCCGCAGCGACCACGCAAGCCGAAACACCCATCCGCTCGAGCCGCGCACCAACGAGACCAGCCAGCCGCTCCGGTAGAGAACGCACATCCCGCGCCGGTACAAGGATGGAGAGAAGGGAGGAGGAGCTCACGAGAAGAAGCAGAGGCTGACGGTCGATGACGACGCGGTTGACGTACCAATCTCCCAACGCCGTATCGGAGGCGACGTTGCCATCTCCGGTCAGCGGAAGGAACCGCTGTAGCTTACGTGTCGGTCTCAGGACAACCATGAGTGCTGTACATGCTGGCTAACTAATAAATGGACTGACCAGTACATATACATATCCTACACTCGGCGTGCAGCATAGCAACGGACTGGGTGAGGCGTTTCGGAGCCAACTTCAGGCAAACGTTTGGCTTGGCCCAGTGGGCCCAGCAGGCAACTGAGTGATATCTTGCGAGGGCTTCGCAGCATATCATGAATCCCCGATTACTCGCGTTGGACAACCCCTAGCCGCTGAGCGTATCCGCGGGGCTCCGTACGCCCAGGCCCGGCCGGTTGAGCACGTGCGTGTAGATCATGGTGGTGCGCACGTCCTTGTGACCCAGCAGCTCCTGCACCGTGCGGATGTCGTAGCCCTGGCTCAGCAAATGTGTCGCAAAGGAATGCCTCAGGGAATGACACGTTGCGCGCTTGTTGAGCTTCGACCGCAGTACCGCTTGATGAAACGCGCGCTGCACAGCGCTCGGATGGAAATGATGACGGTGGATCGCCTCGCCATCGCGGTTCCGGTAGGTCCGGGTGGCGGGAAAGAACCACTGCCACACCCAATACCTTCCGGCGTTGGGAAACTTGCGGTGCAGGGCGCCCGGCATCGGAACCGAATAGGACGGGACGGCAAGATCGCGGCGGAACTGGGCCTCGACCGCGTCCAGGTGCCGCCGCAGCGCCGGCTCGAGCACGGCAGGAAGCGTGGTCACGCGATTGCGCCCGCCTTTGCCGTCCCGCACCACGATTCGATGGTGCGCGAACTCAACGTCCTTCACACGCAACCGCAGCGCTTCGCTCAATCGCAGACCCGAACCGTACAGCAACCAGGCGACCAGCCGGACTGTCCCGTCGAGCTCAGCGAGCACCAGACGCACTTCTTCGCGCGTGAGCACAACAGGAAGCGATGTGGTGCGCTTGGCACGTACAAAGCCCTCGAGCCAGCCAACCGACTGCCCCAACACGTCGCGGTACATGAACAGCAGGACGCCAAGAGCCTGATTCTGCGTTGAAGCGGCCACCCGACGCCGGACTGCCAGATCGGTCAGAAACGCAGACACCTCGGCCGCGCCCAACTCCCGCGGATGCTGGCCGTCATGGAATCGAATGAACCGCCGCACCCAATGGACATAGGCCTGCTCGGTTCTGCTGCTGTAGTGCCGCAATCGCAGCGCCCGCCGCATCGCCGCGATTAGGCTGCCCGGCTCATCACCAGCTCTTGGCATGACCCACGATAGCACCGCGGCGCCACCCGGCCGTGGTCTATTCTACGCACTATGGGTGCAGATCTGCGCCCAAGCCGGTGGCTTTCAGATCGTTGTACCCGGGATCGGAACAAATCCAACAACAGGTCACGGCTCACCCAACCCCACCCGCGCGTCCACCCGCTCAACCACCGCATTGCGAATCTTGCCGACGGAGGGCAGAATGCCCAAGAACGCCCACGGCCCAGCGCTTAGGACGCGCTCCCCGTCGACGAGCACGCTGAGTTCCCCATACCGGCCCGGCACGGTCGTCACTTCTATGCCCGGCTCCTTCCTGAGTTCAGCCGCCGCCCGGGCAGCTTGAATAGCTGACACTCAGTACCCGCACCGACGGATAGTGACCTTCATCAGTCCTCCGGGTGACACCTGACGGTTTTGCACATCAGCTGCGGCGCGACCACTCGACGGGCGAAGTGATGTTGACCGCGTAAAAGTCTTGCCTGGGGCACAACTCCAAATAGTGGTGCCATGCCGTTGCGCCGTCCAGGGCACGAGAAGAGGCGGTAAGAAGAGTCGGCAAGAGACGGGAAGAGACGGTAAGGGGCGGTAAGAAGAGGCGGCAAGAGACGGGCAGAGACGGTAAGAGGCGGGAAGGGTCCGCCCCGCCCCACCCAGGAGCATTCATCAGCGCGTTTCTGTGTTTATCTGCGGCCCTCCTTGGCGACAGTCAGTTCGCCGAGCGGCGGGTTCAGCCGTCGTTCTTGTTCCGGCTTCACCCCACTCCACCTTCAGGCGCCCCTTCATATCAGTGTATGCGGTATCAATGAGCTTCAATAGAGCGGCGTCGTCGACCTCAGCTTCGGGTCTGAGCTTCACATGACGCATGAACTTGCCAGTGGCTTCCAACAGGCCCTTCGGATCGGCAATCTCGGCGCCACGAAAGGCGTTACCAGTGTGGCGGCTCATACGTATCCAAGACGTCCGGAGGTTGAGACGAATGGCGGGAGATGTCAGAGGTCCTGAGGGGACCTGACTGAAGCACCTCCCCAGACGTAGACTTCACGATGAGATAGTAGTTGTAGTTGTATGGCCTTGGCTTGTCTTTATGATCGAAGCGCTCAGTGAGGATTCGGGCTACAACCGCAGCTGTCGTTTCCGATGATGTGATTGGATGCTCTGTGTCAGGACAGTGGATCCACAAGCGTTCGAACTGTGTGCTCCGTTGGGCCCATGCGGGCCAGGCTTGCCTCGGTAGGACAAAGGTCTGGCCAGACCCCTCGATACTGGGGTTGTCCAATGGTTCCCACACAGATTCGCTCATCGCTCAATACTCTCGGCACCGCATAACGACTCGGCGAATAAGCTGCGAACGCAAACTCACCAGCAGCAGACAAGTCTCGGTACTCTTGGATCTCTCAACGCTCACAAATCAATCACTCCTACCGCGTTCGTCAGCTTCAGGCGCTCGTTAGCGTGCATTGCACAATCAGTAGCACATATGTTATACTTCGTGCAGAGCCAAACTGGACGAAATCATGGTCAAAGAAGTGACAGTCCGTCAGGTAGGAGGCTCCATCGGAACCACCCTTCCAAAGGACATGGCTGATCGCCTGCGGGTCTCTCCAGGTGATCGCCTCCTCGCCGTCGAGACGGAAGACGGTATTCTTCTGACACCGTATGATCCTGTAACCCAGGAGGCACTAGCAATCGCGGCCCGCGCTGCCAAGCGATACCGCAGCGCCCTTCGCGAATTGGCCAAATAGGTACCCGCATTGAGCGAGCCAATATGGGTACCGCGACTGGTGGTCGAGGCAATTCACTTGGACCAGCTCAGAGAACACGGAGGCATGCCCGGCCTGCGTGACGAAGGGAGCCTCGAGTCGGCTCTCGCCCGGCCGAGACACAAATTGACCTACAAGCGAAAGCCAGACCTGGCGAGCCTGGCAGCTGCACACGCATACGGTCTCGCGAGGAATCATCCGTTTCGTGATGGCAACAAGCGTGTCGCCTTCGTGACCATGATCGTATTCCTCGGTCTGAACGGTCATGACCTCGTAGCCGACGAACCAGACGTGGTAACCGTGATGCTTCGCATTGCCGCAGGAAACTTGTCCGAAGCCGAGCTAGCCAAGTGGATCAGAAGACACATGTCACCTTCCCCCTGAACTGTTCGCTAACGGTCAGCGCTTCTGCGGTGGGCGACCGCCCACCGCCCACGTCAGCGTGGTGTCGAGGTGCCGGCCCAGCACGGGAAGTTGAGGAGCAGGACGCGAGATGTGTTGCTCCAACACCTCCCGCAGCGATCCGGTGAACAGGGGCTC
>JBDGZZ010000344.1:0-4197 GCA_039588335.1 Gemmatimonadota bacterium | reverse complement strand
CAGTAGGCCACACCGATGGCTATCCGCATACGGCGGCCGGCACATGCGAGGTCTTGATCGGTCGCCGGCCTTACCCCGTGATCGCAAGCGTCAATTCGGCGCACACCATCGTGGAGATCTGTGCGGAAAAGACCGTCGAACTGGGCGACGTAGCTACGCTAATCGGTCCAGACCATCCGGCCATACTTCCGCACACCGTCGCTGATAACACAGGGGTGAGGTTTCTGAGACTCATCCAGAAGTTGAACGCCCGATTGCCGCGTCGAGTTGTCTGACAGAAGATGAGGCGATCGGCCGAATGTCACCATTTGACTCCGCGTATTCGCATGTCAAGACTCAGAGCCATGCCGTGGAGCAAATTCTCCGGTGCAGGGCGGCGCTCCGCGATACAAAGGTCCCGATACCGTCTATCCCTCGGGCAACTGCGCCAACTGCTCTCGCGCCCACAAATGGTTGGGATCGTACTCCAATGTTCGGTACAACATCGCACGTGCACCCACTAGATCGCGATTGCCGAGAGACCCCAATCCCAACAGATAGTACGCGGCTCCACGCTGCTCATTCAGCGAGCGTCTACTTCCGAACTTGGTGAAGAACTCGAGTGACGATCCCGCCTGTAATGAGGTCAGGCGGTTACGTGCATGCTCGCTGAGTGCGTCGAACAGCCAGTGCGCTTGCTTCTGGCGGCCGAGTCGCCTCAGTGCCATACCTTCGTAATAATCCAGAACCGATCTTCCTGACGGACGCTTGGCAGTGGCCGCAAGCTCATAGTGGCGCAGCGCCTCTGCGGTATCGCCTGTCACCGCATATGCATCGCCCATCAAGTAGTAGATCTGACACTCGCGTCCCCCGGCGTACGGCTCTGCAACTTCCAGATTCGCCGGATACTCCAGAGCGCTCTCGTAGTCACGAATTGCATCCCCGTAGCGTCCGTTTGACAGATGTTGCCGCGCTCGCAACAGATGAGCATCGACATATGTAGTATGGATGTTGCCCAGTCCCTCCCAGCGCCTGAAGTGGTGCCTCGTCATGAGTTCGATCGCCTCATCGTAGCGGCCGAGCTGGGTGAGCAGCACGACCTGACGACCGAGGGCGTCGTTGTGGTCCAACACTACCTCACCTGCCTGCTCCAACACGGCGAGTCGCTCAGCCGGACCTAACCCAGCAGCTTCTTTCAGCAGATCGAGTTCGTAATACAGCCGAGGATCGTCAGGGTCGAGTTCGACCGCGCGCTCCATGGTGGACGCGGCCTTAGCCACGTCCTGGTTCAGCTCCACGTGAGCGCGCGCGATATTGCGATACACGGTTGCTATCGAGGTACCCAAGGAGTCAGCAGCCTCCCACTCACGGACCGCAACGTCAGCCTGTTTCTCATAGAGAAGGTTGCCGAGGCAATAGTGGGCTAAGGCGTCAGCAGGATTCTGCTGTTGGGCTGCACGCAGAATCTCGACCGCCTCAAGCCGAGAGGGAAAGCAGTAGTCCGCTTGCTGCGTCATTGCCGCTCGGTACAGCTCGGTTGCTGCTTCATCATGCTCCAATCGAGCCATGTAGTATGCGGCGTAGTAGTGCACCATCGGATACGTAGTGACCGCACCACCGTGCCTCCCTTCCGTGAGTGCGGACAGGATCCCAAGCGCATCGGCCCACATCCCCGCAGTACCATACTCCACCGCTGTCTCTATGAACGGCTGCGCATCGAGCCATGCCTCGGCTTCGTGCCACGGCTTCGAGTGGTCCTGAAGTGCGAACTTGGCCAGCCGGCGCGCCACTAAACGCTGCTCGGTCCGGCTTGCGTCGCGCGCGGCACCGATGCTCTCCTGAGCCTGCTGCAGCTCGTACAGCGCCCACACATCGAGTGGATCTTCCTCTAACACTGCACTCACTTGGCTCACCGCCGTTTCTCCACGCCCCAGCCTCCGCAACACCGCAGCACGCAGGTTGAGCGCATTCCGGTTGGTCCTGTTCGTGGCAATGGATCGGTCGAGGTGCTCCATGGCTGCGGCGAAGTTTTCACGCAGGCAATCGATCTGCGCCAATCGGTAGTATGCCGCAGCATGGTAGGCGCTGCTCCAGGTAGCACGATAGTAAGCATCGTAGGCCTCATCATACTGGTGGCGCAGCTGCCATGTGAGCCCCAGATAGTAGTTAGCAGATCCTTCGCCGGGACTCGTGTAACCCGCCGTGACTCGGCTTAGTGCGGTGACAAAATGTCCCTCGGCGTGGTCGAGTAGCCCGTTGCGTAGGTATCTCAGCCCGAGAGCGACGTTAGACCTCGAGTGACCTGGATCGCGTCGTAGTGCTTCCTCGTAGTACTCGGTTGCATCGACTGAGGGATTGTGGAACTGCTCCAATCGTTGTGCGGTGAGATAGAGCTGTTCCACGGTGGGGATATCACGCGGCGGTAGTGGTGGTCGAACCGGCTCGGGCCGCGGTGAGCCTTGTGGATCGACGTGCTGGTAGCTCACCAGTTCCTGGTCACCAGCAGTCAATGACGCCCGTAGCTGTGAAGCATCGACACCTGAAGGCAGCTGAACGTCGGTCACATAAGGTCTTGCCGGATCAATCGATACGCTAGCATAGAACAGGACCGAGTCAGCTGTCATGAGTTGGACGGTTGCCGCATCGTGCCGACTCGTGGAGTAGAAGCCGATCGTAGCGACACCCTTACTCACGTCGAGGTTGACGGCGGCTTCCAACGTAGCGTTCTTCACGCCTCCTATTCCCCTAATGGGATACCAGTATTGCCGTATGAACTTGGACTCGTAGGGTTGCAGCCAGCTGTAGTCTGGCTGATTATCGGAGTAAGCGCCCGCCATCAATTCGATGTAGGGTCCATCATCATCTGTGAGGATTTGATCCCATAAGCTACCCTGGGGTCCAGGCCCCCACTCCCACAACTTCTTGCCCTGGGCGATGTGATGGTTGGCGAAGTACACCACGCCTGCATCCTGTTCGTGGTCGTAGCCTGCAAGGAAATCATCCTCATAGTTCCACGCAAAGAAAGAGATAGGCGTCGGATGGTTCTCCCACCAAGTGAGATTCACGTCTTCGTAATCGACGCCCCGATACGAATCGTCCGCGATCGGCCAGCGGGCAAAATCGTTCTTGCTGTGGTACGTTGCCCACTCAGTGCTTGGTGGGAACATGACCTGATACGCTGGACCGGCATGAACTGCGGGATTGGCCCAATAGAGAAACGATTGAACCAAAGGGGTCCGGTTGAACGGCTTGATTGTCGCCTCGAAGTACGACTTTCCGGGATAAACCGTGATCCCCACCGTGAAATGCATTCGTTGCCGCAGCTCCAGTTCGGAGAGCCATATCGTCTTGGCACCATCCGCATGCTCGACGATGGTGTAGTCCATCGGCATGAAGCTGCGGGACCGGTGGTGGTGCGGGAAATTCCACTCGATACCACCTGAAATCCACGCACCCAGCATACCGATCAATGCCGGTTTGATCACGTGCTGGCGGTAGAGGAAATCGTATTCATTGGTCTTGTCGACGGCTTCGAATACGCGGCCACCGATTTCCGGAAGTACTCCTACCCTGACGTACTGGTTTTCCAGGTAGAGCATCTTGTACGGGACGTCTACCCGCTCGTCCGTAAGCTGGTCAAGCATCGGGTAGGGATAGACCCGTCCTTGAGCGCCCTGGTATGCACGGCCCGAGTAGAACCGTGGGTTGGGATCCGGCGTGCCGGCCTTGTATGTTGGCAGGGTCAATTCGACCTCATGCGCAGCAACGCTCGAATCCGATCCGCAACCCGCGACGGCAAGCGCGAGCGACGTGATGGAGAACAGATGAGTAGTCTTCATTGACGGCTCCCTGAGATCTCAGGAGCAAGCGTTAACCAATGGGATCGGTCGGTGCTGAGTCGTAGTCTGAGTCGGGCCAACTCCTCAGACTGCACTTCTGCTAGTTCAGTAATCTGATATACGGGGTTCGTAGGATTGGCATCGATCTCCCATGTCCGTAACACGTTCGATTCCACCGAAGCTTCAGAGACTAAGTACAGCTCGGCGGCGCCATGCCAACGGCCAGTGGGGCAAAGCGCAACGATGGCCTCGCGTGTGTTCCTGTTCAACTTGAAGTTCACCGCGAGTGTCGTATCCGCAAACGTCAACCCACCAGTGCCGTGGAAGGGGAACATCCACTCCGCCCGCTCAAACGACTCACCGGGCGCAATGGGCCTCC
>JBDGZZ010000343.1:0-4217 GCA_039588335.1 Gemmatimonadota bacterium | reverse complement strand
AGGGTCACGGTTGCCCCAAGAGGGTCTTGCGACGGCACGGTCAGAGGACGGACGGGCATGAGGCGGATCCACTGCGTATCCGCCGAGGCGTCGAGGTAGCCGAACACCGAGAAGCCGAGTTCACTGGGCTCGATCGGGCCGAAGCTCTCGTCGCAGGCCGTCGCCAGCGCTGCCACGCAGAGACCCGCCGCAAGGGTGACCACCAGCGGACGCGCACGATCGACACGATGGGGTTGCACAAAATCCTCCCAAGGCAGATACGGCGCCGTCGGCTCTCCCTGGGGTCTCGTCGTCGGGCGGGCGTCTTACTGCGGTGTCTACTGCGGCGCCATGCTACGGCGTCTACTCCGACATCTCAAAGCGGCGTCCGTCTGGCGGCGGGGTCGCGAAGCCGCCGGCGCGGAACTTCTGTTGTACGTGGCTGTGAGGACGATGGAATTACGTTCGTGCCCGGCCGCGAAAACCGCAAGCGCACAGACCAGCGCAATACAGGGAATCGTACGTCGTCTGTCTGGTCCTCGCGGTTAACACCCAACCTCGCCCTATGACGAACCTTCAACTAGTTCATAGAGCCGTACATACTCGACATCATCCTCGTCTTTCCACACGCCCAGCACGGACTTAGCTCCGACTCCAAGAACGTCCAAATCGCTCGGCGTGTGGACCGTCGCAACCAAGCGACCGTTCCGATCGAACACCGACCACCGGTATGGTGCGTCGGGTGGCCAATGATACTTCGGCAGCCACAGTCGGTCGTCTGCATCGAAAAGCACCATGGGATCCATGGCCGGCAATGCCTCTGGTGGATCGGGCAGCCGCGTATGCATCTCGCCGATGCTTTCTCGCCGCCCTTCACTTGCACCCGCCAGCTGGCTCTCGCGCAGGAAGTGCACGTCGGCACTCGTAACCGGAATCGGTTCATGCTTTCGACGGATGATCTCAATCAGATTACCGTCAGCCGTATACGCGCGGACCTCGAAGTTGTCAGTGTCAGCAACCAGTAGCTGCCGCCGCGCGACACCATATGCCGTCCTCCGGCCGAATTCCCTCGGTGTCCGCTGGAAGTACACACCGCGTGACTGTGCCCTTGCAGACGTTTCTATGACCGCCGCCTCAATACCGGGAAAACTCGCTAGCGACTCCGGCTCGGCACGTCCCACTGTATAGCGAAACACCGTCTCCACAGGCCGCTCGATTCGAATCGGCCCAGCGGCACCCAGCGGCATCATTCCTTGGTATACAACTACAGTGCTGTCATCCAAGAGTCCGATCGGTGTCGGTTGGTATACTGGCGGATGAGGTAGCACCTGCACCGATCTCACGAAGTCGCCCTGGCGGTCGAACCAAGAGAGACGGTGTTGTGTCTGATCGTAGCACAGCAAAGTGTCTCCCGAAAGCACCGTGAGCGACACCATGAAACCGAACTCACCGGGCCCATGTCCCTGCCCGCCGACGGTCCTCAGATGTTCACCGCTGACATCGAAGAAGAACAGCTCGCCCGTGCCGGAGTTGGCGACCACTATCGTCCCGTCACTCAGTCGTGCGGCACCTTCAACACGGAACAGGTGTGGGCCACGAGCCTCATGGCCCAGTTCGAGGAGCGGCTCAACTGAGGTGTGCCACACGCTGTCGGCCAACTCACGGTTGTTCTCCACAATGCGAATGCCCGCGCTGTCGCGGACCGTGTACGGTGGCGTGCTGTCAGTCTCACTGGCACTCGTGCACCCGCCAGTGGAGCCCAGAAGCAATACGGCGAGTGGAATGAGGTACCAGGCGTTCGTTGCGATTTCCCTTGCCATGTGAAGTTCGTCTGGACTAGTTCACCGTCTCAATCGCGTAAGCTTTGAGCTGGGGCAACTTCTGGCAGGCCCGAACCCACGCCTCCTTGCTTACGGCGCCGAATCGGCCTTGGTTGTCGGTTTTGAACCACTCGATGGCCTCAGACCAGTTGGCGCTATCGAACACACCAACGTGATGCCTTTCGATCCGTCTATCCTTCACAATCGACCAACGGATCCTCTGGGTTACGATAGATCCGCCCTCAGTGAAGTAAACGCAGACCGTAACACCGGACTTATCGCGCACCAGTTGATCGTCTGCACACTCGAGGAGCCAGCCATTGAAGGAGACATCGAGATCGTTGTCGCGGGGGAGCACAAACTGCTTTGGTGGGCCGAGAATCGCAGCGGGCGCACTGCTGCTAGGGTTGGACATCCGATCCTCCGAAGTCGTCGGTGCTGTTTGTCGGTCGCGGCCAGTAACCGTCGCGCCATGGCGGAGACTTCCTTCGTCCCCATCTTCCCACCCCACAACCTCAGCGCGTTCGAGGGCCTATCGGCGCATCTTCACGTAGAGGCCGAAGCCGTTTGACTGAACTGCCCTCAGGCTCTCCGTAATGCCGTCCTTGATGCGCACGATCTCCAGCACATCCTGCATCACGTGGTACTCGTAGATCCGGAACACGAACCAACCCTCCGCCACTGGCAGGTGCGAGGCGATCTCGGCCAGGGCCGACGCCGGGATGACCAGGCGGTCGGTCCTCTCCTGCAACTGGAAGACGGCGCTGGCGCGCCGGCGGACGTCCGGGTCCACGACGAATGAGTTTGGAGGGGCCCATTCAAGATGCAGGATGGTCCGGTCGGGATCGAGTTGCCGACTCAACTCGACCACCAGCGGCTTGTCGGTGCGGAACTCGGTTAGCACGTGCTCGAAGCTCAGATGCTCGCCGTTCCACAGGCTCGTGATCCGCATGCCTGGCCGCAGCGTGAGCGATGCGGAGGTGGGCTCGATGTCGTCCGAACCGCTCGCAGTCAGCTCGATCGCGCCACCGGCTAGCATGTGCTCGTAGTATGGCTCGTGAGAGAAGGTCACGGTGCTGCCGTCCATGTTGAGCCGGTGGTTGTAGATGGATATCCGATTCGAGATGACTTTCTGGTAGACGCGAACGGGAAGGCGGGAGTCGAGCACAATCACCGTGTCGGTCTCGTGGCGCCGCGCGGGAGTCCCCCCCAGCGCGACGTCGCCGAAGTCCAGGGAACGGAGGAACACTGTGTCGCCTCGCTCGTCGGTGACGATCATCCGGCCAACTTCCATGTACCACGACTCGCCCACCAGCTCGTCGTTGATCCGCTCGTACATCCCGCCGTATGTGAACTCGGTGAAGTGGCCAACGTAGATGCCTCTCGGGCCGTGGCCGAAGTCGATGAGCCGCTCGCCGTTGACCAGCACGGCTGTGTCGGTGGTCACCAGTTCAGCCGCGGCAAGCACCGTCACGTTGGGTACCTCGGTCTGCTCCCGCGGCTCAGTCGAGCCCAAGTCGCAGGCGGACGCCAGGATCACGGCGGTGAGTGCATAACCCCGCGTCATGAGGACCTCCTGGGCATGA
The DNA here is from genome assembly GCA_039588335.1 of Gemmatimonadota bacterium. Taxonomy (GTDB): domain Bacteria; phylum Gemmatimonadota; class Gemmatimonadetes; order Gemmatimonadales; family GWC2-71-9. Next base: position 832 of record JBDGZZ010000343.1, on the reverse strand, counting down.
GGACCTCCCGGGATGGAGGGAGTGCTTCTTTTTTCTACCCCGGAGTCCCGCGCTCGGTTCACGTGCCGAGAGCACTCCCCCTCACGGCATCTCTATCATCGCGCTCACGACATACGGCACGTCGAGATCGTCCCGCGTTACGGCGTAGATCCGACCGTTGCGGAATAACGGTGTGGGATACCGCTCCATCACAAACGGCAACTCGACACGTCCCAAGTAGCGGCCTTCGCTGTCGAAGACATCCAGTAGCCGTCCCTCGTTGTCATTACTCGTCATCGGCATCACCCACAGCCGATTGGCATCATCCAGGAATAACGTCCTGAACGCGGGCTTGACGCCGGGAATCCTGGATCGGTCTACCTTGCCTCCCTCGCGCAGGAAGTTGTCAAATCGCTCGAGCGACTGCTCGATATCCGCCTCTGTTACCGCAACCGGTTGGTACTCTCGGGACACGACTCGAAGCGTATCGCCGGTCAAATTCGTCTTGAACAGACGGTAATCTCCGGTCACGCCGAACCAGATGTCCCCCGTTCTCGAAAGCTGCCACTGCATGCCGGGCATGAACGGAATGCTCATGCGCCAGAAGCTGTTTTTGGTGCGCAGGTCGAAGTAGGCATCGCCGGCATCGTACCGTGGTACCTGAAATGTGTCGGCCGGTTCCATGTTGTCGTCGTACCGAACCATTACGAGTTGTTCCTCGGCATCTGCTTCGGTGTCGATGCCGTAGTTGTAGAACGCCCCGGTGGTGTCGAAGCCCCCAGGCCAGGGGCTGATGATGTAGTTCCCAATCGTTCGGTGGCTTGTCAGGTACGTGCCCGCCGTATCGAACACA
>JBDGZZ010000342.1:0-4235 GCA_039588335.1 Gemmatimonadota bacterium | reverse complement strand
TCACGGGCACGCGAAACTCGTGGGGTGTGGTATCTGGCGCCGGTTGGAGCAGCGCAGTAAGCGAGACGGAATCACCGTCTGGCGATGCAGAGGCCAAGGTCACGGAGTCAATGGCACCGATTGCTGCGAACGGGACGATACTCGGTGTCGCCGAGAGCCTGCCGCCGAAAACCAGGCGCACCTCCTGTCCCAGTCGCTCCGCGCGCTCGGGTTTGAGGGAATCCCGCAGCCAAATGTAGGCAGTTGATGAGAAGTCGTCACGCCCGGCTTCTCTGTGAATTCCCTCGCCCACGACCTGGACAAACGGCTCCAGCACGATGCGCTCGCCGGACCGGGTGAGACCTTCGATACGATAGGGCAATCGCCATTGCACCGTATCGGCGCGCTGAACCAGGGACTCGGCGACGGGGAGCCGCGACGTAATCAGGTCACCGGGCCGAAGCGTGACCACCGAGCCCGGTACTACAGCTTGCGCGATCCTTCCATTCCGGAGGATGGCCGTACTCTGCCGTACGGCTTCGTCCGGCACCCGAACCCGCGTCTGTCCGGTCAGAGCAAATGGATAAAGGCAGGTGAGGGCAGCGACCGCCGCTGCCGCGCTGGATGGTGTGAGTCTCTTCATGGATTGCCCCTGCTTTCCGTAGCGACCAACATTACTGCCTAATCGTGGACTTCTCCATATAACATTGCGTGACCAGGCCGGCGACATCCGACCCCGCGACCTCGACAACAGGGAGTCCCATCGCTGACGCAAGCGGCTCTACCGTCTCCTGCGTCCGATTGAACTCAGTCGCATAGATACCTGCGACACCGGCAGTCCCAGCAACGTGCACGGGCTCCTGAGCACGTGCCTGGCCCGCGGTGCGCTACGATCTTTCGGTAGAGAGCCGGCGCAAGCATACAGGCGGTGACACAACTGCGAGTCAATTCTTAACGCGAGACAGTCAATCCACATTTCTGGCGTGTTTTGATGGATCAAAAGACGCCTATTTCCACACTTGGGCCGCCCGTCCGTCCCTTACCGTCTCTGCCCGTCTCTTACCGTCCCTTACCGTCCCTTGCCGTCACTTACCGACTCTTTTAGCGCCGCCACCCTTGCCACCAATCCACCCACCCGGCTCTTTCAGAACTTGAGCCACCAGGCGCGCGGTAGATCGCGGCGCCTGCGAGTGTGCCCGATCGCGATTTCCGGCTACGGTATGCACGATTCTGACGATGCCTTCGTGACGCCGAGCGGTATCGTGGGCCATTGTGCGCACTCGAGTAGGGACTACTTGTTTGCCTACACTGTTCCGCGAGCTTACCGGGACGCCGCGTGCCTGGCTTGGCATCTCTGCCAGGCCTTGCGCTCGAACGACGCCGAGATGAAAGTTCGGCAAGTCCTGGTACTGTTGGAAAGGGACGGTTGGCACCTTGTGCGAACACGCGGAAGCCACCGCCAGTTCAAACATCCCAGAAAGCCGGGTCTGGTGACAATAGCGGGAAAGGAATCCGCAGAGTTGGCTAGAGGCACCGTGAACTCCATTCTGAAACAAGCGGGGCTCAAGTGATGCGACTTCTAATCGTAGTTGAGCAGACGGATACGGGGTATTCTGCTTACTCGCCAGATGTGGAAGGCTGCGTTGCAGCCGGTCCTTCTCGCGAGGCGGTGGAGCAGAGCATGCGTGACGCCATCACTCTTCACGTCGGACAGCTGCGAGGTGAAGGTCAAGAGGTTCCGGAACCACGAAGCTACGCTACGTATGTGGAGGTGGCGGCCTGATCGCGACTCGCCGTAGCCGCAACGGTCTCCACAATGCACACGAAGGCATTCACGTTGCCACACTGACCGACACGTCCCTGAACACCACCGTCTCTTACTGTCTCTTCCCGTCCCTTACCGACTCTTCCCAACCCCCAACCTCGCCACCCTTGTCCCGTAGCGGGTGTTGCTGTCCGACACGCCTTTAGGCTTCAACCCGGAGAGCTTCGGTGGCGTCCACCACATTGGCCCGGCGAGCCGGCAGATAACTTGCGAACAACGCCACAGCGAAGAGCAGCGCGGGTACGATCACGAAAGTCACGGGATCCAACGGCCGAACGCCGATGAGGAAGCTACGCATTGCGTTGGCCAACGCTCCACCGGCAACAACTCCAAGCAGGCAGCCAACGCCGGCGATGAATGCCCCGCGCATCACCACACTGAGTACGAGGCTGTTCTGCGTCGCACCGAGAGCTTGCCTGAGGGCGAACTCTCTGGTGCGAAGTGTGATGTGATACGCCAACACACCATATACACCGGTAGCCGCCAGGAGTAACCCCACCAATCCAAACGCCCCAATCAGTTGAGTGCCGAGGCGCTGGGGCGAGAGATCCGAGCCCACGATCTCAGTGATTAGGGTAGGTGATCCAAGCGCCACATTTGGATCCAGCCTGCGCACCTCGTCCACCAGCCTCTGGACTGTAACCGCTTCCGCACCGGGTGCGCGTACGTGTAGGACCATTTGGTCACTGTATCTCTGGTTGTAGGGTAGGTAGGCGAACGCCGTCGGTCTTTCTGTTGCGGAGTGGTATCTACGAGTACGTGTTACTCCAATTATGTAAAGCGGCATTCCAGACGACCCTCGAACCCGCTGGCCGACTGGATTTTCGTCTGGGAACAATCGGTCGGCAAGCGTCTGGTTGATCACTATCACAGGAGTGGCGCCTTCAACGTCTCCTTCGCTGAAGAAGCGACCGCTCAGTTTGCTTATGCCCATGGCCTCGAAGAATCCGGCGCTCACAATGGATACGGCGGAATAAATCGGCGGAATGTCCGGTTTGTCCGGCCGCGAGTACATTGTACCCGACCGTGATTGGCCAAACAACGCGTGTTGGGATAGGGCAGCGTGTGTGACACCGGGGAATGCTCGGATCCTCTCGAGTAGTGTGCTTTGGAAAAGCCTTCCCTCTTGTTGATCGTAGTCGAAGGGGGGGCCGAGATCGACGGTGGCAAGCACCAAACCGTCGGGGTCGAAACCCAAATCAACCTGCAACCCCTCCCGCAGGGAACGCGCGAAGAGCATTCCGGATAGGAGTAGCGTCACAGCCACGGCAACCTGTCCACCCACGAAGAGCTGCCGCATTCGAGATCCAGTCGCAATCGCACCGGCACCGCCGGCCTTGAGCGCAGCCACGAGTTCGAGTCTCGATGCCTTGACAGATGGCATCAGTGACGAAACGAGTGCTGCAACGGCTGTAAGAGAGATGGCAAAGGTGAGGACTTTGGTATCCGGGGTTAGCACCATGAAGGTTGTCGATCCGGATGGAATGTATGTGCGGGCGACCCATGCGGTGGTCCAGTACGCCAATAAAACGCCAGCTGTGCCGCCGATCACGAAGATCAACGAGCTCTCCATGAGTAGGAAGCGTACAAGCCGGGCTCGCCCAGCACCGAGGGCTTGGCGGACCGCCATCTCTTGCCGCCGGGCAAAACCTCGGGCGAGCATCACACCGCCGATGTTTGCACTGGCAGTTAGAAGCACCAGCAATGCCATGCCCATCAGCACGGCCAGGAATACAACCACCTCCTCCTGCTCGGCAAGCGGTTGACGCGAGACCGGCTCGAGCTGCGCCGACTGGACGGTGACTTCGGAAAGCTCAGGTGGGAATCTCAGAGCCAAAGTGTGCACCGCGGCATCTGCCTGCTCCAAACTCAGATTGGGACGGACTTTGCCGAACGGGATCATCTGCACAGCCCAGCTATCTGCGTCTACCCCTCGGTTTCCTAACGGCGTCCAAAGAGCATCAGCTGTGAGAGATGCGCCGTAGAAACCAGCGGCCGCGACTCCGACGACTGTTACAGTCCGTCCGTCCAGCACTATGGTTTTCCCAAGGACCGAGCTGTCTGCCCCGAAGCTGGAAATCCAAAGCCGGTGGGAGATCACCACCTCGGCTGCGTCGTCAGTAGCATAGACTCTACCCAGAGCCGGCCTTACGCCAACTGTTTGGAAGTAGTTGCCGGAAGTTAGAGCACCACGAACGCGGATAGTGGCATCGGGAAGCCGCACTGCGAATCCGTCAATTCGGTGCGCCGCGAGCGAAAGGAATACGTCCTTAGTTGCTTCTCGGTATTTGAGGTACCGGTTGTATGGAATCAACAGTCCTAGCTGAGTGTACTGTCCTAATCCGCTCCTGGACTCGTGAATGCTGACAATGCCTTCGATTCCCAGACCGGAGAACGGTCTGAAGAACACTGCGTTGACGAAACTGAATAC
>JBDGZZ010000341.1:0-4482 GCA_039588335.1 Gemmatimonadota bacterium | reverse complement strand
GCTCAGTTGATCTGGACCCGGATCCAGAAGGATACGGTTCCAGCTGCTGCGAGTGTTCCCGTCAGGTCGGCGTCCACGTCGTTTCCTGCAACCGCGAACGTCCAAGCACCGACATTTGCAGATGTGGATTGGTAAGACACCTGCGCTGGCAACAGATCGTCAACGTGCACCGAAGCTGCGTCGGTGCTACCGGTGTTGGATACCGTCACCAGGTATTGGATGAACTCGCTTGGCGCCACCCTGTCAGCCGGGAGAATAGGCGTCGTTTGGTCGTCTCGGTAAGCGGCCTTGGTGATGGTGATGACCGGCCGAATGACCGTGAGATCCATGAAACCGTCGTCCGTGGTTGCGGGGGCTGCCACGGAAGTCGCCGCCAGGTACAGCGTGTCGGTGCTGTTGACCGCAACGTCACCCACCAGATACTCGACTACGATATCGGCGAATGCAGTCGGAGCCAGGTTGATCTGGGTGGTAGTTCCGCCGACGCCGTCGACCGACACGATAGTGATAACGGCTGATCCGGGACTCGTCGCAGCCAGATCGAAGTCCTCTGTTACGTTCCCGGTATTTGTCACGCGGAATGTGAAGGTCTGGTTCGTTCCGTTACTGGGTAACCGAAGGACGTTCTGACCTCCGTCGGGAGTAACGGTGACAGCATAGGTAGCGGGTGGCGAGATGTTAGCGACATCCGAGTCAGTGGTGGCGGGGGTGCGGCGGGAATTCGCCGTCAGAGTGTACGCCACTGAATTGCCACCTTGACCTGCATTGACGTCGAACAGCATCTCGACCGTGACTGAGCCACCCTGAGCGATCAGCGTGGTCGACAGCGCCAGATTCAATGCCGTGAGATCGGCATGTGGCGTTCCATCCAGTTGCCATCCGGTCACTGTGACCACACCAGCTGTTGTGAAGCTCGTGTCGACGACGACACTGTCATCGCCGTTACCGATGTTTTGAATGTCGAAGGAAATCGAGTTCCCCGAACTTGGAGATGCCGGTGTCACATCACCTGCGGAGATGACGTCTATTCCGGCTTGGAACCCGACGGTGACGGATACGCTACCGTTGACCGGCGCATACGTATTGTTGTTCGCGTCGGTCCACGTCACAGTGGCCGTGTTGGTGATCACTGTGTTTTCTGGCGTTTGTGCTTGCACTGTTGCCGCCGTCACCGCCGCTAACAGGCCGGTTATGGCTAGTGCTCTAGCACAGTTACGAATCACGTTCATCATTTCCCCTGCTCCTCGGTTGTTGTCATCACTTGGAAGCCGCGCGTAATCACTTGCCCGACTTCGTCATAGGTTCAGCTTCGCGTATCTCGGCGCGAAACTCGGCTGTCACTTGTGCACCCGGTTGGACCCATCCTTCGATTCGCCACCGGATGTGCGTGTACGACTCAGGTGATGCAGGCACGAGCCTGCGTTCGCCCGCGACTACTTGCTCCACCATTGGTTGTTGGGAATAGGTTGTGCCGCCGTCGGTGGAGTACTCGATCACCACGTCGTTTCTGTCGGACGTGGCCGACTGCGTCACGTAGCTGAGCCCCGGTGGTAACGGATCGTTGAACTCGACGCTACGAACGGCAACATCAGTGACGTTGGTGAACACGAGGCGGTAGAGCACCAAGTCGCCCGGGAACAACGAGTTCGAGTCACCACCGTTGCGGGCCAGCTCTTGGTGACGGGCATCCCCCGCCATCAAGTTGCTGGCGGTTACAACGAGTGCCTGACGTTCGGCCACTTGGGCGAAACCCGCCGCAGCGCCGAGCGCCGTAACGACCGCCAGCGAATAGATGATTTGTCTCAAAGCCTTCATCTTCCTCCTCCTCTGCTCGTCATCTGAGTCCGTGGCTTGTTCCCGGACTCGGGTTCCGTGTTCTGTGCCTCCTGAGCGGCCCACCCGGGCCTCCCTCCAGTCGAACGGGCGTTCGCAGCTGGGGCAGGCGACCCAGTGGCCGAAAAAGGCTGTGCGGTCATGACCCCCGATCATTCCGCAGTGTGGGCAACGCAGGATCACTGTTCTTTTCTCCATTATTTGGTTCTTGTTTTCCTTAAAAAGGCAGAGATTGTGCCGCTTGAGAGGGTGGTTGGCCTGGTGGTATAACTCGTTGTGCTACAGCCACTTAACGTGTGATATCTGGTGCCTCAGAGTGCTCACAAGGAGCCCTCGGTTACTGTTTGGTAACGGCGATGGTAACGGGTGAACTGGTGTGAAATGGCTGATGTTTACACTGCGGAATGGCGAGCTGGGTTTAGCGAATGCGGGCGATGAAACTCACTGTTCCAGTATTGTCGGGTGCAAGGGGACTCAGGTCGTTGAGCAGCGTCCAGCGGATGTTGCTTACACAGCGATCGTAGTTGACCGGGGCACCGCAGGCGGTTGACGTCGGCGAATAAGCCCAACTTGCGCCGTCGTCTTGCGAGTACTCAACGGTCACTCCGATGCCTGCAGGGAGGCCGTTGACGACACTGCCGACCTGGAAATCCACCTGCGATGGTAGGGTGTCGATCACCACGACGTCAACGGCGCCGGTGTTGCCCAGGTTGGAGAGCGAAAGCGTGTAAGTGAGATCGGTGCCCGGCATTTGAACGCCTACGGGGTTAACGGATTTCGAGATCGTCATGTCAGCGAGCATGCTCTCCTCGGCACTGAAAGAAAGTGACGGCTCGGGCTCCGTGTAGCGCCGTATGATCAGGTTGTCCCACCAGCCGACGGATTGTGCCGGCGCAACTCCCATGAAGCCAGTTTGAACAGCGGTGGTGGTGCCGTTCAGCAACGGTACCTCAGCTCCGAACCAGGGTTCGGGATCGAGGTCGCCGTCCTCCCAGAAACGCGCAGTGGTTCCGAAGACAGCAAAAGCCCATGTGCTGGGGTTATTGAAGGGCCAGTAGACACGGCTGGGCCCGCTTAGACCACCGCCAAGAGCGTTACGTTCACTGTTGACCCAAGAATCCCATGCAATCGCGGGAGTGTTCGGGTAGTTACCATGCGAGTAGTGCAGGTACTCATGGGTGGAGCTGGTGTTGATTGCCGATACGCGCACCACAACTGCGTCCGTAGCGTTTGCTGGATAGCTCTGGCCGGCATCGTGATCGACGGCAACGAGGACATCCTGTTCTCCATTCGAGAAGGACGCGTCAGTGACGTACATGTCCGAGGTGTTGTTGTCACCGGTGTTGAATGAGACTCGTTGGCTTGCCCCGCTATAAGTAGGCGCGACGTATCCTGCGCCGTGAATGTCAACAGCCTTGGCTCGCGTGTACCTGGCTCCCGCAAACGGATCGGTCGAAAAGTCGTCCCACCAGAGATAGACGTTGCTCGTGGTAACGGCCGGCGGAGATCCGGCAGTCGGGTTGCCATAGAAGATGTAGTGGTTCGTGTCGGAGCCGCCGGCTGCGATGTTGGTCTGACACTGAAAGATTATGTGCGTGTCGGCCGTGCTTAACCCCGTGACAATTCGAGGTACTTCCGCCCACGTCGAGCCGTTCCAGTAGAACACTCGCAAGTCGTTACCGTCGGCTCTCATGTCGCCCTGCGCTATTTCCGTGGCCGAGTCGAACCCGGTGACGCGAACCGTGTAACCCTGGTAGCCGTTGTACGGCGTTACAGGTCCCGTGTTGATGGTGACCTGACGCCGTTCGTTGAAGCCCACAGGCCACGTGCCTTGGGGCTCAGCGACTGGAGACAGGGCAGTGCCCGCTCCCGCCATCACCACCAGGCTCGAAACGTGAGTAGCGCGTCTTAGGAGATTCACCGGCACCATTGTAGCATTTTCCGCAGGTCCTCTGGTTGCTGTGGGTCCCAGAGTCGGGCCACACGCGGCAACGACGGAACCGTCAGCTGCATCGGTCGTGCCCTGACACCAAGTGGCCTTAACCAGTTGTCAATCAAAGGGTTAACTGGCCTTAGACGGACCGGCCTTTCGGGGTGATGTTACGTTTTGGTAACCCTTTGGGTAACGACGGCGCCCGCTCATTCGGCTTCGAGCAAGCCGTATTTCTTTCTTTTTTCCCAGAGGTTCTTGCGAGATATCCCCAGCATCTCAGCTGTCTTCTGGACGTGGTTCGCATCCACTGCCGCCATGTCGAAGCCGCCCAGAGGCGGAAGGTCTTCAGCTTCGAGCACCGATCCCTTAGCGAATATCATCGCCCGCTCGATGACATTGCGCAGTTCTCTTACGTTACCCGGCCAATCCCACTGCTGGAGCTTATCGATCGCAGACGGCCCAATCGAGTCCACTTCCTTGCGAAATTCCCGGTTGAAGATTTCGCGAAAATGATTGGCCAATACCGGCAAATCATCCCGGATTTCGCGGAGAGTTGGCATCGTGTGGACCGCTACACTCACTCGGTAGTACAAATCGGCGCGAAACAGTCCGTCCTTTACGAGTTGCTCGAGGTGTTGATTCGTGGCGGTGATTATGCTCAGACTGACGTCCATTTCTTCGGTGCCGCCAACTCTACGAAACCGCCGGGATTCGAG
>JBDGZZ010000340.1:0-4568 GCA_039588335.1 Gemmatimonadota bacterium | reverse complement strand
AGCTGGAGGGCCGGTCATATGGTGGGGCTCCGTATGGCTGAGGGGGTTCAGCCACAGGCACTACAGGTTCAGCTCGCGGCCAATCGGATTCAAGTGTCGGTGCGAGGCGACGTACTCAGGGTATCGCCCCACGCGTACAACGACATGAGTGATATCAATTCTCTGGTGTCGGCACTTGGGGAAGCCGTCGGATCGTCCGCCGCTCCTTGACCCGAGGCTAGAGGTAGTCTAAGTTTCAAAGCTCTCGTCGAACAGGATCGGCCGGCGAGCGTGTAGGGCGGTTTCCTTTTATTGGCGATGGTATGCCGACGATCAATCAGCTCGTCCGTCATGGGCGGAAAGAAATGCAGAAGGCCGAGAAGGCTCCGGCGCTCAAGGGTAATCCTCAGAAGCGCGGGGTCTGCACTCGCGTCTACACGACCACTCCCAAGAAACCGAATTCTGCTTTGCGGAAAGTTGCCAGGGTACGCCTGACCAACGGTTTCGAGGTGACGAGCTACATACCTGGTGAGGGGCATAACCTACAGGAGCACAGCATCGTGCTCATCCGTGGTGGCCGAGTGAAGGACTTGCCGGGTGTCCGCTACCACATCATCCGGGGCACCCTGGATGCCGCCGGTGTGTCCGATCGTCGAAAGAGCCGGTCCAAGTACGGCGCTAAGAGGCAGAAGTGAGCAGGAGACAGAAAGCAATCAGGCGCCCGGTTCCACCGGACCCCCGTTACGACAGTCAGACGGTCACCAAGTTCGTGAACCACCTGATGGTCGACGGAAACAAATCGGTCGCGGAACGGGTGTTTTACACCTCGATGGATCTGATCGAGCAGCGTACAGGCCAGCCCGGTGTTCAGGTGTTCAAGCAAGCTCTGAACAACGTGAAGCCTCAGCTCGAGGTGAAAAGCAGACGGGTTGGCGGTGCGACGTATCAGGTCCCGATCGAGGTTCGCCAGGATCGGCGGTCAGCCCTGGCGATGAGATGGATCCTCCAGTACGCACGGGGACGGAGCGAGAAGTCCATGGCCGAGCGGCTGGCTGGTGAGTTGATCCTGGCCTCAAAGGGTGAGGGCAGTTCGATCAAGAAGAAAGAAGATACCCATCGGATGGCGGAGGCGAACCGGGCATTCGCTCATTACCGGTGGTAATGTAGAACCTTAGACCGACAACTTCGGGACCCTGCATCAAGGGATCCTGCGTCGCAGGGAGCCAAGCTCCCGGACGAGCGCGGAGCGAGACCTGTCCGAAACGGCGGATGAAGGTCGCCCCGCTTTTTCGCTGCCTTGAACGATGGTCGGGGCAGCCCAAGACAACGCGAAAAGGACGAAATCGGAAGTTTCGATATAGATCATGCCAAGGACCACTTCGCTCGAGCAAATCCGCAACATCGGCATCATGGCGCACATTGATGCCGGGAAGACTACGACTACCGAGCGGATACTGTACTACACCGGACGGACCTACAAGCTGGGCGAAGTGCATGACGGCACCGCCACGATGGACTGGATGGAGCAGGAGCAGGAGCGGGGTATCACCATCACATCGGCGGCGACATTCTGTCAGTGGGAACGCAACGAGGATCTGTACCAGATCAACATCATCGACACCCCGGGCCACGTGGATTTCACGGTCGAAGTGGAACGGTCACTGCGCGTGTTGGATGGCGCGGTAGCTGTGCTGGATGCTGTGGGTGGAGTGGAGCCGCAGACCGAGACCGTGTGGCGTCAGGCCGATCGATACCAGGTGCCACGGATAGCTTTCGTGAACAAGATGGACCGCGTTGGTGCCGACTTCGATCGCTGCTTGAACATGATGCGCGAACGACTTGGCGCCAAGGCGTTTCCGGTACAGTATCCGCTGGGTTCGGGTGAACTGTTCACGGGCTTGATCGACATCGTGCGTCAGGTTGAGGTCGTGTACGATGAAGACAGCAAAGGCGTGAAATGGGAAGAGGGTCCGGTACCCGAGGCTTTCCGTGAAAAGGTCGCTCAGATTCGACACGAGTTGGTCGAGGCGGCGGTGGAGCACGACGAGGAGTTGCTGCACAAGTATCTAGAAGGCGAAGACATCACAGAGGATGAGGTCCGCCGAGCCATTCGCGAGGCGACTATCAATGGTGAGTTGATTCCAGTTTTCTGCGGTGCCGCTTTCAAGAACAAGGGCGTACAGAGATTGCTCGACGGGATCATCGATTACCTACCGAGTCCGCTCGAAGTGCCCGCTATCCAAGGTCACCTCCCGCATCACGACGAAACATTCGTCCAGCGTACAGCCAATGACGACGAGCCGTTCAGCGCTCTTGCATTCAAGATTGCGTCCGATCCGTACGTCGGAAAGCTGACGTTCTTCCGAGTGTATTCCGGCGTACTGAAAAGCGGTTCCCACATCCACAATTCGACCAAGAGTCGCAAGGAACGAATCGGGCGGCTCTTGCAGATGCACGCCAACAAGCGTGACGAGATCGAGGAGGTACGAGCCGGTGACATTGCCGCGGCAATTGGCCTCAAGCACACCCGCACAGGAGATACTCTGTGTGACGAGGATAGTCCCATAATCCTCGAAGTCATGAGGTTTCCGGAACCGGTCATATCTGTTGCCATCGAACCCAAGACGAAGGCGGATCAGGACAAGCTCGGTTTGGCACTCCAGAAGCTGTCGGAGGAGGACCCGACCTTCCACGTCCGGTCAGATCCGGACACGGGCCAGACCATCATTTCGGGCATGGGTGAGTTGCATCTAGAGGTTCTGGTCGATCGAATGAAGCGGGAGTTCAATGTTGAGGCCAATGTCGGTCGTCCGCAGGTCGCCTATCGGGAAACGATCAGGGATCGGGCAGAAGCTGTCGAGGGCAGGTTTGTGCGCCAGAGTGGAGGCCGCGGGCAGTACGGTCACGTTGTAATCAACCTGGAACCGACTAAGCCAGGAAATGGCTTCGTGTTCGAAGACAAGATCGTTGGCGGTGTGATTCCGCGGGAGTATATCGGATCTGTGGAAAATGGTGTGAAGGGTGCGCTCGAGAACGGCGTCCTGGCAGGGTATCCAGTCGTTGATGTGAAGGTCGAGTTGGTCGACGGCAGCTACCACGAGGTGGACTCCAACGAGATGGCTTTCAAGATCGCCGGGTCGATGGCATTCAAGGCCGCAGTGGAAAGGGCTCGCCCCGTATTGCTCGAGCCAGTCATGGACGTTGAGGTCGTTACTCCGGCAGAGTACATGGGTGACGTCGTGGGTGATCTGAACAGTCGCCGGGGGAGAATTGGCGGAATGATGCAAAGGCAGGATGCGCAATTGATCGGTGCGAGCGTGCCGCTCGCAGAGATGTTCGGATATGCGACGACGATGCGGTCACTGAGTCAGGGCCGTGCCGTCTACTCCATGCAGTTTTCTCATTATGCAGAAGTGCCGAAGACGAAGGCTGACGAAATCATCAGCAGAATCAAGGGTTAGGGGAATCTACCATGGCGAAGGAAAAGTTTGAGCGAACGAAGCCGCATGTGAATGTAGGAACGATAGGGCATGTGGATCATGGTAAGACGACGTTGACTGCGGCGATAACGGAGGTTCAGTCGAAGCGTGGTTTGGCTGATTTTGTGCCGTTTGACTCGATTGACAAGGCTCCGGAGGAGCGTGAGCGCGGCATCACGATAGCGACGGCGCATATCGAGTATCAGACGGAATCACGTCACTATGCACATGTGGACTGTCCGGGTCATGCGGACTATGTGAAGAACATGATAACGGGTGCAGCGCAGATGGACGGTGCGGTATTGGTGGTGAGTGCTGCGGATGGTCCGATGCCACAGACGCGGGAGCATGTATTGTTGGCGCGTCAGGTGAATGTGCCGTTTATCGTGGTGTATTTGAACAAGGTCGACATGGTTGATGATCCGGAGTTGTTGGAGTTGGTGGAGTTGGAGGTTCGGGAGTTATTGAGCAGTTATGAGTTTCCGGGTGATGAGATTCCGGTGATCAAGGGAAGCGCATTGAAGGCGTTGGAGAGTGGTGAGCCGGGTGTGGATGATACGAAGAGTGTAGATGAGTTATTGGAGGCATTGGACACGTACATACCGCGACGGGTCGAGTGGAGCGTGGTAAGGTGAAGGTGAGTGAGGAGTTGGAGATGGTGGGATTGGGAGCTGATCGTAAGACGGTAGTTACGGGTGTGGAGATGTTTCGGAAGTTATTGGATGAGGGAGTAGCGGGAGACAACGTGGGTTTGTTGTTGCGTGGAGTGGACAAGGAGGAGATAGAGCGTGGGATGGTGTTGGCGAAGCCAGGGAGTGTGACGCCCCACACGAAGTTTGAGGCAGAGGTATACGTGTTGACGAAGGATGAGGGTGGTCGGCACACGCCATTCTTCCAGGGATATCGGCCGCAGTTTTACTTCCGTACGACGGATGTGACGGGATCGGTTGATATGCCTGAGGGGGTGGAGATGGTGATGCCGGGTGACAACACGAAGATGAAGATAGAATTGATATCGCCGATTGCGATGGAGGACGGGTTGCGTTTTGCGATTCGAGAGGGTGGACGAACGGTCGGCGCTGGTGTGGTTACCAACATCATAGAATAGAC
>JBDGZZ010000339.1:0-8199 GCA_039588335.1 Gemmatimonadota bacterium | reverse complement strand
TCGTTTGTTCTTCACTCGTGATGCAGCGTAACTTGTGGCAAATGAATAGGTTACGAGTTTCTTGCAGGGAGCAGACCGTGGGTTGAGATTCTCACAATCGGGCGGCCGCCGATCTGGCGCTCGTCAACATGACAAAATCCACCGGTTGAAGCAGCTAACTCCTGCTGTGACAGGCACGTGTCTTGCTTATCCACAATTGTGATGTGGAAATCTCTCGCGAAGGGCCAAGTTCGGTGTATCTTAGCTATTCTAAGGCATTTGCGGGCTGGGTAGCGACGTGCGAAGTCGACGCGGCGGGAAAATCTCGAGATGAATGATCATCGAGCCAAGAAAGAGTCAGAGACCGAATCGCGCGCTGGGCAGCGGGAGCTGGATGGTGGAGATGACTTTCAGCCGGACGACGCTGCTGAACAGAAGATGCCGGCCCCTGATTTGAGCGAAGCTGTCTCTCGCGTCGAGCGACATGAGTTGGAGCGGAGGCTAGAGCGTCTGTCGGCCGAGATGGGCAGAATGCGAAAGGCCCTCGGGTCGTTGACCCGGTTCAGAACCATCATCGATCGGGCCGGCGAGGCAATCTTCATCATCGAACCGGACACTGGGCGCCTGGTCGACGTCAACGAAACGGCTCTGAGATGGCTGGGGCTTTCGCGTGACCGCCTGCTCACTCTCTCAGTCTCGGACCTGGACGTACAGTTTCCGCTCGACTTCACTGAAGTTGATGCCGACCATGTGACAGACACACGCAGCGCAGACCGTCCGCGGTTGTTCGGCGACGGCGTCCACCGGCGCCGCGATGGTTCCTCGTTCCCGGTGGAGGTTGCGATTGCGCGCCGAAGGTTCGCCGATCGCGACTTCGTGTTGGCTGTCGCGAGAGAGTGTAACCCGCGCCGGCAGGCTGAGGAGGAGCTGTGTGAGAGTGAGGAGCGGTACAGGACCCTGTTTGAACTCACACGAGACGCCATCTATCTGACGTCTCGCGATGGCACTGTTGTAGAGGTCAATGATGCTGCTGCCGAGATGTTTGGTTACGTCCGCGACGAACTGATCGGTCTCAAGGCACGCAAGCTCTATTGTGGGACGCATGACATCAAGACGTTTCAGGAGCGAGTCGAGGAAGACGGTTTCGTACGGGAGTTGCCCGTCACCCTGTGCAGAAAAGACGGGCTCACATTCCCGGCGTCACTGACAGCGACGTTACGTCACACGGGAGACGGTGTCATTGGTGGTTATCAATGCTTGATTCGGCAGGTAGCGGTTGTGAGAGACTCGGAGTGGCCGCCGCCCGATCTCATCGACGAAGCCGTCGCCGACGTCGAATCGGCGGTCGAACCGGTCGCTAGGGAAGAAGAGGAGATCCAAGAAAGCAATCAGCTCGATCAACTGGACGAATTCGATCTGCCTGACGAGATCGATGAGGCTCCCGACGAGATCGATGAAGCCCAGGAGATCGACCAACCCGACGACGCAGACCGGGTAGAGGCCGTCGCCCAAGCGTCACCCGAGCGCGAGCGGATCTTCCACCCGGCGGTGGAGATCGATGTACCGCCCGCTCGTGACGACCGTCATAGCTCAATCCCCGGGTTCGGTAAGCGCATAGGCACGATCCGACGAACCCGACGAGGTGAGGTGGAGCCTCACAAACGGGCGCCCTGGGAGAAACAGGCTGCTGCTCCGGAGCCTCGAGCTAAGGTGAAGAGCCGGAGAGTCTGGCCCACGGTGCTGGGGTTTGGAGTCGTGGTCAGCTTGTTTGGCTGGTCCGGTCTGGTAGCTGCTTCCTATCCCTTCGACACTGGCCTGCTGGAGTGGGAACTAGGCGTGCGCGCGTGGGGCGTGATTCTCCTGAGTCTTGGCCTTGCCGGGCGGGAGTGGCGACGTACAACGAGGGGAGTCGTAACCGGGCTGATTTTCACGGCCGCCGTTCTTGTAGTCGCATACGCAGTGTACCTGTTCCAGTCGCCGTTCGGGCTCCAGAGCATCCTGCCTGATGCCAGCGGTGAGTTCAATGTGAGGGTATGGAAAGCAACTCAGTTCGTTGCTGCGGTCGTGCTTTGCGTGGGTCCCTTTTCCTGGTTCCTGTGGCGAAGCACTCAGCAGGGCGACGGGCAATAGACCTTGGTGGTGAGGGAGGGTGGCCAACTGCCGGTGCGGCAATGG
The DNA here is from genome assembly GCA_039588335.1 of Gemmatimonadota bacterium. Classification (GTDB taxonomy): domain Bacteria; phylum Gemmatimonadota; class Gemmatimonadetes; order Gemmatimonadales; family GWC2-71-9. Next base: position 6,045 of record JBDGZZ010000339.1, on the reverse strand, counting down.
CAATTCCCATTCCCTCCCCTAGTGAGCCGTGTTAGATTGGCGGCCCGTTTGGAACAGTGTACTGATGACTGACGGCGCCGCACAAAGCAAAGCGGAGGGAGTGGTACATACATGGATGACCAATTGCGGTCCGAGTGGCTGGTCGATTGGCCGGGGAGTCGCAGAAGCGGTTGTCCGAGAGCGAGTAGCGAATGTCAGAGAAGAAGCGCACAGGTGGGTGGAAAACACCTAAGCCAGGCCGGATGTCTACTGAAGGACTAGGGCGACAGGCCCACGAAAGCCCGGCTCAGTCAGAATCCCGAGCGTCCGATGCGGCCCATCCCGTTGAGCATCAGGAGATGGAGGCCCGTATTGACAAGTGGTCGGGTGAGATGGCGAGCCTCAGGCAGACGCTCACGTCGCTTGCCCGGTTCAGGAGTATCATAGACCAGTCGGACGAGGCCATCTTCGTCATCGATCCTGAGACCGAGAGGTTCGTCGATGCGAACCAGACGGCACTCAGGTGGCTCGGTTTTACCCGCGAACAACTTCTCGCTCTCACGATTCACGACGTCGACGTTGAGTTTCCTCTGGGATATCCGGAATCGGAAATCGACGCTGCAAAAGGTGCGAGGGAGCTTCAGCGGCCGTGGGTTTGCAGCCGAGTGCATAGGCGCGGTGACGGCTCGACTTTCCCGGTGGAAGTCGCCATCGCGCAGCGCCACTTCGGAGAATCCACGTACACACTAGTGGTAGCCCGTGAGAGTAGGCAGCACCGGCAGGCCGAACGGGTTCTGCGCGAGGCCGAAGCGATCCATCAAGTTGAGCGGCAAGAGATGGAGACGCAGATCGAGAAGCTGTCGGGCGAGATGTCGGGCCTCAAACGGACGCTGGCATCGCTAGCCAGGTTCAGGACGATCATCGATCAAGCGGACGAAGCCATCTTCGTCATTGATCCCACGACCGACCGTTTCGTCGATGTCAACGAGACGGCGCTCAGGTGGCTCGGTGTGACCCGTCGGCAACTCTTGGCCCGGACGATACACGACGTTGAGGTAGAGTTCCCGCTCGGATACGCTGAATCCGAAGCCGATGTGATAACTGATGCGCGGAGCGTCCAGCGGTCCCGGGTCAGCCGGAAAATCCATCGGCGGGGTGACGGCACCTCGTTCCCGGTGGAAGTCGTCATCGCCCAGCGCCGCTTTGCGGACCGTACATACACGCTGGTGGTGGCGCGCGAGAGCAGGGAGGAACCTGCTCAAGGCGTGCAGAAGACCGACCCGGAGCAACAAACGGAGCGGCGGGAGATGGAGACGCAGATTGAGAGGCTCTCCGGTGAGATGGCGCGTCTCAAGCACAAGCTGTCGTCGCATGCCAGGTTCAGAAGCATCATCGATCAGGCAGACGAGGCCGTCTTCGTCATCGATCCTGATACTGAACGCTTCGTAGACGTAAACGAGACTGCACTCAGGTGGCTCGGTGTTTCCCGGAAGCAACTGGGTGAACTCACGACTCACGACGTGAATGTCGAGTTCCCGCTGGAGTGTCCGAAAGCTGATACGTCCGACACAGATGTGGAGACGGAAACGCGGGGTGCCGATCGGTCATGGGTATCCAGCCACGTACACAAGCGCAGTGACGGCACTTTCTTCCCGGTGGAAGTCGTAGTTGCACAGCGTGAGTTTGCCGACCGCATGTACACATTGGTTGTTGCGCGCGAAAGTCGCCGGCACGACGAGGCTGAGGAGATCCTGAGGGAGACCGAGGAGCGGTATACCACGCTATTCGCTCTCACACAGGACGCCGTCTACGTTACGGGGGAGAATGGGTGCATCGTTGAGGTGAACGACGCAGCCGTTGAGCTGCTGGGATATCAGCGGGAGGAATTGATCGGCCTCGATCCCCGGAACTTATATGCTGATGCTCCAGACGCTCGCGCCTTCGAAGCGAACGTCGAGGAGCACGGGTTCGTCAAAGACCTTGCAGTCCCTCTGCTAACAAAGAACGGTGGATTCCAGTGTCTCGTACGACGGGTGCAAGTCGAGCCGTCGGGTGAGAGCGTGGATATCCTTGAGCCGACGGATACCAGTGAGTCGAGCGACTCCGCTGAGGCAAGCGATACCGTTCAGCCGAGCGATACCGGGCCCTCAGAGATCGAGCAGCAAGAGCCCGCGCCGAGTGAGGACTACAAGGCTGCTGCCGTCGCTGAGACGGAAGATCTCATAGGGAGTTGGGTCCAATATGAGGAAATGAAGGCTGAAACCGATCCCGGCGCAGCGTCCATTGAAGATCTCATCGGAGCATCCCGGCCTGTAGCTGATAATGAGACGGCAACCCCGCCCGCGCCGCAGACTACGAGTGAGGCTGTCAAGAAGGTGATTGAGGAACTGCGCCGAGCTACAGAATCGGCCGCCGCCGCTCCGACAACGCCCCTGCCGAGAGTCCAGGCGTCGCCTGAAACGGTGGACCAACTGCGCCGGGTAGATGTTAATGCTCCAACCACGCCACTGCCGAGAGCCCAGGTAGATCCTGAGCTAGTGACGGACGCCCATGAAGCGCCCGGAGTAGCCCCGGCCGCGGATACGCCGGACACCCCCGAACCCGGTGTGCCGGTAGAGACTGCCTCGAGCGCTGAGCATGACTTCTTTGGAGACCCTGCCGTCGAGAAACCACCTTTCATTCCAAGTCGCTCAGAGGAGCGCCGTAATCGACAGGAGTCGAGCGAGGTCGAAGTAAGAACGCGTGCGCGAATCCAACGCCGGACTTCGGCACTGCAAGCCAAGAGCCATGAGCAGCGTTATAACGCATGGCCGTTGGCGATAGTACTCGGCGTCGTGGTGGCGTTGGTTGGCTGGACCGATGTCGTCGCGCTAACATACGGGTACAACAACGATGCCGGCCTCCGAGAATGGCAACTAACGGTGCGGATGCTGGGGTTGGCGTTGCTCGGTTTGGGTATGGCGGGCCAGGGTTGGATACGGACCTCGCGAGTGGTTTCGGTCCTGGTCTTGCTGCTTGCCGTATCCATGCTCATAGTGTTTGCCAACTTCCTAGCTAACTTTCCCTATGAACTAAGAGATGCGGTCCCTGACACCAGGCGGGCGCTGGATATTGCGATCCTTCAGGCGACGGGATTCACAGTGGCTATCTGTTTGTTCTCGGGCTGGGTGTTCTGGCGTTTGTGGTCCGATGTTTCAGAGCCGCCCGAACCCCGGCAGGTGACCACGGGCCCCCACCAAAGCGTCACGGAGAATCATCGCTGACTGAACGCCGCGCAACGGGTCATCCGTTGGGCGGCGCCCTCCGTGTCTCAGTTGTTCCCCTCTGCACTCTGGACTCTATCCTTGTTTTCGGTCCGTAACCCCCGGCTTGATTAAGTCGTACAGTCTCACGCTCTCCACTCCTAGATCGTCGCGCCACCAACCCAGCACGTAGTCGAAGCCAACGTCGGTGAGCACGAATCTTTCGGGAAACGTGATCTCACCGAGCCACCTACCGTCCGGATCGAACACATTCCATCGTGGTGTGTCGTCGCTCGGCGGCCGATATTCAGCGACCCAAAGGTGGCCTTCCGCGTCTACCAGGAGAGAAGCTCCGATCCGTCGGCCACGATCGTCGAGCACCTGTGGGTCGAATGCCGGGAAGCTGGGTGGTAAGGGCGACTCCTCCAGCGTGTGCAGCACCCACTGTATCTCCGCATTGTCGAGCCTGTCGTACCAGATGTCACGCCATTTCTGAACCAGTCGCTCCCGGTCGTCGTGTGTGATCGGGATCGGCTCATGTCGCTTACGGATCAGACGTTCCAATTCGTTGCCTGAGCCGAGTACCCCAATCTCATATGTGGCAGAATTACCCAGGAAGATTTGGTCGGATGCGACCGCCCACACCATGCGGGGAGAAAAGGCAACATCGGCTGGACCTCTGATTCTGTTTTCCCCGATCGACCGCGTCCGGACATCTCTGGTCCGGTTGGGATAGACCCCAATGGTATCGAGCAACTGGCCGCTACCGTCGAATGTCAGTAGCATGACGCTGTCACTCACGAGTCCGTTGGGCAATTCGTCGTTATTGCGGCGCAGAGTCAGGGACCCCAAATAAGTGTCGTCTGACAGGCGGCCCCGAATTACCGGAAAGAACGTTCTAGCTCGCTGCTGGAGACCGATGTCGCGGGCGTGGCCACCGTCGGGGTCAAAAACAGTGATCCTACGGAGCGTTTGATCGTAGACGAGTATCGAATCAGCGGCCAACCGGCTCACCCAGTCGAGCCGCCCGAATTCGCCGGGACCACCGCCACTGCCGCCCACGTCCATGAGATGAGTGCCCGATGCGTCGTAGTAGCGGATTTCCTGGGTGCCGTTGTTCCCGATCACAATCCGTCCATCACTCAATTTCAGTGCGCTGCGCGGCCTAAACAATTCATACCGTGGGTCGCCGCCCATCACGCCGATTGTCACCAAAGGTGTCTCCGAGATGCGCCATGCGGCATTGACCGCCCAGATGTGATCGACGCTCTCGACGATCGAGATCCCGGCGCTGTCGCGTGTCGTACTGACGTCGTTGACGGTGTCACTTTGGCATCCCTGGAGCCCAACCAGGATGGCTGCCAGGTACAGCGGAGCCCTGGGCATATGATCTCCTGGGGCGGATCTACGTCGACAACGTGCATGGTGGGTTGGGGGATGTACAGGGTGGGGGGGGGTGGGCTTGCTCCCAACTGTCTGCGAGGTAGAATTGGCTATCTGTGCGAAAGCCAATCCAGAGTTCCATGCCTTACATACGGAGGATCGATCCGATGCAATCGCCTAGTTGGCAGTTCAGACGGCGGCTGGTGCCAGCTGCCGTGGCACTGGTTGCCCTCGCGGCAATGGTGGACGCGGCAACGGCGCAAACCGAGGTGGAGAATGCAGTAGCCGACCTCGAGTGGCGCAACACCGGCCCGGCTATAATGGGTGGCCGAATAGCGGATCTGGCGGTGGTCGAGTCGAACCCCGCCTTTTTTTATGTCGGTGTCGCCACGGGGGGTGTCTGGAAGACGACCAACCATGGCACCACATGGGAGACGGTGTTCGATGACGAGTCCACATCGTCAGTTGGCGATGTAACTCTGGCTCCGTCGAATCCCAACATCGTCTGGGTAGGGACGGGTGAGCCGCAGAACCGGCAGAGTTCTCCCTGGGGGAACGGCGTCTACAAGTCGACTGACGCGGGGCGAACATGGACCCACATGGGTCTCACCAACACCCACCACATTTCCCGCATCCAAATCCACCCGCACAATCCCGACGTGGTCTACGTGGCTGCCGTGGGTCACCTGTGGGGCCCCAACCCCGAGCGCGGCGTCTACAAAACGAGCGATGGAGGTACTACTTGGGATCTCGTGTTGTTCGTGGACGAGAACACGGGTGCCATTGACTTAGCCATGGATCCCGGCGATCCGGAGACCTTGTTCGCGGCAATGTACCAGAGGCGGCGTACCGGCTTCGGGTTCAACGGCGGCGGCCCCGGCAGCGGTCTCTACCGAACCACAGACGGCGGTGCGAACTGGATGGAATCGACGGACGGACTGCCGGAAGGGGACAAAGGACGAATCGGCATCGACATATACCGTCGTGACGGAAATATAGTGTTTGCCATCGTCGAGGCCAGACAGGGTAGGGGCGTGTATCGATCGATGGACCGGGGTGAAACCTGGGAGTTCAGGAGCGAAACCAACAACCGCCCGATGTACTACAGTCAGATACGAGTGGACCCCAACGTTCCCGAGCGAGTCTATGCGGGGGGTTCCAACCTGTATCGCTCGAGTGACGGTGGTAAGACCTTCACTCCGGACGCGGCTAGCGGTGTACACTCCGACCATCACGCGTTGTGGATCAATCCCGACAACTCGAATCACCTAATCTTGGGTGGCGACGGCGGCGTCTCGGTTTCATTCGACAGATCCGACAACTGGCGCCAGTTGAGGAACATGATACTCGCTCAGTTCTACGAGATCGGCGTCGACATGCAGGATCCGTACTACGTGTGTGGTGGCCTGCAAGACAACGGATCGTGGTGTGGCCCCAGCAA
>JBDGZZ010000338.1:0-4279 GCA_039588335.1 Gemmatimonadota bacterium | reverse complement strand
GAGGCAAACAAGTAAGAAGAATGGCAGGGACTGGGCGGATCGCGAATGGCTCAGCCGCAGGCTAACAACTCACGGGAGGGCGGACGGCTAACAGGCTCTGCCTGTTAGCTTGGAAGTAATGTCGGCAACTAAAGTTGCTTTGACATTCTTCATTAGAGATGACCATAATAAAGGTTCGCCGCCGCTCAGTTCGCAGCCGATAGCGAGCCCCTGGGATAAATCCTCACACTTGTTTAGACTTGACAGCAAGAATAAAATTGAATACTATACGTATATTATACGTATAACAAGAGGATTGGATGATGAGAAAAAAGCTAACCATCACACTTGACAAGCAGGTATATGAGGGTCTCCACGAGGTGATCGGCAGTCGCCGGATCAGCCGCTTCATCGAGGACTTGGTTCGACCACATGTCGTGTCCGCTGATCTTGAGGAAGCCTACATGGAAATGGCGGCAGATGAAGAACGTGAGGCAGAGGCGCTAGAGTGGGCTGAAGCCACAATTGGAGACGTGGCAGATGAACCGAGGTGAGGTTTGGTGGGTAAACTTTGACCCATCGGTAGGGGGTGAGATTCAGAAACAGCGTCCAGCGATTATTGTAAGCAATGATGCCGCGAATCAATATCTAAACCGCCTCCAAGTTGTGCCAATGACCTCACGCCTTGATCGAGTATATCCAAGTGAGGCAATCGTGAAGGTTGGCCGGCGTCAAAGCAAGGCTATGGCCGATCAGTTGACAACCGTCAGTAAGCAGCGATTGACGAATCGAATGGGTAATCTTTCTGGGTCAGATCTCGCAAAAGTCGAACACGCTGTCATGATCCAGCTTGGCCTTGTTGAGATTGCTTCGTAGCTTCGGACAGACACGATTAAGGCTCGCTAACCACTCGCTGCATCTACCGGCTACACGGTTGCATGATGTAATTTCTTTAGGGTATATTCGAGTTGATTGAAAATAATGGAAAAAAAGGAGCACGCCACAGATGAGTTCGAGGCTGTTATGCAGCCCTTTTTTTCGGGTCTCAGGAGAATTGTCAGCTGAGTTCATCCGAATAGTGCTTCCGATAGGATCAAGAGTTGAAATGATGGCACAGCAACTTGCCGATGTACACCGTGGCCTGGCTTCAGTGAGGGTCCATTAATGGGCGATCGCCAGAGATTAGACTCTGGAATTCGGACGGATTTAATGCAAGAAAGGCCGCTGATGGGTATCCGGAATTGGGTCGGCAATCTCGGGCTGTGGCCAAGGATGGCGTTTGCAGTCAGCGTTGGCTTCCTTGGCCTCTTTGGCGCCTTCTCGATCTTAGGCGAGCAGGCCCTGCAGGAGGGCTCCGATCGGTTGCTCGAGGAGCAACTTGTAATTGCCCAGATGGCCGCTGCCCAAATCGATCTTTTCTTGCAGCAGTCGCTCAGCGAGCTCGACCAGGCGCGGCGCTTCGCAGATTTCGATCCGAAGGGCGCCAGCTTGGGGGAGGAGACCCACGTCCTGGCGCACACGTTCGGTCGGGTTGAAATGTTTGCCCCAGGCGTATCGTTCCTGGATGCGCAGGGTGTGGTTGTTTTATCGGAGCCACCTGATCTGTATCCGGTGGGATCAGACCTCTCTGAATTGCACCATGTGGCCTTGGCGCTCGAGACGCGCAGATCGGTGATCTCCTCTCCATTTCGCAACCCGCTGACCAATCGACCGGTTGCGGCTGTCACGGTGCCAATCTTCGAGGGCACCGAACTGCTGGGTCTTCTGAGTGGGCACATCGACCTCCGGGGTCCGGCGGTGATCGACCCGTTGGAGCGAGCAGCAGAAATGGGGCATACCGGGCACGCCATCCTTGTCGATTCCGAGGGGCTGACTCTAGCCTCGACCTTCAAGATGTCGTTCCTTGCCCCGGGCGAGCACGCCAGCTTCTATCGAGCCGCCCTGAGCTCGGATCACCCAATTGTTGAAACGGTCATCCTTGAGCCTGCAGGTGGCAGCGAACATCCGGGCAGTCGGCATGTTATGGCGTTCGCCTCGCTCAGCAAGGCGCCGTGGGGAGTGGCGGTCGGAGGTGATAGCGACGAGACCTTCGCCGGTGTGCGGCAGCTACGCGACGGTCTGGTTCTGTTGGGCTCTACTGCGCTGCTTGTCATTTGGGCGGCTACCTTGCTGGGCACGCGGCGCTTGGTCAAGCCGGTACAGCTTTTGACCGAAGCTGCGCAGCGGATCGCCGAGAACGAGTTGGAGACTCCATTGCATGTGACGGAAGGGGGCGAGATCGGTGCGATGGCCGAGTCGCTTGAGCGAATGCGCACGCTGCTTCTGGCGAACATCCAGGAATTAGCCAGCTGGAACGAGACTCTCGAAGATCGCGTGGCAGACCGAACCCAGGAACTGCGCCGCCATCAGGTGCTTGTGCAACGGCTGCTCCGCCATGCCATTAATGCGCAGGAGGAAGAACGTGCCCGGTTGGCCCGCGAACTCCACGATGACATTGGCCAGATGCTGACCGCTGTACAACTGAATCTGGATCACCTGTCGACTTTGCCGTTGAACAATGCGGCTGCGCACGAGGGGCAGCTGGCTCGAACGCGAGAGCTGACTGATCGGGCGCTAGCTGATCTCCGGAGGATCATTGCAGCCGTCCGTCCTGGGATCCTGAGTGAGTTGGGCTTGCTGTCAGCCCTGGAGTGGGTGGCGGACCGCACTCTGCGACATGCAGGCCTCAGTGTGACGATCGAAAGCAACCTGCGCGACGGTCGGTTACCCGATGAAGTTGAAACCCTCCTGTTTCGGATCGCGCAAGAGGCCATGGGCAATGTGGCCCGGCACAGCCATGCCAAACAGGCGCGAATCGAGCTGCAGCGTGAAGACGGGGCCGTGACCATGACCGTCGCGGATGACGGACTTGGCTTCGATCCTTCGGCGGTTGAGCCCGACCAGGATCTCGCGGGCGGACTTGGACTGGCAGGCATGGCGGAGCGGGCCGCTCTTCTGGGGGGGCAGGTCGCAGTCGAAAGTGCCCCTGGAGAAGGCACCACGATCCGGGTGGTGGTGCCAGCTCCGAAAGTGGAATCCAGAAGTGACACCTAGCCCCGCAGGCGTCCTGGAGCGGACTCGTCTGATCATCGCCGACGATCATGCCATTGTCCGCGAAGGCCTTGTGTCATTGCTGGAAGCTGAGCAAGATCTCACGGTCGTGGGGCAAGCCGGGACGGGCAAGGAGGCACTCTCCCTGGCGCGCGAGCATCGCCCGGATCTGGCATTGCTGGACGTCACCATGCCTGACATGAATGGTTTGGAGGCGACGCGCCAGATCAAGCAAGAGCTACCGGAGGTCGAGGTTCTCGTGCTCACCATGCATGAGGAGGAGGCCTTCTTCTTCGAAGCTTTGCGAGCCGGAGCGGCAGGTTACGTTCTTAAGGGCGCTCATAGCGATGAGTTGCTGACAGCCATCCGGGCCGTTCGGGGGGGTGGGATTCACCTGTCGCCCAACCTGGCTGGAGAATTGGTGCGCGACTACGTCGAGCGCCATCCGGAGCCGTCGATGGAAGACCCGCTCACTCCACGAGAGCGGGAAGTCCTCACGCTGATCGCCAAAGGGTATTCAAATAGCGAGATCGCTGAGCAGCTCACGTTGAGCATCAACACGATCAAAACCCACCGTTCTCGAATCTACGACAAACTGGACCTGCACGACCGCGCCTCACTGGTTGGATACGCCGTACGGCGCGGGCTCCTCCACCCATAAGGCGGAAAATCACCCCCGATCCCAGGCCAAATCACCCCTAACGGGTGATGCTTCCCGAGCCGAAATTCTCTACACTTCAAGCAAATGTGGGGTTCGACCGGAGACCTCGGTTGGCTCGCGCCACCTTGCGTGACCCTGCCAAACGGAAGAAGACAGGAGAATCCAATGAAGAAGTCGATCGCACTTTGTGTCATTCTGGGAATGCTATTGGCAGGATGTGCTACTGAAGAACCCTCGCCGCCCGCTGGCCCGACGAGCCCGCCCGAACCGGCGGCGCCATCGGCCGAACCGCTGACCTGTGACGGGACATGTCAGGGTCCAATCATGGCTGCCATCGATATCGTCGATACTGTCGGATTCCACGCGATGGGTGGGGACTTGACGCAAGCGGCCATGCTGTCGAAGGTAGGACCGGTCGTTGGCATCACGGCGGCACTGGACGTGATCAACAGCACCGGGTTCCACGGGTTGCAGGAAGAGATCGAGGCGGCGGCCGCGTTTGAGGATGTGAGCCCGCGCGATCTCGGCAACGTGCAGAACGCGCTGTGG
>JBDGZZ010000337.1:0-5776 GCA_039588335.1 Gemmatimonadota bacterium | reverse complement strand
GCGGGGGCTGGAAACGGAGCTACGGATGTCCCTAAACGGGCACGAAGGGGGAAACCCCGGATACGGCCAAGGGACGCCCTACGGGCCACCGCGCCAGCCCCCGACCCTACCAGGCGGGTGGCTTAGGTAAGATCCGATAATTCGTTGTCGCCTTCTCCATGGAAACTGAAATTTATGAATCGAATACGATTTATTTCGGTTGGGAAATCCAAGAACGATTACGTGAAGAAAGGAACTACAACAACACCCGTCCGCACCGCAGCTTGGCGAACCAGTCGCCAGCAAAGTACCAGGGCGGAGGTCACTGCGTGCCGGATCAAGACAGACTCGTAAACTCGCTCATCTACTGGACCAGGATTCGGAAGACCCTCGGCTGCTCAAGGACTAACACAGGGAGCGGTACAATGACCGGGGGCGGGTCACTGAAAGTCTCACTCTGTCATTCTCTGCAACGGATCGGCTTGGCACGTTTTCGCAACTATGAGCAGCAGGTAGGAGGAACAACGGGGGTTTACGTCCGAGCCTGTTTGCCTTATCCGTAGACGAAGTCTTGCTCCAATTGGATGATTACGCCATGCTGGAGACGCCATGGAAAGCCCTCTATTGCGGCCACGGCTCTCCAGCCCGCGCCATGTTCAAGAACCAGCGAGACGCTGCGCCGGTGCGTACTGCGTGCTCGCTGCGGCTGTGACGCTGGTGGCCGGCGCACTCCTGCCGCCGGCCTGCACGCGATCGGACGATTCGCCGTCCACCTCTGTCTCGCGACCAAACATAATCCTGATTACACTTGACACCCTGCGCGCGGATCACCTGAGCTGCTATGGATACTCGCGACCGACGTCACCGATTCTCGATGGCTTTGCGGCTCACGCGACGCGTTTTGATCTTGCTCGAGCGACCGCTCCCTGGACCCTTCCCTCTCACGCCTCCCTTTTTACTGGTCTCTACCCGTTTGAGCATGGTACGCACAATGTCAAGGTCGACGTATCTCAGCCCGAGTTCCAGACCGGAGACTGGCGTGCCAATCTACCAAAAGGCACTCGTCCACTCGCACAGCATCACACAACACTCGCTGAATTCCTGAGTGAACGCGGCTACCAGACTGCTGCGATCATCGCGAACTATGCCTTTCTTGACGCCCGGTGGAAGCTGGATCAAGGCTTCGATCATTACGACACCCGGTTTCGAGACACAACCGTCGATGCGGTGAATCAAAGGGTCTTCGGCTGGTTGAGCCAGCGAACGGAGGCCCCCTTCTTTCTCTTCATCAACTACATGGATACCCACAGGCCGTACAACACCTCACCCCGACCTGGGCTGATCAGCCACAACGTTCCTCACAATTCACGTGAAAACCTCATCGCCCTGGCGAATCTCCTGTTTGAACAGAAGAACCCGGATCAGACACAGGTCGACCATCTGATCAGGGTGCTTGTTGACCAATACGATCTGGCCGTGGCCAATATGGATGCCGGGTTGGGCGACCTGTTCAGCTACATTAATCCTGATCACCTCCGACCATGGCGAGTTCTTCGGTGAGCACGCTCTGGTCGAACACTCAAGAGACGTGTATGAGCCCGTGCTCTCGATTCCCATGTTCCTGAAATCTCCACGGCAGGAAACCGGCAGCGTGGAGACTCGACCTGTTTCACTGGCGCATGTTCCGCACCTCATCCTGAGCCAGACAGAGTGGGCCGGGCAGGGACATTTCTTTACGCAACGAGCCCATGAAGTGATCATTGCAGAGAATCACTACTCCCTGCTCTCGGAGATGGTTCGACCGTACTCGGCACGGTTCAATCGTGTTCGCCGGGTGGTCTACAGTGAGAACTGGAAGTACATATCGTCATCAGACAACATGAACGAACTCTACGACATTGTCGCAGATCCAGACGAGAGAACGAACCTGATGAGCAGCAAGCCGCGCATCGCGGCTAGGCTGAGCGAGCAACTGCGGGCCCTCCTGTCCGCACCTGTCCGCCCCCACGAGGAGGTGACGGTGCCTTCGTATTCCGAGGAGGAACTCGAACGGCTTCGCGCGCTAGGATACTACTGAGATGGTGGGCCACGCGGGACGTCGGTGTGCCGTTCGGCCTGGCGCCGTTTTCAGCGCGGTCGCTTCCGGGCTCCTCTCACTGGGACTTCTCGGATGCGAGGGCCGTCCGGCCTCCGACCCCGTGTCGCGCGAACCTGAAGCGTACTGGCCGGCGTTCGAACGCGTGGGTGCCGAGGCGTTCAGGGGACATCGGGGCAAACTGCCGTGGGCCCCATTTGATGCTGTTGCCGCCGACATGGACCTTGACGGCGACACCGACCTGCTCATCAACTGGCACCACAGATTGAGACTCGAGCTCTTCGGGAATCAGGGCGGGATGTTCCAGCTGCTGAATCCGCGCGACGACGACGTCAGCGGCCTTTACGACAATCCCGGGATCCCAACACTGTTTGCGCCCTACGAGGAGACGCTCAGGAGAGTCCGGCGTCTCAACCAGCCGGGGCTCTTCCTGTGGCACGACGATGACCGGAACAATCCCTGGTGGCACTTCGTCTGGCGGAACGATCCCCGTCGGCTCCGTGAGCTTCGCCTCGAACTGGAAACGAGCATCGGGTTTGATGAAGTGCGGGGTGTCTCGGAAGGGGAGCGCACTAGTCCGGACTCGCGGAAGATCAACATCAGATTCGCCGCCACTCCAGGTGAGCGCCGATTCGACGTCCATACTTGGATCGTCTGTACTGAGCTGGTGGTGCGCCTCGATGGGGGCTCGGCGACCGGAACGCCATCGCTGTTTGTTGGTGCCGATCTTGTACCTCGGCCAGGACCGGAGTTGAGCTTGTGGACACCGGATCCGCACGGCATCGCGTGGTTGGATGTGGAGGGTTCGCGGCGGCCCGATCTCTACATTACGCGCGGTGGCGTCATGGGGAGGTTGAAGCCCCCGGCGAATCCCAAGACGGATCGATTCTTAATCGCCAGCGAGGATCCAGCCGAACTCTACCACTTCGGCAGGCCCGATCCTTCTCGGACGAGCTTCGGACGCGGCCGTCGGGTGGAGTGGGTCGATGTCGACAACGACGGCTCCCCGGAGCTTTCGATATCGAACTACCACACGCCCAACTCGCTTCTGTTTCTGGACCCGGCGAAGCGCACGCGGACCGACCGAGCCGGCGAATACGGCGTCGACTACCAGGGCGCCGACGTACAGGCCTGGGCTGACTATGATCTGGACGGCAAACAGGACCTGTTCTTTCTCGACGGCAACCGGGTCAACATCGCGCTCAATCGTGGTGGCGCGGCATTCAAGAAGGTCCAGGGCGAGACGGTTGGGCTTCGTGTGAACAATGGTCAGGCCGGTCCGGGCCTGTTCGCCCGAACCGTGATCCGGTTCGCGGACTTCGACAACGATGGCGATCTGGATCTCTGGGTGCTGGGGGTTGGCCCTCGGGCTACATCGCAGCTGTTCAGGAGGGAGCCGCACCAATACACCGACGTGACCGAAGAGGTAGGGCTTACGCAGACGGCCGGTCACGCCCTGGTGGTGCTACTCGACGTCGACAATGATAGCTACGAGGACGCAGTCAGTTTTGGCACTCAGAATTTGCTGTGGAAGAACGTGCGCGGGGAACGGTTCGAATTTCACCAGCTCCACGAAACGCTCGTGCCGGAGTCGATCAAAGCTGCAGTGGTGCTTGACGCCGACAATGATGGTCGGACAGATCTAATAGCACTTGGCCAGATGCGACATTTGCTCCGGAACATCTCCGATGCGGGGCATACTCACCTCGATGTCGTGCTCCAGGACCGCGGACGCGACGCCATCGGAGCGCTTGTGTACGCCGAGTACGAGGATGGACGGGTCGCGACGCGACGCTACGGAAGTGCGCACAACACGATCTTCTCCCAGTCGATCCTCCCGCTTCGTTTTGGAGTTCGGCGCGGAAACCGGCTCGCGAGGATCGCAGTACGCTGGCCCGGCAGCGCCGACAAGCGGTTCTACGCAGTGGCCCACAGAGATGGGGAGACCATGGTGATCAAGCGGTAGGGGGATAAGCATCATAAGCGGGTCTGACCTGCCCGATTTGACAGAGTCCCACTTATCGGACATTCCCAGCCACCCGCCTGTTTGCCTTATCCGTGTCATGGGAGAGCTGAGTCCTGCCCTCACACGATCGCAATGGAACACGCTCGGTGAGATGCCCCCGCCCTGAAACGAGGCCGGCTGTCGGCGATTCCCCACGGTCTTCCAGACGCATTCGGTCTTCCCTACGTACGGGCTTCTCCCTGTAGACAACGCGGGGCCAGCAGCGCGTCGTGTCCGTACACCGGCCGCAACGCAACTCGGGCGGGACCCGGGTGCAATGCTGCCGGGTCGGCGTGTATGATCAGGTTCCAGCGTTCACGCAGGAGCCCGAGCCATGGCGCGCCACGAGACAATCGCCCTTTCCGACGCCCCGAGCGCGAGGCATTTGCTGCGCTGGAAGGTGCTCCTGTTCTCAACGCTCCCGACCCTTGCGCTGCTGGCGGTGGGCGAGCTGGCTGCGCGGATTGGAAGTGACCCGCTGTGGTTCGGCAGCTACCGCGAGCTGCGTCTGGACATCGCGCGGCGGGGGTTACCCGCGGTGCGCGACTCGCTGCTCGGCTACGTGCCCGAGGCGGGCTACGAGTCGTCCGACAACCGGTGGGACACTCACGTGACCATCGACTCCGAGGGGTTCCGATCGAACGGCGAGCCCGGCGCCGCACTCGCCGGCGCTCCCATCCTTGTGGTGGGCGATTCCTTCACGTTCGGCGATGAGGTCGATGACGAGGACACCTGGCCGGCCCATCTGGAGAGGCTCCTGGGGCGATCCGTCAAGAACGGCGGGGTGTTCGGCTACAGCCTGGGCCAGTCGGTCCTGCGGGCCGAGGAGTCGTTGAAGCGCGTTCCCGCGGAATGGCTGATCGTGAGCTTCATCTCGAACGACATCACCCGTTGTGAGTACTCCAAGCGCTACGCGCTCAAGCCCTATTTCGACATCGTCGATGATCGGCTCGTCCTCCATCCTCCGCCCGAGTCGGGCATGAGCTTGACGCCGGCCGAGCTGCGGCAGCAACGCATCAAGAACCTGCTGGGCCATAGCGCCTTGCTCGACGTGATCCTCTCGAGGGTCGTGCAACGATGGTGGTACGTCGACGAGAGAACGGTCCGCGTGCACCCCGAGGGCAAGGGCATCGAGCTGGCCAAGCTCCTGGTCGAGCGGATCGCCGAGTTCAGCAGCCGGCGGGACGTCAAGCTGCTCCTCGTCGCGCAGGGTTCGAAACCGAAGAAGCATGTGACCAGCCTCCTCGACCACGCCCGTGGCCAGGGCGTTCAGGTCCTCGATCTCATCGGGCGCATCCAGGAGGAGAAACGCGACGATCCGGCTGTCGTGGACCGTTACTTCGCCCGCCACATGACGCCGGCCGGAAACCGTTGGGTCGCAGAGCAGATCGCGGAATACGTGCGGACCAATGAGGTCCCGCACGCAAGCGTGGATCCGACCCGCTGATCAGGGGATAGAGGGCGGGGCGAGTAGAAGGGCCGTAAGCGGGGGCGGCACTCTTCTCCTTGCTGATCGAGTCGGCAAAGCTCGCGGGGGTGAAGCCACGGGCCTATCTGGATGAGGCCGCCCGCGAGCAGCGCGACGGAGAGCAGGACATCCGGGACCAGGGATCGGCGTATCGGACGACTCCGGCCGCCGAACACGGTACGGGAATTGACCTTGCCCCCAGGCGTCCCAGCCGTAAGGTCCAATAACT
>JBDGZZ010000336.1:0-4293 GCA_039588335.1 Gemmatimonadota bacterium | reverse complement strand
AAGCGGATCATCGCGGTGGGCGAAAGCGCCCACTACCTGCACGAATGGAACCGTTGGCGCGCTCGGCTGTTCAAATTTCTGGCACAGGAACACGGTTTTACCACCTTCGTATTGGAATTTGCCTTGGTCGAGGGCCGTCGGGTGTACGACTACGTCGCCGGCGCCGAAGACGACTGGGACAATATCGCCGCCGCGATCAACAACGTTTGGGGTGTCTGGGCCGAAATCAATGAGCTGATCCGTTGGATGCGGGAGTGGAATGCCAACCCGAACCGGCCGCACGAGCTGCGCTTCTACGGCATGGACGGCACCGGCAACTGGGCCCACGCCCGCCACGTCTATCCCGCGGTGCATGGCTTTGCCGCTCGGGTCGACCAGGCCCTGGCCGACGACATCGCCCGCGAATTCGAACAGGCCGTGGAGGAGGTAACGTTCGCAACCAGGGACGAGGTTTCGCCCACCCGGTTCCGCGAGCTGATTGCCGCCGCTGCCCTGGTGGTCAGCCGTATCGAGCAGGCCCGCATCGCCTACACGGCGGCCAGCTCCCGCGACGACTACGACTGGGGCCTGCGCTGTGCCCAGATCCTGCGCGACGTGTTCCTCAATCTGGCCCAGACTGAAGTGGATTTCGAGGTTGGCCTGCGCCAGTTCTGGAACGTTCGCGACGTCTCCATGGCGGAGTCGCTGCACTGGATCCGCGAGCGCGAAGGGATGGATGCCGGCATGGTGCTGGGCGCCCACAACACGCATTTGCAGCTGTATCCGGTACGGACGCAAAAGGCCACCTCCATGGGCTCGTACTACGCCGCCCGCTTTGGCCGCGACGACATCCTGTGCATCGGAACCGCCAGCGAACGCTCGCTGAAGGGCGAGATGCCTACGCCCGACAGCAACCAAGCGGCCTATGGCAAGGTCGATGGAGACTGCTATTTCCTCGATCTGCGGGCCGCGCCAGACAGCGGCCCGGTCGCCGACTGGCTCGCCGTCGAGCGCCCCGACCGCTCCAACCTGCGCTATCAGCCGGTCTGTGCCGGCGACGCCTGGGACTGCCTGTTGTTCCACCGCACCTTGTCCACCGGCACCGTGGAGCTGCCTGGGTATCTGGATGCCCCGCCGGCCGCCTATCCAGACGCCGACCTGGCGCAGTTCAGCGGCCGTTATGTCATTTATGGCTTCCTGGCTGCGGTCAATACTATGGATGTCTACTTCGAAGACGGCCGGCTCTACACCGATGGCCAGGACGATACCAGCGGCGAAGTGTTCCCGCCGTATCGGGCCGAGGTGCATTACTGTAGCGACGGCCGCTTCCGCTGGACCGTCTGGCCCTCCATCCTGACATTCGCTGCGGACGAAGCCGGTATCAAAGTCAGCGTCGCCACTCCCGGCGGCGCGCTCTACCACGGCCAGCGGGTCGGCGACGCCGGGCAGTCGTTCAGGATATGATTTTGGAATAACGTCCGTCCTTGTTTGCGGAACGCTACATGGCGTACCGCCTCAAGCGTCTTACATGAATCCATTCAAAACGGGCTGTTTCACGACCGCCTCATAGATCCATCGGGTCATGGTGACAACTTACGGTTCGCCCAAATTTGGAGTTAAATCGAAGATTGCGCTAAGCTCTGTGCATGAATGACATCCAAACTATCATCACCGAGCGCGTCGACGACATTCCGCTGCTGCTCGAACAGATGCAGCGGATGGAGCTTGCGACGTTGATTGACCACCACTTTCCCGCCCATGGCAACTGGCATGGGCTCAGTCTGGGTTGGCTCAGCACCATCTGGCTGAGCTCCATTTTGTCCCGAGGTGATCACCGCCTGTCTCATGTTGAGCCCTGGGTGGCCAAGCGACGCTGGATGCTTGAAACGGTGACAGATCAAGATGTCGAGCGCCTTGATTTCACCGATGATCGCCTCGAAATTGTCCTGCGGCAGTTGAGTGACGATAGCCGCTGGGCTCAGTTCGAAAGCCGTTTGAATCAACACACCGTGCGCGTTTACGATCTGAGCACGGAGCGTGTTCACGTCGACAGTACAACTGCGAGTGCCTATACGGGTGTGAGTGAAGGCGGTTTATTTCAGTTTGGCCCGAGCAAGGATCATCGCCCTGATTTACCGCAAGTCAAAGTGATGCAGGCGGTTCTTGATCCCCTGGCGATGCCACTGGCCACCGATGTGGTATCAGGGGAGCGTGCCGATGATCCGCTCTATATTCCTTGTATCGAGCGGGTTCAGCACAGTTTGGGCCGCAGCGGCCTGTTGTTTGTTGGCGACTGCAAGATGGCGGCTCGTGACACGCGCGGCTTCATCGCGTTGGCGGGTGATTATTACTTATGTCCGCTGCCTCAGGTGCAACTGGCCGAGGGTGAACTCGATGAGGCTCTTGCGAGCGTTTGGAGTGGTGAACAAGCTATCACCTCGGTTTTTAGGGAGTCAGAACCCGGAAAGCCCAAACTCATTGCCCAGGGCTATGAGCGCGAGGTGCCCATGAGCGTGACGGTCGAGGGGAAACGACGGGAATGGACGGAGCGCCGCCTGGTGGTGCACTCGGTTCGTCATGCTCAGGCGGCGGAGGTGGCCCTTCGCTCCCGAGTGGCCAAGGCCGAGCGCCAAATCGAGGCCCTCAACCGGCGCGGCCGAGGGCACAAACGCTTCGAAGATGTCAAGACCTTACGTCAGGCGGCGGGTGAGATTGTCCAGCGTCACCGCGTCGAAGAATTCTTGTGGCTGCGCTACGACCATCACACCAAGACGCGCCAAGTGCGAGCCTATAAGGATCGGCCGGCTTATGTGAAGGAAGATCACCAAGCCACGGTAGAGGTTCGGGTGGACGAGGAGGCGCTGGAGGTGGCGGTGCGTCGGTTGGGCTGGCGAATCTACAGCACCAATCAACCGGTGGAGCAGCTCTCACTGGAGCAAGCCGTGTTGGCCTACCGTAGCGAATATCTGGTGGAGAGAAGTCTGGGCCGACTCAAGGGTCGCCCGCTGTCGCTCACGCCGATGTATGTGCAACGAGACGACCATGCCACCGGGCTGATTCGGTTGTTATCGATCGCTTTGCGGGTCTTGACGCTGTTGGAGTTCGTGGTGCGTCGTCAACTGGCGGCTGACGGGGCAACGTTGACAGGTCTTTATGCGGGCAATCCCAAGCGTGAAACGGCTCGTCCGACAGCCGAGCGGTTACTCGAAGCATTTCAAGATGTGACGCTGACGGTGGTTGAGGGAGCACACCGAGTGTATCACTATTTGACGACTCTAAGCCCCTTGCAAGAGCGCATTCTGGAGCTGTTGGGCTTCTCGTCGCGGGTGTATACAAGGCTTTGTACCGTTTCTCACGAACCACTCTGAAAATGGGCGAACCGTAAGTAATATCCGTCGTCGAGATAAATCCACTCCGGCAGAGCTGCCATGATGTCGGCATCTGCTTCCAGGAGCGCATCGATAAAGCTGGTGGCCGGAACAAACTCATTTTCAAAGGCAGTCCGGAGCAGCGGCTGCATCTGTTTGGCAACCTGCTCGAGGTCACTCACAAACGACGTGCTGTCAAAATAGGGCTCCTCCCAATGTCTTTCTCGCACAAGGTAGTTGCCATCTTCTCGGGCTGCCTCGTTGACGATGTTGTCCCACTCCTTCCACAGAGCAGACCAGGTTTGCTCCAACTTGGCCAGTGACGCCGATGGCGCTTGTTTTTCTTGGGTCGGGTCTGAAGGGTCGGGCGGTACAAGGATCGTCTGCACCGTATGTCGGGTATCGGGTTGAAGCTGCTCAAGGACGTTCTCTAACATGTCAGGCGACAATGTTCCGATGAGCACCTCCAGGAGATTGGCGATTTCATTTTGAGTCAGGGCAGCAAGGAACTGCTGCCCGGTGTGGAGTGTATCATGACCTAACAGAGTCTTCTGGGTTTCTGCCATTGTCCCATTCCTTAACCAATATCACGCCCGATCCACGTGTCGAGTGGTAGCACATGGTGCGAAAATTCAAGCGTTCTCAATGCAGGCTACGCACGCCTCATATTCCGCCGATTGTTCGCAGATCTTTCTCCGAGCACGTACAACTTCAGCCAGTCAAGACGTACTGCCCATTCCGCTCTAAATGAGGGCCCGAGGTCCGCTTCAGTCAATGTCAGCAACGCCGAGTCATGTAGGTATGGACCAAATTGCGGCTGCTCGAGTATCGGTATGCGCCGCCACAAGTCGGTGAAGTCAAGGAGAGGCTCTGAGGATGGGGGAAGGAACAAATCCATCAGCTCCCTCAAACTCAATGTCTCAATCCCCCGCTGTTCCATATAATC
>JBDGZZ010000335.1:5342-9661 GCA_039588335.1 Gemmatimonadota bacterium | reverse complement strand
GCCAGGTTGTTGCGCAAATCGTGCACGTAGTTGTCGTTCATGCGGCCGGTCTCACCCACGATTGGAGCGTCTGGCTGGATAACCACGTACCCCGCCCGTACCAGTATCTCCATAGAACGGGTGCTTACGTTGGGGAACCGGTTCTTGTTGTACCGCTCCAGCGTCTCGTTGTAGTTGTCCTGGTCGGTGTACTCGCGAGGATAGAACCAGATCATGCCGGGAAGCTTCTCCCCGGGCTGCCAGTCCTGGGGCAGGGTGACGTTCACTGCCAACTCGAAGCCATCCACGCGCTTCACCATGTAACGACGGCGCTGTGCATTAGTGATATCGGGCGTGTAATCTGTGTTCTGCGTCAGTTGTCTTGCTTCGCCGTTGGTGACGTCACGGACGTACGAGTCGGGCACGTCCGTTGGTCCCTCTCGCGTGACGAGGAGTCGAGTGGCATCATCGTTCAAGACATCAACCACATTCTCCCAAACACCGTCGTTCTCACTCTCGTAGACCCGTTCCTTCTCGCCAGTCTCTATTTCGACGCGGTCGATGTAAGACTTGGGACCCTCATCCATGGAGTCATCCGCGTTGTCAACGCCCATCAAGAAGACGTTCTCACCGTCCGAGGTCAGCTGCACTACTGACGCACCATTGGCTAAGGTCTTGGTGAGCATCCTAGCACCGCCACCACGGCCGAAGCGGGGTCTCTCACCCCGATGGATGGTGTGACGGGTCAATGAGGTATCACTCAGAAATACTGCGTACTCATGTACCTTCTGGCCTGTCTGCTCCGTCAAGAACAGGACTTCCGTGTTAGCGGAGTAGCGTACACCCTGGAGTCGACTGTTGCTTTCGTAGACGACAGTCATCGACGTCGAGTCAAACGGGTGTAACCATTGGAACACACGGTCCTTGCGCCGCGACCCACCCCCACGTCCACCGCCCTGCAGCGGTTCGTCAGTTTGAGCACTGTCCGCCTGGGCGCTGTCGTCGGGCTGGCGCGGCTCCATCTGCAGGAAGCTCAGGCCCTGTCCGTCGGGTCGCCACGAGAAACTGCGCTTATCCGGTTCTTCGTCACCGTTGTCGGTGGTGTCGTTGGGCGTCCCCTCGTTTACCTCCCGCTCGCTCAGAAGCGTAATGACTGCTCCGTCTTCCAGGCTCCATACCTCCTCCGCACCGCCGGCCGAGCGGGTGGGCACGATGTAAGAGAATGGCCTTCTCATGGTACTCACGCGTGCGAACGCACCGTCTGGCGAAACGTCGATGTTGCTGACCATGGCAGGTTCACCGATGCGTCGTGCCCGACGATTCTGAACATCCACGACCGCCAACTGGCCGGTGTTGTAGTACTCGACCAAATCCTTCTCGTGCGGTCCCTCGAGAAGGTCCGCGTACGTCCGAATTCGATTCGTCTCCGGTGTCGTGACACGGACCTGCGGCCCCGTCGGCACGGCAGGTCTCATCGGCGGCTCGCCCCGACCCTCGGGTAATAGAACGGCTACGATCGATCGGGAATCGGGTGTCCACTCGAACGACGTATAGAGAGTGGCCAATACCGGTGTCCGCGTCACTTGGCGCGACCGGCCGTTAGTGGGATCTGCCACATACACATAACTACCGTCTTCACGATGTACCAGGAACCCGACTTGAGACCCGTCTGGCGACCACTTGGGTGAGGAAATACCAGCACCATCAGGTATCTGGATTGATGTCTTGCTCCCCGTCTCCGCGTCGATGACGTCGAGACCAACATCACTCCGAGTTGTGAGCTGTCTGGACCGGTTTGCGCTGAAGTCGACCTGCTGACCCCCCAACCGATAGAACGGCTTGGCAAACGAGGCCATACTGGGTGGACCGTGACCAACTCCATCCAGGAAGAACCGCCCGTCCGGGCTCGGGTTCCCCAAGGCCGCATTCAAATGGCGCGGCGCCATTACGGCTTCGGCTATCTCGGCTGCAGGCTCAAGGAATGTCTCGGTTGTAAGTGCCTCGTCCACCACCTTCTCCTGCGCGGAGACTGGCACGCTCAGGGCAGTCAATAGCAATGACGGAAGTACGGTGACGTGCATACGCTTCAGCAAGATCATGTCAATCCTCCAATTGACGGGAGCCGGAGGTCCCTCGGGATTTTCATTCTGAAGAAGAGATTGACCAAGATGCGCTGGGGTGCCGATCCGAGCAAGGTGATACTGCCTTTCATACACGCAAGTACCGTCCGGCGCTGACCGATGATTCCGCCACCCCTTCCCACAGAACCCTTCACGTGGTAAGCTCACCGTCCACGCCATGAATGACAAACACCCGAGTTGGTCCAAGGAACACGACACGGTCGCGGTCATCGACTTCGGCGGCCAGTACGCACACCTGATCTCTACAAAAGTGCGGCGTCAAGGAGTCTTGGCCGAGATTCGTCAACCGGAAGATGGGATAGATGCTTTCCAGAACTACAAGGGAATCATCATCTCCGGCAGTCCCAGCCTTTCGGCATACGGAGAAGATTCGACGTACACGAAGGAGATATATGACCTCGACGTTCCGATCATCGGGTTCTGCTTCGGACATCAGGAGATTGCCAAGCACTACGGCGGAGAGGTAGTACATGGGGGGCGTGAGTGGGGAAAGGCCGACCTCCACCTGAACCGCGAGCACCCGCTGTTCGCAGGCCTCGGCCCCGTCGAGCCGGTTTGGATGAGCCATTATGACTCGGTTGTGGCCTTGGGTCCCGAGTTCGAAGAACTGGGACACACGGTGACAGGAGGGGACTCGACCGAGCACCGCTGCGCTGCGATCGGTTCGGATTCGCTCCGACGCTACGGCTTTCAGTACCACCCCGAAGTTGACGACACGGTACACGGCGATCAGATGATAGCCAACTTCGTGCTCGAGATCTGTGGGTGCCGACCCACCTGGAGCATGGACGGCTTCGTCGGAGAAGAGTGCGATCGAATCCGCGAGCAGGTAGGCGACGGCTCCGTGTTTCTCCTGGCCTCCGGTGGCGTCGACTCGACGGTTGCCGCAGCAATAATCGCTCAAGCTGTCGGACCCGACCACCTCCACCTGCTCCACATCGATAACGGCCTCATGCGCAAAGGCGAGAGCCGCCAGGTGATCGATCTGTTTCACCGACTCGGCCTCGATGAACACCTGAACTTTGTAGACGCAAGCACCGTTTTCCTCGGCGCGCTGGCGGGCGAAACCGATCCCGAGCGCAAGCGAAGGATCATTGGCGACACTTTCATCAAGGTCTTTCAGGATGAAGGCAAGCGACTGGGACTGGAAGGCCACCTACTGGCCCAGGGCACGATCTACCCCGATACGATTGAGACCGGCGGTACGAAACGGGCGGATATCATCAAGACACACCACAACCGAGTCCCGATCATAGAAGAGATGATTGCGGAAGGACGAGTAGTAGAACCTCTATCAGAGCTGTACAAAGTCGAGGTACGTGAGCTGGGCGAGCGTCTGGGTGTACCGCGTGAGGCCCTGTGGCGCCATCCGTTCCCCGGACCCGGACTTGGTGTCCGTCTGTTATGCAATGACGGGACGCCAGACACAACTGGTTTCGACGAGATAGCTCCAACCGTCGCTGAATTGGGCAGACGATACGGATTGCAGAGCTTACTGCTTCCCATCCGTTCAGTTGGCGTAAAGGCGGACCTACGGGCGTACGAACATCCGGTGCTCTTGAGTGGCCACGTCACGTGGCCAGAGTTGTTGGATACCGCATCGGCGATCACAGCCGACATACCCGGTATCAACCGCTGCCTCTGGAACCTGGGAACGAAACCTCCGATTTCCTCCCGACCCTTGCCTGCTACCGTGACAGAGAAACGTCTGGACGTGTTACGGGAAGCAGATCACATCGTCATGAGCGCCCTGACAGAGCACGGACTCTATGATGAGATCTGGCAGTGCCCCACCGTCCTCGTGCCTCTAGCCTTCGATGATACGGAGGGCGAACTCGTTGTCATAAGACCCGTACGATCGCAGCGTGCCATGACTGCGACTCCGGTTGAGCTACCAGTGTCTATGGTGGATGAGGTGCGAGCAGCCATCCTCGCACTGCCAGGAGTCGGGGGCCTGGCGCTGGACGTGACGTCCAAGCCACCAGGAACTATCGAGTGGGAGTGACGAACAGCCAGTCAATCGATCGAAGAACCCGTCTCGCACAGCAGGGCAAGTCGATCGGCAAGCTCCTCTAGCTGTGGCTTGCGCCGATTCGCCGGGATGCGGATGAAGGCGTTCGCCATCGAAAAACCACCACCAAACGCGCCGACGAGGGCCGGGATGACGATGCCTGTCTCCCCAAGCCCCAGTACGGCTCC
>JBDGZZ010000335.1:0-5335 GCA_039588335.1 Gemmatimonadota bacterium | reverse complement strand
TACGACTCCCGCCCCTGCTCCAAGCAGTGCCCCGAGAGCAGCACCCCAACCAGGGGCGAACAATCTCCATCCCGCCAACTCGAAGCGTTCTTCGATATGGATGCGGGTTCTGCCAGCCTGCGAGGTGACCGTGATTACCAACTTGCGGCTATCCGCCCCAGGAGCCGCGGGGCTCCAAGTGAGCGATTTTCCAACGGTTGAAACGTGTCCCACGATTCCCAGAGTCGACTGAATCTCGTCAACCAACGCTGCATGCTCGGACTCGGTCACCTCTCCTACGACGGCCCGGTCCAACAGCAGCGTATCCTTGGTGAATCGCGTTGGCACTGTGACGCGTTGCGGGACCAACACTGAGGCACGGGGTCGCTCTACTTCATCGAGCGCTTCACGCACACGCTGCGGTGCAATCCCTACTTCGGCGGCAACCTGCTCGACACCTCCTATGGACAAGGCGGCATCCTCTGTTTCGCGCTCATCCTGAAGCTCGGCCGCACGCTCCAATATCTCATGCACCTTGTCATCCCGAACCTTAGCACTCGGCTCGGCAACAGCCACCAGTGCATCCGCGAACTCCAGCGGCGTCGCGATCCTCTGTGCGGGCCGAATCGCCAAAGCTTTTACCAGCACCTGCTCCACGCGACCGGGAAACCGTTCCAGTCGTTCACGGTGCCCGGCAGTCAGCTCCGAAAAACGACCCACTTTGACCTCGTCCGGAGTGGACCATACGCCAGGTGTTTCACCGATGAGCATCTCGTACACAACGCACGCCAGGCCGCAAACATCCGTCCGCTCGTCGAGGTCTGTGTTTCCGGCAGCCTGTTCGGGGCTCATGTATCCGGGAGTTCCCAGCGGAAAGCCGCTGCGAGTTAGTGCGTCCCGGCCGACAGAGCTGACTGCCTTGGCAATGCCGAAGTCCGACACGATGGGAAGTCCTTCAGAAAACAGGATGTTCTCGGGTTTGATGTCGCGGTGGATCACGCCGTGTCGATGTGCGTGCCCCAGTGCAGCCGCAACAGGCTTGACTATGGGAATGACGACGTCCAACGAGAGAGGATCACGCTGATTCAATCGCCGGCGTAGGGATTCGCCCGCGGCGTACGGCATGACGTAGTACAGGAATTCTCCAGCCTCGCCCGAATCCAGTAGCGGCAGGATGTGGGGATGGTTCAGCTGGGCCGTGATCCGTATCTCGCGCAGGAAACGCTCGGCGCCGAGCGCAGCGGCGAGATCCGGCTTTAACACCTTTACAGCGACCTGGCGAGAGTACCTACCGTCTCGCGCCAGATAAACCGTAGCCATGCCGCCGCTTCCGAAGTATGTATTTAGGATACTTATTGTCGAGATCGACCGCTAGAGAGGAGCTAGAGGTTGGAGTTGTCCGCCCCAGGTGTGGACTAGAAGGCGCACCCTCTTCTAATGGTCCTTTGCAAGACTTCCCGAGTAGACCGGCCTTCACTCATTGCGTCAACGCGCGGCAATCCTCCGAAGTAGCGGCTCAATTCAGCCACCCCGGCGGAATCCGCGCCTGCCACCACCACCCATCCTCGGATTGACGATATTCGCGAATTTCGAACCGAACCGGTAGCTAAAGCCGGCACCGAAGTCGAACCGATAGTCAGTTTCCCTTTGCCTGCGCCGCGTTAGAATCTCCTCCTCGGTCAGCTCTTCAGCCGGCAGGAAGAACTGGTCCTTGATGCGCGAAAACGAGCCGAACACATCGAGGTTGAGTCCGCGGAACAGCCGGTACTCCGCATTGAGGAACGTGTTGATTCGGTGCGTCTTGGGATCGTGCAGGTACTGGATTCCTTCGACCGAGCCGAAAACCTCACCCCAGGGTTGCTGCACGGCCGCCGAAATCATCAGGGCGTGGCGGGGCAGGATTTCTTCGGTACTTCCCTCGACAGTTTCCAGCTCGTAGTTGAATGCGGCTGCCTCGATGGTGTACCGAAACGTTATGGAACGCCGCGTTGATTCATCGTAGGGAAAGATGTTGAACTCCACGGTAGGCCCAGCGCTAACTGCCAGGTCCCTATTCAGGAATGTGGATCTGTTTGCATTTGCCCTTCCCCCCAAAGACCAATGCGGGCCCAAGCTCCACACCATGAGTAGGTTTGCGGTGTAGTCCTCCGACGTGAAGACATAGGTATCTCCCTCGTCCAATTCAGTCTCATTGTGCTCGTATTCCCCTGAAAGGCGGAACTGGATTTTCAATTCCTCGGATACCCGGTCTGCATTCGCTGATCCCTCCAGCGAGTAGCCGCTCTCCGTCTGTTCACCTTCAATCGACGCATTACCACCAATCCGGAACACCCACAAGTTCCAAGGATCGTCTTCTTCTCGCTGCAGAACTGCAACCTCGGGTTCGTCATATATAACGCGCAACCGTGGAGCGAGCGGTGTGGATTCCACGAATTGCACCAAGCCCAGCGCTATTGTCTGAGTGAGTCCCTCACGCACTTCCGAGTCAGTATCATTAGGATCGGAGACATAGGACAGCGACTTTGTAACGCCGTCAAAATCTCTCCGCCCAATGTAGTCGACCGTATAATCCCAACCTCCGCCACCGGTTCGCTGCGCTGTGACGAGCAAGTGTACATCCGAGTCTTGCCTATCTCGCACCCAGTTCACCCAGGTGATCTCACGCCTGAAGTGATCGAAGTCGCAGTTCGGAGCGTTACAGTCTTCGAATACAAAGAGCGCCTCCGATGTCGTGTCAGCTACAGGCTCCTGTGCACGTGAGGTGGTCGTCAACGAAATGACACACAGCGTGAGTGAGAGAACGATCTTCGATATGTAATTCTTCATTCGGTTGTCCTTCTGAGGTCGCCTACGTGCAATGCTATTGCCCGGGCGGCAGTGATAATGAACTCATTTCTGCAATCGATAGCCTACTTTGCGGACTGTGAGAATGTGCTGTGGCTGTGCTGGATCTGCTTCCAGCTTCCGCCGCAGCTCGGCGATATGTATGTCAACAGTGCGTGTCAACACTCCATCCTCGTACTGCCACACATCCTTTAAGAGGTCGTCACGCGTGGCAACTGCGCCGCATCGCCTGATAAGGGCCACGAGCAAATCGAACTCCTTCGGAGTGAGCGACACCGGCTCTCCTCTGCGGAGGACGATGTGCGATGCGGAATCCACCTCCACATCCCCAAACTGGAGTACAGTTTCCGCCCCACCGGTGGTCTCCTCCGATTGTATCCGCCGCAGCTGCGCTCTCACGCGCGCGAGCAGCTCCAATGTGCCGAATGGCTTGGTGACGTAGTCATCCGCCCCGCAGTCGAGTCCGAGGACCTTGTCTGCTTCTTCGCCACGGGCAGTCAGAATCAGAACGGGCATATCCAGACCGTCATTACGTGCCTCGCGAAGCACGGTGAAGCCATCCATTCCCGGCAACATCAAGTCGAGAATGAGTAGGTCCGGCTCGGAGTCGCGGAGCCGCTCCAATCCCTTATGCCCGTCCTCCGCCACTTCTACTTCATAGCCCTCTATCTCCAAGGCAGTGCGAAGGCCGAACGCCAGATCGGCATTGTCCTCAACGACCAGAATCCTGGGAGCGTAGCCGTCACGCATTGTCGTTCACTCCAGTGGCCGGTTCGGCATCTATGGCGGGTAGCTCGACCACGAATCGAGCACCACCTTCCGGCGGTTCCTCCACCCAAGCCTTTCCGTTGTGAAGCGACGCAAGCCTCTCTACAACGGCTAACCCGATCCCGGTTCCGGCAGCTGCTCCGTTGCCGTTGCTCTCCAACCGACGGTACGGCTCCCAGATTCGAGTACGGTCACTCTGGGGAATGCCGGGGCCTTCATCCTGAACAAAAAGCCTGATTTGGTGTCCAGTTCGTGCAGCACCAATGGTGATAGTCTGTCCCTTGGGCCCATACTTCAGAGCATTGTCAAACAAGTTGAGTAACATCTGCTTGACGATATCACGGTCGGCTAAGACCACGTGGGCATCGTCTACTTCTCTGATTATCTGAACGTCGAGTGATTCTGCCAAAGGCCTGAACACATCGATGACCTCACCTACCGTCGCTGCAACATCGGTTCTTTCCACTCCGATTCTGCCAGGAGCCCGCCGCAGTCGCGAGTACTGCAGAACATTTTCCACCAAGTGAGTCAACCTGCGCGCCTCACGGTTGATCACATTCATGGAGCGCTTACGCTCAGACTCGGTCCTCAGCTTGCCGTCATCCAACAACTCGGCGAACATTCGGATCTGTGCCAACGGTGTGCGTAACTCATGTGACACCCCGGAAACAAAGTCGTCGCGGAGCCGGGCGAGCTGATGCTCGCGACGTATCTGAAACAGAGCCGCAACTCCAACACCCAGAGTGACAAGTAACAACCCGAAAATGATCGGGAGGCGTGAACGCGGCAGGCCACCTATGATGAGATGACTGGCCGCGTCCGGCCTGACTGCCGTCTCGACCATCAAACCACCATACTCCGGTCCTACAGAGTCACGAGCCGCGTATGTCAGCGGATACGCTACACCTGACTCGAAGACCTTTTCGTCGCCGGGTGCGTATATCGCTACGTGAAGCAGAGAGTCGTTGGGCTCCTCACCTGCAATAGATGGCGGAAGGAGAGGCTCGAGACCATACCAACGGGCAAACAGCTCGCTGAAGGCCGTAGGTTTGGCAATGAAGCCAAACACGGACCGGGCGGTTCCACCGCGATTGTATACAACTGAGTATGCCACGAGGATTGCAGTCTCGGGAATCCCACTCAATTCCGCCGCGACGAGTCCGACTCTTCCGTTGCCACGCTCTTTCAGGTAGGCAGTCAGGGTGTCCACCACCGCTTCCATGACGGTGTTCGGAAGCGTGTCCGGAATGGATATGGTGGTGCGGTCTGTCAGATCAAAACGGAAGTACGCGACTGGATTACGAAGGTCCCGACACTCGCAGCGTAGCGATCTCAACGTCCGCTCCATCTCACGAGCGATTACCGAAGGAGACGGTAAGTCGCTGGGGCGACTCCTGCGCGGCACGTCGTCGAACGCACGCCCGAGTACCCAGTCCAGCCTCTCACGCATGACTCGGGAAAACTCCCAGGCGGCCATGCTTGCGTAGTCTCTGAGCGCGTCTTCTACCGTATCACGATGTGAGCGGGCCGTGGCAATAGCGTGGTATCCCAGCCCCAGTGACATGGCGACTACGACCACCAAAAACACGAGGAGCAAGGACGTCGATGAGGGGCGACGGCTAGTTGCTGTCGAGTGCCACATGCACTTCTCCCACCCAAAAAAAGGGGCCTATCGCTCTAAAGGTCCCATGTAAAACACTAACCCAGGTGGCTACAGGCGGCAACGCAATTTGGTACGGACGGG
>JBDGZZ010000334.1:0-4347 GCA_039588335.1 Gemmatimonadota bacterium | reverse complement strand
AACGGGGGCAGACTGGCTACATCGACGGGAATGGACTCGCCGGGCGGACCAGGGTCGCCCTTGTCGCCCTTCACCCCAGGAGGGGCTCCCTCACCAGCCGGCCCCCGCGGCCCAGGTGGTCCCGCTGGACCCCTCGGGCCGGGAGGACCGCGAACAACCGAGGGCGGCCTTGTCGGTGGCGGCTGCCACGGTTGGCATATCTGATTGAGATGCTGCGTTAGCCGGACGCGGTCGAGCGGAACCATAGTCGCCGTACGTGGCCCGCCATGGCCCCAGATCAGACCGACCAACTCCGCATCGGCATCGAACACACCGCCGCCAGACTCGCCCTCGATACTGCGACGATCAGAGGTCAATTCAATGTCACCAGACACAAACCGCGTTGCCGGCGTACCTGTCGCGCGGCTCAACGTGCCGCTGTTTGGATAACCCAGCCAGAATAGCTTCTCGCCATCCTCGATCGGTCGTTCGTCGACCTCGGCGAAGACACCCGTGCGGCCACATTGCACCGCAGCCACGTCACCATCGGTGGATCGCCAGATGACCTTACCGGGATACAGCGCATCGTCTTGGAAGAATCGGCAAGTCGCTGCGTTCTGACCGCCGACAACGTGCCGGTTAGTTAGAACGATCGAACCCAGACGCGCTGAAGAGTGGATGGCGACACCTGAGCCGACGGCGTGGCCGGCGCCCTCTCGGACGGCGACCTTGCAGGTTGCGAGTCTAAGATCGGCACCAGCTGCGACCGATACAAGACACGCGATGGGAAGAACAACCGCCGCAACGGTCCGCGCGGCAGCGGCTGCAAGACCTGCTGCATGGGGACGGGCTGACCAACCGCGATCGGTGCCAACTGCACCGGGCAGCGTCGTCACTGGCCCTCGGCAGAGGCAACACACAACAGCAGGACCGCGATCAGCACGACAATCGTTTTCATCTCGATACCACCTCATTTTCGGAGCAGCCTCTCTGGCTCCTCGCCACACATTTTCCAGCGGTGGTAATCGCTTAGGCTCATTCGCATAGCCTTAGCGTCAGATATGACCTGCCTCTTCTGACGACGCGTCAGACGATAGGTCATCTTATCGTCGCGTACCACCTTGTCCGCCATGCCCGCATCGTATTACAGCGTCGGACAAGCTGTCAAGTTCAGCCTTTGCAGACCATCCAGACAATCTGGGCATTCGACCCAGCATTGTTGGTCACGAACTTCAGTAGATCGTGGGGGAAACACTCGTCGGGGAGTTTGACCACTGCATCGGCGGAGGGGACGATCGTGGTGATCTCCTTCCAGGCATCGTCGCCCTGCCCAGCGTCTTCGGTACTTGCCTTGGCTGTACGCCAAGCACCGTGCCAGGCTCGAATAGAGATGGACGTGGCCGTATAGGTGGCCGGGAAGATCAATGCCATGTCGGCGAACGAGCCGAACTCGATGACTTCCGAATTCGCTTCGGTGCTGCTGAATAAGCAGGCAGTTCGGGTACTAGCCCGGTCGATTGCTGTGCCCATTATGGTTCTACCCCATTCACAAGGATTACGTCGGTTTGGTAATACACTCCCATGCTGCCGTCCGACTCTTCCCGGATCATACCCAATGTGGACGGTGACATCTTGCGGTCCATACTCACGGATGCCTCGAGGCGTGACTTGTAGATTTCAGACCAATGGTCGATACTATCATCGTACATCCGCTGGGCGGCGTACAGAACAGCCGCCTCGATTGTCAGTGAGTGGGCAGCGTTACCCAGGGGGTAGGGATTAGAGCTGTCCAGTTCATTCTGGAGCGCGTGGTATTTGAACTTGATTGAATATACCTGCCCAGGGGTTGGCCACAACAACAGTCGCCACCTCTGTTGCGTTAGGCCATCCATTGCGATTGGCTGAACCGCAGCATAGTGAGGCCAATAGGTCGAATCCCCAGACCATGGATACTGCTGCAGGTTAAACACCTGCTGCTGACTTACCTGACGAATTGAGTGATAGGACCAATCGTCAGTTGAGTAATACAGGTCTCCATCCAGGCGACCGAAATCAGCTGGCAGGTTGTAGCTACTCACGTCCGCCACAGTGCTGAACGTGTACTCCGGTCTCAGAAACGACCATTCGTGGCTGACCTTCCTGCCTCGGCTGTCGGTGTAGATGGGGTGCAGAAACTCTCGGTAGCCTGCATTGATTGCACGGGCGGTCCTCTCCGTCTCTCCTGACCCCCAACCCAAGAAGTCGTTCACTGCATCCGCTAGTTTAGCGAACGTCGTCCCCAACGCGGTATCTCCACCCACGGACGCTGGGATGTCATGCTCGAAATGGTACGTTGACCCTTGATAAACGAACTCAACATAGGCGGTGTACGTGATTGTCGAGTCGGGCTCATTAAACGTGTATTCGTAGTTTCCGGTAGATACCTTCGTCATGGCCGTGCCATCTGCCACAACCACGGCGCCCGTGTCGTCCCGCTTGATACCAAACGTACCAGTGGGGTCACTGATGAGCGCCGTAGTTACATCCGTTGGCAGTCCTGCGACAGACCATGTCCGTTGAATCGTAATAGCCATCAAGTACTCCCCACTAAGGTTGTGTTACCCGAGGACGACAATGTACGTCCAGTGGACGTGTAGATATTGACAGTCTGAGTGACCGCCGTTGCCAAGACCATCGTGAACAACAAGTGGTCGGCGTTTGTTTCAGCCTGCAGTGGCGCGTACGTCCAGCACCCCTGCCCCTTATGAGTTGACGTGCCAGTCCCTGTGGATTGGGTGCCATTATCAAGGGTGTAATAAACAGTAGGGGTCCCAGTGGTAACTCCCGCCCCCGTGGTGGCCGAAACCATCTGAAATCCTACAGATTGACTGGGGGTGTTTTTGATCATTGAGACGATACGTCAGCGGTCATGGTTGGGGAAGTAAAGTAGGACCTAAAGATTGCGTTCGATAAGTCAGCGCTGATTGTACCAGTGCCGACAATTTCCGCACCTAACCCAATGGTTGCAACTAAATCGGCACTTGTAACCCCCGACCCTACAATAACTGCATTCAGTGCACGAGTCGAAACCAAATTGGATACAACAGCACCAACGCCCGTAACAGCTGCATCAAGGCCACGAGTCACGCTCAGATCAGCGGTCACCAATCCAGTACCGCTGACAGCGGCGACTAGTTGTTGCACGGCACCGCCGGCAACCGTCAGATCGGCCGTTGCCAATGCCGATCCCGTTGCCGCTGCGTCAAGGCCAAGCGTGGCTGAGAGAGAGGCGGTTGCCAGACCGCTGCCCGTAATGGCAGCTGCCAAGACGAATGTGCCCGTAAGGTCAGCTGTTACAGTCCCACTGCCCACAGCGGCCGCGTCAAGGCCACGCGATGGACTGACGTCAGCCGTCACCAGTCCCGATCCCGTTACTACTGCGGTAAACAGTTTCTTTGCGGACAGGTCCGCTGTCATCAGGGCTGAGCCAGTAACTGCGGCGTCAAGGCCACGCGTAGGTCTCATGTCGGCGGTTCCCAGCCCACTTCCCACAATAGCGGCATCGAAACCAAACGTGCCCGTAAGCTCAGCCGTCACCAACCCCGAGCCAGTAACCGCTGCGGTTAATCGTTTTTTCGCGGACAGATCCGCCGTTACAAGTGCCGAGCTAGTAACCGCCGCGACTAACGGCCTCTTTGCACCGAGAGCAGCGGTCGCCAGCCCACTACCAGAAGTCGCAGCGATGAGGTCGAGGGTCGCGGACAAGTCCGCCGTCACTAGCCCGCTACCAACAACGTCAGCAACAAGTTGCTGAACCGTCCCGCCCGGATCAAATACAATCGTCTGGGCGGCCCATCCGTCATTCGTGGCCGACGTCGCAGTACCCGGGTCTTCAGCCTGCCCCGTGTAGGTTCGATACGACGCGCCGATCCCACAGTGATCGGCACCTGACCCGCCACCGGTCGTGCCTCTATCAGAGTTAGCCGGCTCCGTGTACGCGTTCGGGCTGCTCGGGGCAGTAAACCGGCCGTTACCCTTGCCCTCTTGCCCATAAACCGCCACAGCCAGCCGCTCAGCACTGCTCCCAGGATCGGACGATGGTGGGTCAGGTGTCGTGCCAGAATTAAGCGCCCAAGTGCCTACCGTCATTGGGGTGCCAGTGGTATTAGCACCACTAACGGCATATAGAATCGCAACAGCGCGAGAACTCGTAGTCCAGGTGGCGACGTAGCTACCGGACTCGCTTGACGCCCGCTTCCACCCCACTGCGGTTTTACCGCCGTCGTGGTCAGTCTCCGTCAGCAGGACGAAATCGGTCGGCCATGAGATGGTATCAGTCGAGACCGCCAACTCGAGCATGAATAGAAGTATGTCATCGTCAGCGAGTCC
>JBDGZZ010000333.1:0-4371 GCA_039588335.1 Gemmatimonadota bacterium | reverse complement strand
CCGTCTCTTACCGTCTCTTTTTTTCCGTCCCTTACCGTTTCTTCTTACCGACTCTTCTTGATGCGAACTCACGTTTGCGACGTCGCATGTCACGACGTTTGGTCAGCCGGCTAATGGCATTGTATAGCATACCGACGTGCCATCCAGTACCACAGTACCGTCGGCAAGGAAAACCCGAGTTTCCAGTTCTGTGATCGGCTTGTCCGCCCGCACCTTTGTAATCTCGACTTCGCCGGTTATGGTGTCCCCCGGCCGCACCGGTGCCTTGAAACTCCAGTTCACCTGCAGAAAGACTGTGCCCGGGCCGGGCAAATCTTCGGCAACCACCGCGTTCAGGATAGCGCTGGTGACACCCCCCTGGACGACAATGCCGCCAAAGCGTGTGGCCTTGGCAGCCTCCTCATCATAGTGCAACGGGTTGCGGTCGCCGCTGATTGCAGTAAACAGTTCGATGTCGTTGCTGGCTACAACCCGCGATCTCTGAGCCGTTTGCCCAATCTCGGGCATCCCGTTCGGCCATACGTCGCTTTGTTGGCTCATCTCTCCCCCGCTGGTTCAAGCTTCATCCGCTCAGGCTGATTGAGGAATCTGCGCCCGGTCTTGGTTGTTCCGTAGATCGGCGTTGTCACCCAACGCGAAGTATCTGTTTAGCAGCCTGTTTCGAACCCGCAAGTATAGGCTCCCCCAACGGAGCTGTCCACGGATGTGAAATGGCCATTGCCGCCTCGGCCGCTACCGACCTGATGATCCCGATTCGACCTCCCCTGCGCCTTATGTAGTGAAGGGGAAAGCAACCACGAACAACCTGATGGAGGCGGAAAGATCATGACTACCACCAAGACGGCGAACAATGGAGTCAATGTCGAGGCCCTGCTCGGTGCCCGTGAGGCACTGACAGAGGCACCCGAGGGCGCCCAGTTCGCCTGGCGGGCCAGGAACGTGTGGGTCAAGGGCACCCACAGCAAGTCGACCGTCGAGGGATTCTTCGGACTCGGCGAGGAGCAGAAGCACAAGAGTCAGTTCACGCTCGAAGCCGACCACCCTGAGCTGTTCGCGTCGGAGGACCAGGGTGCTGCCCCGGTCGAGATCGTACTGGCGGGCCTGGCCAGTTGTCTGACCGCTGGGATCGCCGCGGTCGCCCAGAATCGCAACATCCAGCTCCGCTCTGTCACGGCAACGCTCGAGGGTGCCATGGACATCCAAGGAATCCTCGGAATCGACAGCGATGTACGCAACGGATTCAGTGGCATCAAGGTGTCGTACGACATCGATGCCGACGCGACACAAGACGAGATCGAGGCGGTGGTGGCCCAGTCACAGAAGCGGTCCGCCGTATTCGACATCATCACGAACCCGACGAACGTGTCGGTGGAGGTCAACTGATCTCGCTTGCGAGATCGGAGGACGGAGCCATGCGTACTACGACCGTTGTCATCGGAGCCGGCCACGCCGGGTTGGCCATGAGCCGCTGCCTCACCGACCGCTCGATCGACCATGTGGTTCTGGAGCGCGGTGAGGTGGCAAACTCGTGGAAGAAGGAGCGGTGGGACTCACTGCGACTTCTCACACCCAACTGGCAGAGCCGGCTTCCCGGGTACGGGTACCAAGGGGACGACCCGCATGGATTCCGCACAATGCCGGAAACGATCCGGTTCTTCGAAGGGTACGCCGAGGCGATCGCGGCTCCAGTGCAGAGTCACACCACCGTCATCTCGGTGCGGCGCGTCGACGACGGCTACCAGGTCGTCACCGACCGCGGTGTATGGCGTTGCAGCACGGTTGTCCTCGCCACCGGTGCCTGCAACGTGGCGAACGTTCCGGCGATGGCGACGGCGCTGCCGTCATCCATCGCGACGTTGACACCGATGCAGTACCGCAATCCCGATCAGCTCGAGGAGGGAGGCGTGCTAGTAGTGGGCGCGTCCGCGAGCGGGACCCAAATCGCACAGGAAATCCACCGCTCGGGCCGTCCGGTGACGCTCTCGGCGGGTGAGCACGTTCGCGTGCCGCGTACCTATCGAGGTCGTGACATCCAGTGGTGGATGGACGTCGCCGGCGTGCTCGACGAGTTCTATACGGAGGTAGACGACGTCAACCGGGTGCGCCACGTGCCGTCCCTGCAACTGGCGGGATCGGACGACCGGCACAACATGGATCTCAACGCGCTCACTGACATCGGCGTGAGGCTCGTGGGGCGTCTTGCGGGAATTCGTGACGGCAAAGCGCAGTTCTCGGGCTCGCTCCGCAACCTCGTGCGGATGGCCGACCTCAAGATGAACCGGCTGCTCGATCGGATAGACGAATGGGTGGCTGAGCATATGGGTGAGGGCGAGGTCCACCCCGCGCACCGGTTCGATCCCACGCGGCTCGACGAGTCGCCCCGACTTGGGCTGGATCTCACGAGCGGTGAGATCAAGACAATCCTCTGGGCAACGGGCTACCGCCCCGACTATTCTTGGCTCGATGTTCCGGTCTTCGACCACAAGGGCCGGATCAAGCACGACGGCGGCGTGGTTGCGTCGCCCGGTATGTATCTGATGGGCATTCCTTTCCTGCGACGTCGCAAGTCGAGCCTCATCGACGGGGCCGGCGCCGACGCACGGGACCTGAGCAAACACCTGGCGGCGCATCTCGACGGGGGGATTGTGGTGCCCAGCACGCGCTCCTTCACACTGGAACTGCCGAGCGTAGCATGACTAAGCGCATGAATACCCGCACGTCGTCCCCGTTCGAGTACGCGAGTTACGACGTCATTATCGCCGGCGCCAGGTGCGCGGGCGCCTCCACGGCACTGCTCTTGGCCCGCCAAGGACTACGTGTCCTCCTGGTGGACCCCATGCGGCGTGGCAGCGACACGTTGTCGACCCACGCGCTCATGCGAGGCGCCATAATGCAGCTGCATCGCTGGGGCGTGCTCGACACGATCAAAGCAGCTGAGACACCTACGATTACGACGACCACTTTCCACTATGGCGAAGAGTCCATCGAGATCCCTATCAAGCCCAAGGATGGAGTCGACGGGTTGTATGCTCCGCGTCGGACGGTCATCGATGCGGTGCTGTTGGACGCCGCAGAGGCAGCCGGGGCGGAAGTGGCACTGGGTAACTCCGTGGTCGACCTGTTGCGCGATCGTAATGGTAGGGTCCGCGGGGCGCGCATCGCCGGCGTGGGTGGACGGGAGATCGACGTAACGGCCGGGCTCGTCATCGGTGCCGATGGTCTGCGTTCGCGTGTTGCGCGAATAGTGGAGGCCGAGCCCGTAGGTACGGCGGCGCATGCGACCGCGTCTATCTACAGCTACCGTCGCGACCTCGGGTTGGATGGCTTCCAGTGGTTCTACAACATCGGCGCGGCCGTCGGGTCCATCCCGACGAACGACGGCGATACGTGCGTGTTCGCGTCGCTATCGCCCACCCGTTTCGAGAAGACGAGAAAACGGGGACTGGAAGAACTGTATCACGCTGTACTGCGAGATGTTTCGCCCATGCTGGCGGAGCGCGTGGCCGACTCGGCGATTTCCGGCAAGTTGCGAGGGTTTCCCGGTGTACGCGGCTTCTTGCGGCGCGCAGTGGGACCGGGCTGGGCGCTGGTGGGTGACGCGGCCTACTTCAAGGACCCGCTCACCGCGCACGGGATAACCGACGCCCTGCGCGACGCGGAGCTGCTAGCCCGCGCCATTGTGGCCGGCGGTGACGAGGAGTTAGTCAGGTATCAATCCATCCGTGACGAACTGGTGAAAGGCC
The DNA here is from genome assembly GCA_039588335.1 of Gemmatimonadota bacterium. Taxonomy (GTDB): domain Bacteria; phylum Gemmatimonadota; class Gemmatimonadetes; order Gemmatimonadales; family GWC2-71-9. The sequence goes on along the minus strand of JBDGZZ010000333.1, from coordinate 628 downwards.
TGTTCGACGTCACCGACAGTATCGCGTCGCTGGAGTGGGACCTGGTCGAGGCCAAGGCGCACCATCTCGTGCTGAGCAAGGAGATGAACGCCGAGGTTGAGTTGATGAAGAAGTTCGACGGCGAGTTCGTCGCCGACCCGGTGAGTACCTCAGCAGCGGTAGCGTGATCGCATCCGGGCGATCAGAGACTTGATGGAAGACACCGCGGTGTACGTCCGGGCCGAGGCGCCAGGAGTATACAGCCGCGAGATGGTGGAGATGATTTTCTTTCACCCTTACTGCCGCATCAAGAACGTGGTCGAGGCGGGATCGCGCAGCGTCAGACCGCGGCAGTGTACCTCAAGAGCTTGTGCAGCGTGGGCGTTCTGAAAGAGGTGAAGGCCGGTCGCGAGAAACTGTTCATCAATCCGCGGCTGATGCGACTTCTCACGGATGAAGATCCGGGCGACCTTTCGTTCCAATAGTAGGACGATACAGGACGATGTAGGACTTCTGCAATCTGAGCTCTGCACTCTGCAATCGATTGTCGGGGCGGACCCTTACCGTCTCTTGCCGTCTCCGCCCGTCTCTTCCCGTCTCTTCTTGCCCGTCTCTTGCCGACTCTTCTTACCGTCTCCTCCCGTCTCTT
>JBDGZZ010000332.1:0-4404 GCA_039588335.1 Gemmatimonadota bacterium | reverse complement strand
CGCGAACTATGCAATCTACGAAAGAGGTTGAACGAAACCGCTGGCGCGGTGGTCTTTGATGGCGGCGTGAAGCCGCCGTTTTCTTTGCGCACGGCGTTTATTTTGCGTGCCCGGTTGTAGGGGTTTTTCCGATTTGCGCTTGTGTCGTTTAGGGCGCATGATTGCCTGTCCACGCTTTTTCTCTTCTCCCTACAAGCCTCGGAGTGTTTGCCATGACCGCCTTGCGTCAGCGTATGATCCAAGACATGCGAATTCGCAACTATTCGCCTCGTACTATCCAGGCCTATACGTATCACGTCGGCCGGTTCGCGGAATTTTTCGACCAGTCACCGGACCAGCTGGGCCTTGAGCAGATTCGGGAGTACCAGGTCTATCTTGTCCAACAGAAAAAGGCTTCCTGGTCCTACTTCAACCAAGCCGTCTGCGCGTTGCGATTCTTGTATCGCACCACTTTAGCACGGGATTGGCCGGTGACGATGATTCCCTTCGGCAAGAAGCCTAAGACATTACCCACTGTCCTCGGCCCCGAAGAAGTCCAACAGCTGCTGGCATGTGCCCAACCGCCGAAACACTGCATGATCTTGACCACCCTCTATGCAGCCGGACTGCGCTTGGAGGAAGCGTTACACCTGGAAGCGACCGACATCGACAGCGCGCGGATGCTGCTGCGGGTAGCCTGTGGCAAAGGGGCCAAGGAGCGTTTGGTACCGTTCTCGACACGCCTCTTGACGGAACTACGCAAGTACTGGACACACTACCGCCCGCGGAAGTGGCTTTTTCCAGCTGTCAGAAACACGGATCAACCGCTCCATCCTTCCGCGGTGCAAAAGTGTTGCAAGCGAGCAGCGCAGCGTGCCAAACTCAGCAAACGCGTCACGCCGCATACTCTGCGCCACAGTTACGCCACGGGACTCTTGGAAGCGGGCGTGGATCTGTTGACGATCGGGAGGCTGTTGGGCCACCGGTCATTCTCCAGCACGCTCATCTACCTGCACGTTCGCCGTCCTCATCTTCAGTCGATGCCCAGCCCACTGGATTGGCTGCCGGTCGAGCAGTGCCCGAGGTCCGAGTCGACCGAAACGGACTCTTCGAAAGAAGAGTCGTCCACGGACAGCGGCAAGGGAGCCAGCCACAACCACAGTTCGACAGGCAACCCGAAAGATCATACCAACCATCGCTCAACGAAACGTCGCTGAGCGTGGCGAACATCCTGCGAACGCATGGCCAGGGGTACCTGATGGCGCGAGGCGATCAAGTTCCACTCTCGCATCGGCGGGTATTGGCCGAACTGACCGCCTGCCGCACGCCGGCTTTGGGCACACATCAGACGTATTGCGACCAGTGTGGTGAAATCTTTACGACATACAACTCGTGCCGCAACCGGCACTGCGTAACGTGTGGAGGTCCGGCTCGTGCTCGTTGGTTGGATCGGCTGCGTCGTGATCTATTGCCCGTGGTCTCTTTTCACGTCGTGTTCACGCTGCCAGGGGAACTGCGTCGATTGGTCCTTGCCAATCAATACGAGTTGTATGGCCTGTTGTTCCGAGCGGCCTGGCAGACGCTGAAGCAACTGGCCGCAGACCCAAAGCACCTGGGCGGCAAGATTGGTGCGGTGATGGTGCTGCACACGTGGAAGCAGGATCTATTGCCACACCCGCATCTCCACTGCGTGATCCCGGGCGGCGGTCTCTCCCCCGAAGGCAAATGGGTCGGCAGCCGCTCTTCACGCTATCTCGTGCCTCATCAAGCGCTAAGCAATCTGTTTCGCGGCAAATTCCTGGCGGGTTTGAAGCGGCTGCACCAGCAGGGCAAGTTGGCGTTGGCTGGCGACCTGGTGGCCTTGTCCGATCGGCGGGCGTTGCAACAGTGGCTGGCGCCGTTGTACCAAACCAAATGGGAAGTCTACTGCCAAGAGCCTCCCGAAGATTGCGACGATCCCGACGCGATGCTGAAGTACCTGGCGCGTTATGTAGTCGGTGGAGTGATTTCGGACCAGCGGTTGATTTCGCACGCCAATGGCCAAGTGACCTTCTGGGCACGGCAAGGAAAAGGGAAGAAACGCTATCCGAAGCCGCTGCCGCTTCCGGGAGTGGAATTCGTGCGGCGGTTCTTGATGCACGTGCTACCGCGTGGCTTTCACCGGGTCCGCTACTACGGCCTGCTATCGAACTCGAATCGCGAGGAATTAGCTCTTTGTCGCAGACTTGTGACGGAGCATGATACGGCGCGCACGCCGCAGTGCGAACCGCCGGATCCCAAATCGTCGGACCAGCCGCCAAGCTGTCCCTCATGCGGAGAGGGTGTCTTGCTGCTGTGGGATCGTGAAGATCCTCCTAGCTGGCGTGAGTTGCTGGCGCGATCTCCCTACATCAAAGGCAAATGCTCGCCCCAGCCGCGTCCGAGGACGGCGCGAGCTGATTACCTGGACAGTTCATGACCACTCTCGACCGCACTGGTAAGCCACGTTCATCTCACACGTCCGCGACCAGCGGCGTCCGCCGACGCATGCGCAAGCCTGCAAACCAAGCGCACCCTCGGCGACAAAACCCATACGATCGCACCCCCGAATTGGCGTGTATCGTTGATTGTTTATCGCTGCCGCGCTTGCTACACTGCGCTACTGTCTGGCCAACAGCAAGTCAATGACCTAGGCAGCACCTTCGCGCACTGTTTCGTTCAACCGGGTTTCTATCCCGCGTACTTCTGAGCTGCCATTTTTTGGCAACCGACCTCTTGCGCCGGAAGCAGGCGGGATAGAAACCAATTCGTTAAGCTGCTTTGGCATTTCGACTTCGGGCCAGCACGCGCGCAGTTGATGTATGGTTACGGCGCTTCTTATTCATCTTCTTTGCCGGTTTCTTGGGACCGCGTTTGTGCTTCCGATACCGCGACAGCTTGATCGTCTTGGCGATGCGGACCAGCTCGCGCGCGATTTGATTGGCGGTCAACGTAGCATAGTTCTTTGTCCAGTATTCCTCCGAGACGGCGATCATGAGGCCGCGGTAGGTATGCGAAACTTCGTCGCAGAGATAATAGAAAGAGACTCGATCTTGGACAGTTTCTGCGCCGTGAGCAGCTCGAAGAGCGGCCATCACCAGACTCACGACGTTATAAGAAACCAACGCCATACAAAATGCAAACAGCGCGGCACGCGGATATCCTAGTGTTTCTACTTCACCTTCGAGATTCGCAGCCATCTCCTGGAATGCCGTTTCGATCGTCCATCGCTTTCGATAAATTTCCGCCACACGAAAAGCGGAGACTTTTTTCGGAAGGTTTGTCAATATATGGATTTCCGTCTCGCCATCACGAGTGGGTTCGTACAGGTGTACGGTGATGCGACGGATGGTCCTGCTGTTCCCTTCTTCGTCAAAGATGCGCATCGCCTGCTCATAAACGATACCTGTCTCAGAGTCTCCTATCTTCTTTCGCCTCCCGATCAATTCCCAATGCAACGCATTTCCGTGCTGACGTATTGCGTAATATGCGCGGCGGCGCTGAATGCCAAACAAGAAGTCGGTTGTGCAGAAGTTCCGATCACCAATCCACAAATCCCGCGCTTCAACGGTTTCCAACACATCAGGGAGAAGGCTGCGTTCCTGAGCATATGCGTCTTCGCAGGGAATAACATCAATGGCCAGTTTGAGCCGTGGGTCGAGGACGACGATGCAATGACCCGGCAAAGGTGCCGCATTCAGTTCACTGAGTTCTTTGATCCGTCGTTGGGTGCGACGCAAATGATTGCCATCAAGAATCTTCGTACGATATCCGGGAACCAACTCTGGCAAAGTTCCTTTGGTCTTTTCGATAATCTCTGCCATATCAGAGGCCGTCTGCCGAACCACCTCTCGCGATACGTTCCCTTCCATTCGTTGAAGCTTGTCGTACAGCGCTTTTGCAGTGACACCAAGCTCCTCTTTCTTTGCTTGATAAGCCGCATGCACCGAGGGCTGAATCTTACACGCCACCAAGCCCATGATCTCCGCCACCGAAGAAAACATCAGCTCTTTGTTTTCCTGACGCTCAGCCGTTTCCTCAAAAATGCAATCCAGACGCTCGGCTGACAAGACATTCTCCATTGCCAAACGAACCATTACAGAAATTGGTGCTTCTTCCTCAAAGCGATTGACTACATCTCTAAGAATCATCCGTGTCACCTCTGGTGCGATTACGTTTAACTCCAACTACAATGACACGTTACCAAATGACCAATCACTGTGTGAACCGGATGCCATCAACGCTTGCATCGCGGGTAAAGAGCACTGGCCCGAGATGGTGATGTTTGAGTTTCCGTAGGCAAAGTTCATTGCAGGCAACTCCTCTCCGTCCGGGTCGCGCGCCGATATCACTGCTCCCGGCTCTCCGACAAAGGAGACGCCATCGAGAAATCGAAACGTCAGAAAC
>JBDGZZ010000331.1:0-4412 GCA_039588335.1 Gemmatimonadota bacterium | reverse complement strand
GACAGCCTCTTGGGTCGAGATCACCTGTGGGACCGAGCAGTCGAGTGTCGTCGGCACGCCTGCTGTGGCCATACCCATAAGTACGGCGCCGTAATGGAATGGAACCAACACGCTCGCCGAATCGGTGGTGCCCGGGATCTCCTCTTGCGCCAGGCAATTGACATCGACAGTCAACGTGGGAATGGTCTGAGATGCCAAGAAATACGCTCCGCCAGCCGACACGTATGGTGCGGCCGTCACCTGTACGGCACCCATGAGCACTCCACCAGCGACGTGCTGGAACGTGTCGATGCTGTCCATCATCTGAGCGTAGGTGGCGGCAAACTCAGCCGGCGTGGGGTACAGATTTGCATTACCTGGATCAAGGGTATCCAGAACGGCGTCCAGGATGTCTCCGTTCCCGATCCAGACGGTGAGGAACGTCGGATCCATTGCTCTGGCGGCCTGGATCTGCGTCCGGCCTCCCAGCAGGAACGTCTTGTACACGTCGGTCACGCTGGGAATGATTCCCGGATCGAAGTACGTATAGACCTCCACCACGTCTGCACCGGGGAACGCTATGCTATTCATGAACGTGGGGATGGGCAGGTCTCTGAAGAGACATGTCGTTGCATCGCCGCCGGCCAACCGTTCCTGGGTGAAGATGTTCGTGATTGGGGGAGGGCACCCAGGCCCCGCCATTAACGGGACATTGAACTCACTCGTCCACGTCGTCGTTTCATCGGGCGTGTCCAATCCCATCTGGGCGGCGAGCAGGACAGGGTATGCTTCGAGCTGGGTGCTGTCGTTGATCCCGCCCGATTGCAGTCCGGCGGTGATGCTATTGCCGATCGCCACATAACGGGTGAACAGATCTTGAGCGTCCAGCGCGACGCTGTTGGCGGTAGGAGGCTGGAGTGAGTCTTTGTCGCAGGCACTGATCAGCAGAGGAACGGCTACCAGGATGCCCGCAACGAAACGGTTCAGTCTTTGAGTGCGAGACATGTCGCGATCCTCTTTCGTTCGGATTCCGGTAGACATTAGAAGTGCAGCACTAAGGTGGCGCCGAACAGGTGAGCCTTGAAGGAGTAGAGGCCACTGTTCAATTCTGTCGACGGCCCCTCACCTTCGACTGGATCGCGCGTTCTACCGCGCCGCTCGTTCTGCTTCAGGTACTGGTACGCCAGATCGAAGCCGAACATCTGGCTGACCCTGTAGCCCAAGCCGATGGTGAACTCGTTTCTGGATCCTTCGGGTAGAAGCGGCGTCACCGTTTCGGCAGGTGACGCTCCGTTGTGATAGAGGTAGCCACCACGCAGCGCGAGATTCTCCTTGGCGGCCCAGTCGACTCCGAACCGCAATCCGTAGGTGTCCTCGTAGTTCTCGACCAAGATCAGATCATCCGGCTGGTTCTCGAATTCGACCACGAGCGTGTCGAACACCGACCAGTTGATCCACTGCAAATCGAACAGCAGGGTGACAGCCGGAGACGCCTTGAGCGCGAGACCGATGGTGCCTTGATCGGGCATCGTGATGCTGGTATTGACGGTCTGCTCGCTCAGTACTTCGCCATCTGAATACAGGTCTGCCGCAGTGAGCAAGGCGTCGACGTCCATCGGCTGATCTGGAATGCCCAAGAGGACCGAGATCGGGTTGCCAGGCGGGAGTATGATGTCGGTATCGACGGGTTCGAATACGGCGGTTCCCTCGTAGTCTAGTTTCACCCTGGTCATGTAACGACCACCCACGCTCAGCCAGTCCGTGGCTTCCCAACTGACACCCAAGTTGCCGCCGAACCCTGTTGCGCCGCCGGCCTTGAGGTTGCCGTTGGAGAACTCGGTATGGAACGGGATGCCAATCTGTCCAAAAGTGGCTCCCGATGACGTGGGGAACTCTGACAGGTCGAGTCGCTGGGTGAGTTCGATCGAGCCGAACACCACGTTGAGTCCACCCCCGACCTTGACGCCCTTGGGCAGCTGGTAACCGACCGTTCCCTGCAAGTAGATCGATTGCAGGTCGTTGTCATACCCGAGGAACCTGCCGTCGAACGTGTCCAGCCATTTGGTCCCCAGTCCGTAGGGGACGAACATGGCGAGTCCCGCTGCCAGCTTTTCGTTGAATCCGTATGTGACGTAACCGTGCGGGACGGGAATGGGGTCGTTCTGCAGGTCGTTGTTGGTCTGCGTGAGGTCGTCAACGAATCCCCCACCCGCGGTGATGAGCGTTAGCCCACCGCTCACCGTCCAACCCCGCATTCCGGCAATCCCGGCAGGATTGAATAGTTGGGTGGAACCGTCGCCACAGGGCAATGCGACGCCGGTGCCGCCTCTAGCCATAACACAGGAACCATGCTCGTTCACGGAAAACCCCTGAGCCAGGACGGCCCCGGGGATCGCAGCCGCGAGCACCAGACCTATGGTAAGACTACCAATCAGTCGTAACATATCCATGCTCCAGCCTAAGAGATTGTTTCGCGAGACGTTACCGGCTAGGAGATGGGTTGTCAATCAGGTTAAAGATCTCTTAAAAAGGGGCGGTAGGGGACGGTAAGGGTTGTTTCTTCTTGCTCAAGTATCTCGTTCGCGTAACAGTTCGCGGTCGTAGGCGGCGAGGATTTCCGTGCGGCCGATGACTCCCAGCAGCCGCTGGTCTTCGTCATCACCCAGGACGGGGATGTCGTGACTTCCTCGCACGGCGAGTTTCTGCAACGCCGTGCGTAACGAGTCGTCGGGAGATACCGATTCGAATTGTTGGTTTGCCAGGTCACCTGCGAGCACTACTGGTGCGAGGGTCTCCGCGTCGGCTAACACCGTGCGCAGGTCTTCGTAGGTGATCATGCCGACCAATCCGAGTTCTGCATCCAGAACCGGGAACTCGATTTGCGGGCTGGAACTGATTGCTGCGACTATCTGCGGTACGGTTGCGTTCTCTCCTATTACCTGCGGGTCGTTGTTGTACGAATCCCGAACCTTGAGGCGCTCTAGTACTGCGGTGTCGCGGCCGGAGTGAATGTTCTCACCGCGGCGCACGAGCCATTCGGAGTAAACCGATTCGGGATATATGCGTTTCGCCGTGATATAGGCGACCGCGCCGCACAACATCAGGGGCAGTATCAGGGCGTAGTCGCTCGTCATCTCGAATACGATCATGATTGCCGTGAGCGGCGCGTGCGTCGCGCCGGCGACGAGTCCCGCCATTCCGACAAGAGCAAAGGCTTCCGGCTCGATCGTGAATCCAGGTATGATCTGGGAGGCGAGCACGGCGAGCCCCCCTCCCAGCGTGGCTCCTATGAACAGGGCCGGTGTGAACACGCCGCCCACCCGAGTCACGCTGATCGTGGCTGCCGTGGCCAGCAGTTTGGCGAACGCCAGCGCGATCAGAAACCAGGCCGCGCGATCGCCGATCATCTCGATGGTGAAGCTCTCATGGCCTCTGCCCCAGAGGTCGGAGCGGAACGCGATATCTAGCACCCCGACCAGGGCCGCTGCCAGGAGCACACGGAGCCAGACCTTAGGGAGCTTCCTCAGCAGATCACCCATGCCGTAGACGCCCCTGGTGTAGATCACCGCGACGGCGCCCGCGATCACTCCCAGTATGCCGTACAGCACCAGCTCACCTGAGGAGCCCACGACGTACTCGGTGGGGATCTCTATTACCGGAGTGTCGCCAAACGCGGCTCGGGAGATGGCGGCGGAGATGACGCTGGCCACCAGGACCGGGGGAAAGGAAGTGACTCCAAAGGAGCCAACGACCTTCTCGAGCGAGAAGAACACCCCGGCGATCGGTGCATTGAAGGCGGCCGATATGCCGGCAGCCGCCCCGCAGCCGACCAGTACTTTGAGCCGGGAGGGGCCCGATCTGAAGAACCGCCCGATTCTGGATCCCAGCGCCGATCCGGCCACCGCCACGGGGCCCTCCGCTCCTACGGAGCCCCCTACGCCGATGGCCAGGGCTGCGCCGGCCGTCTTGACTGCTACAGGTATGGAGTGGACCACACCACCTCGTTTGGCCACGGCCCGCATCACGTCGGGGATGTTGTGGCCTTCCGAGTCTCCGGTGCCGTATCGCACCAACAGTCGTGTGAGTGCCAGGCCGACAATGACGATGAACAGAATCGACAGTGAACCGAGGCCAGTGAGCCGCACTGCTGCGGTGAGCGCTCCGGACTGGACCAGGTCGATGAGCTTGTAGAAGACGATGACCGATAGGCCCACCGCTCCGCCGATCACAACGGCGAATCCCAGCAGCAGAGTGTTCTCGTCCACCCCCAGCCGGGGCAGCCGGGCTAGGATAGCCTGGGCACGGTCGGTTATCCGGGCCTCCAGGCTCCGTTGCCACGCTTTCAGACGGGCCAGATCAGGCATGTCGGGGGGCAAGATACCGTGCTGCCGAATCTTGCCCAACCCTGGAGCTCGATATCCGTCGGATTGGGG
>JBDGZZ010000330.1:0-5609 GCA_039588335.1 Gemmatimonadota bacterium | reverse complement strand
CGATGTGCATGAGGTATGTAACGCTTGCTATCACTGTACCGTATCCAAGCAGCCCAACCGCTGCCCCAGCCGGCGCGTGTACGGTATCACCTACGGAGCGTCTGATGGTCTGTTAGGCGGGTGGGCCGAGCAGATCTACTTGAAGCCAGGCGTGCGTGTCGTCAAGCTTCGCGAACCGCTCACTGCTGACGATGTGATCGGCGGAGGTTGCGGATTGTTCACCGGTTTCGGAGCGGTGGAGCGCAGCACGCTCTTAATGGGTGACGCTGTGGTGATCCAGGGTTCGGGTCCGGTTGGCCTTTCTGCGGCTGCCTTTGCAGTCCTCAAGGGAGCGGGGCAGGTAATAGTGGTCGGCGCACCCGCTGCACGACTGGATCTGGCACTTGATATGGGAGCAGACGAAGTGCTCTCGGTCGAAACGGACTCGCCGGAGCATAGGTCTGAGGTAATACGAGACCTCACAGGGGGGCGCGGCGCCGATGTTGTGATCGAGGCAAGCGGCAATGCGAAAGCGGTGCCTGAGGGCCTCGACCTGGTTAGAGACGGTGGAACGTACGTGATAGCGGGCCATTATACGGATGTCGGGTCAGTCCCGATCAACCCACACATCGATATCAACCGGGCCCACGTGGACATAAGGGGCCAGTGGGGAACTGACTTCGCCCACGTGGTCCGTGGCCTTACCATGTTGGCGAAGTATCGCGATCGCCTGCCTTTTGCCCGCGTCATTGGTGGCCGATACGGGCTGGAACAGGCCGGCCAAGCCCTGGCAGACGTTGCAGCGCTCAAGGTTACCAAAGCGATCATTGATCCGCAGATAGACAGGTGAGTCAGAATTCACGAAGCGATGCCGCCCTGCCACCCAGCCCTCGTGCTTTGCGCATTCCGCTTCCGCGTTCACCCGCGGCGTCTCTGTTCCTACACCCCCTGCTTCTCTTCAACCATTTGAACCACCGGCCCCACGACGCGGTTCCTGCCGCCCCTCTTGGCTTCGTATAGCCTCTGGTCAGCTCGGTCGATGACGGTGCGCATGTCGGATCCGTCGGCCGGGAGCTCGGCTACACCTATGCTGACCGTGACTGACGACTGCTCGATGGAGCGTCGTAATTCCTCAGCCTTCACGACAGCTCCCTCCACCGGGGTCTCCGGAAACAACACTATGAACTCCTCGCCTCCGTAGCGCGCGACGAGATCGCTTTGGCGCAGTGATTTGGGCAGCAGCCCACCAATGACACGGAGTACTTCGTCACCCACAATGTGACCGTAGCTGTCGTTGAACTCTTTGAAGTGGTCGATGTCAATCATGGCGACCGACAAAGCGTGGTTGTGCCGGCCGGATCTAGCTACTTCCGCCTGCATACGTTCGTCGAACGTACCGCGGTTCATCAGCAGTGTCAGTGGATCCTTGGCAGCGAGCAAGCGGAGTCGCTGCGTTCGCAGCACTACGGTAGTGCTCAGGAACACAGCAGAGGCAAACAACAGCAACCGCCCGTAGTGTGCGGTCAAATCGAACCTGCCGTAGGGTGAAGCGGCGAACACGGGGCTACTCAGGTTCCACTGAAGGTCCGCGTAGGCCACGATGGCTCCGTACTCGAGGAGGCCCACGAGCCCGGCCAGGGCACAAATGCGCGGGTCGTTGCGCAGCGCCATGGCGGCTACGGCAATGAAGTAGCCAGAGAAAATAACGCTGCTGTTTGCGGCGATGTCCGGCCGTCCGACAACCAAGAGCGCGACCAGAGCTGCGCTCACGATCGTGACGTCCAGGAAACTCGTCATGAACCCGAACCACAGCCGGTAGAACTTCCGCTGCGCAACGGCGTAAACGATCAGGGCCGCTACCGTTGCTAGGCCGACTACAATCAGGCCCGCAACGGCCGTGGTCGACGATGGATTTTGCAGCAACTGAGCCACCGAGAGGACCAACACGACTCCGACCACGGCCAGCCGGAATCGGGCGACCGCTAGTTCACCGCTCTCTCCGGCATATGCCAGCAAGGGATCGTGAAAACGCCAGAACTTGCCCCACTTGGCTCGCGCCAGTTTCAGGCTGGGTCTCGAGCGCCGCTTGCTACCGTCCGATGTCTGCATTTAGGTCCCGTTGGATGACCTGCCACGCGGCTTCATTTCGGCGAACATACTATCAACGCCACTGGGCCGTCTAGTCAGAAGACTCACCAGTACCGTGACCAGCAGCCCCCCGTCATTGGCTTCGGCCCGCGTCGTGCCCCGCCAATATAGTCCCAGAATCGATAATGGGCCGAACAGGCGCCGCCCAATTTATCGTGGGTGACGCTCACGTGACTGCTAAATGACTGTGCCGCCTTAGAGTTGGGGCAAATGATATGAGGTTCCGGGCTTTACCTCAACTCGCTGGGCTACTCTCCAGCGCATTGTGGCAGTGTCTTAAGTTGTTTTGCCACAATGGCTTAACCACAGCGTCCGCCTGCGGGTAGGAGTTCCTCTAGCCGCGTCGCAGCCCGGGCCGTATTCTAACCGTCCCCAGGGGGAAGGACGTGTGTCATGACAGACACACTCGAACGCCTCCAAACAGCAGTAGCTGGCAGATACGCGATCGAGCAGGAGGTTGGGCGTGGGGGTATGGCGGTGGTGTATCTCGCTCGCGACCTGCAGCACAACCGGAATATCGCCCTCAAGGTACTCCGTCCCGAACTGGCTGCATCCATCGGTGCCGACCGGTTCCTGCGCGAAATCCAGATAGAGGCTTCTCTTCAGCACCCTCACATCCTGCCCTTGTACGACTCCGGCAGGGCCAACGGGACCCTCTACTACACGATGCCTTTCGTGGAGGGCGAGACTCTGCGACAGCGGCTGGCTCGGGAGAAGCAGCTTCCGGTAGATGACGTGGTCAAGATCGTCACTCAGGTGGGTGACGCCGTTTCGTATGCGCACAGTCACGGCGTGGTTCATCGCGATCTCAAGCCCGAGAACATAATGATCTCAGAGGGTCACGCTCTGGTCTCCGATTTCGGTGTGGCGCGGGCGGTGAGCGAGGCGGGCGGTGAGCAGCTCACCGATTCGGGTGTGGCAGTGGGTACTCCCGCATATATGAGCCCGGAGCAAGCGACCGGAGCCGCAGATATCGACGCCCGGAGCGATGTGTACTCCCTGGGACTCGTGGTGTACGAGATGCTGGCCGGCGATCCGCCCTTTACCGGCACCACTCCGCAGATGGTCATGGCAAAGCAGGCGAGCGAGCGGCTACCGTCACTCGAGATCGTGCGGCCCAATTTGCCGCTCGAGCTGGTCTACGTGATCGAAAAGGCGCTCGCCAAGGTTCCGGCCGACAGGTATCAGACCGCGACTCAGTTCTGCGAGGCCATGTCCAAAGGGGCAAGCGGGGAAACGCGGGCCGTGCGTCCACGGGCTCGTCGCAAGCGGCTGCCGGTAGTGGGTGCGGCCGTAGCTGCTGTTGTCACCGCGGCCCTGATCGTTTGGCGCCTGCTGTTTGCTCCGTCTGTCGGGCTCGATCCAAACCTCGTTGTGATGTATCCGCTCGAGTGGAGTGGGGCGACCGCGAACGGCAGTGTGGCGGACCCACAATTGGGTGAAAATGCTGCACTCGTGATCCTGGCCACGCTGGACGGAAAAACGTCACTGCGCTGGATGTTTGGGCGCGATCTTCTTCCGGACCGATACCGGGAAAACGTGCGACTCCTGCGCGAGTCGGAGAAGAGCGACATAGCAGCCAGCCAGGGGGCGGCTTGGTATGTAGATGGTCGTATCATCCCGCTTCCTCGCGACAGCGCCAGAATCATACTCGAGCTGCAACAAGTGGGGCGCGAACGGCCCGTGGCCCGCGCCGATACGGTTGGGCTGCTAGACGCCGCGACACAACTGGGGGTACTAGCAGCCGGAGAGCTGGTACTCTCTCTGCTTCCGTCCGGGCAGAAGGTAGACGTTTCCGATGTGGCCGGCCGAAGGCCGGAAGCGATCGAGATGTTCGTGCAGGGCGAGAGTGACTTTCACGCCGGCCGCTTTGCGACCGCGTACGAGCATTTCAACAACGCAGTCGAGCTGGATCCTCAGTTCGCGCTGGCTGCAGTTCGAGGTGCCCAGTCCGCTCCATGGAATCACAAAGCCGAGGAAGCGACCGAGCTGATCGATATCGCACTCGATCACGAGGAGACCCTCGCGCCGAAAATGGCTCTGTATGCTCGGGGCTTCAGGGCGTTCTTCCAGAACAAGGCCGACTCGGCGGTCCATTACTTCGAGCGGGCAATCGAGATAGATCCGGAGTGGGCCGAAGGGTGGATGGGGTTGGGCGAGGTCTACACGCATTTGCGGGGGATCGAGATCGCGCTTCCCGCTTGCTCGCCGAGTACCGCCGGGTGGACTCGACCAGGACCCGCACTACCCGCGATTCGCTGACCTTGGCGCAGCTGGAGTTGATGGTGCAGTGTGTGCAGCAGGGACCCCTTTCGATCGACTGGCCGGCCAAGGTAAACGAAGATGTGAACCACGTCTTTCAGGCAGCCAGGAAACTCAATGTTGGAGGACGGTACCCGGAGTGCGCCCTGACAGCGTGGCGCGCTATCGTGGATCACCACCGTGGCGACTTTCTCTTTGCGAGCCTCACCGGCCTGCAGAGTATGCTGGCTGCCACCGGCCAAACAGATGAGCTGCGGGCACGGATCGATTCGGAGGCACGTACGGATGCGAGAATCGGCGGGACCATGCAGCTCTACTACATCCCCGACGCTCTGGCCGGCATCGACGTGCGAATCCGGGCGCAAGAGATCGCTGATTCACTGCGTGACTCACTCCCGAACCTGAGCAGGAATCGACTCTGGTTCCTGGGCGTCTGGGATGCCTACAACGGTCGCCTGGAAAACGCACGTGCCATCCGAGACACACTTGGGGTGTGGGCCGAGCGATATGCTAGTCCTCCCACTGTGGCGAGCCTGGTGGACAGCGTGGACCGGATCGAGGCCAACCTGGCCCGGGCCATTCGGGAGCAGGATTTCGAAGCGGCTGCCAAGCTGCGAGATCAGAAGCGGGAAGTAGAAGATGTGCTTCGAGTACAAGACGCGACCGTCTTGAATGAGCTCGACTCACTGGAGCAGGTGAGGGAGCAGGCCGTGCGTGAGGAGGATTTCGAACTCGCTGCGTCGGCGCAGGCGCGGGAACGAGAGTTGATGGCGGGCATTCGAGCAAAGCTGGAGGGCCAGCAAGTCGAGCTATACCGCCAGCTGAGCCTGCTCGCGAAGAGTCTCGAGGCACACGTAACACTCGCTGAAGCGGACACCAATGAGGCGATCCTGCAGTTCGGCGCCCTTGTGCCCAGCGGTAGCCGAAACCAACTCGGATTCCCTTGGGAGTCACTGGGGCTCGAGCGTTTGCTCCGTGCACGGCTGCTGTTGGCTTGGGAAAACTACGAAGAGGCATATCGAGTGGCGGCGACGTTCGACTCGCCGGGGGCAGTGAACCTCGTCTATCCGACTTTTATCCGTCAGAGTCTCGAGGTGCGGTTGGAGGCAGCGCGGGCGCTGGGGTGGCAAGATGTGGCTAATGAGATCGAGGATAGAATCGCGCGACTGATGGTCGAAAGATGAAACATGCGGAACGTTCATCTCACAACGTATCGGCGG
>JBDGZZ010000329.1:0-4492 GCA_039588335.1 Gemmatimonadota bacterium | reverse complement strand
CTCCGTTCTGCGGCCAACCTGAGGATCACTAGACACAAGATGGTGACGGGTTCTGCGTGTGCCGTCACAACAGTCTCCACATCGATCGGTCTGCCCTCATGATCACGGATTGAAGGCGCCGGAACAACTCAATCGCAGTTAGCGAGCCTGGTCGTGCAGGGAATGAGCGATGACCAGCAGCAAGGCGTAGCCGCACATGGGGGCTCGCGCTTCTCATGCTGTTCGCTGCCACCGGCACTACACGTCGACTTCGCACGGCGCCCGCAGAGATAACCCCCCCTTGGGCAGTGCTTGATGCTCGATATGGCATCCCGTGCACCTCACACCACCACTCTCCCCGATTAGCGTCTTGTTCCCTGCACTCATTCAGGGATTCCCTGCAAAAAGGTTGGACCGGCGCTGGCGCAGCGTAAGATTGCCGTCGCGGGCTCCGGAGATTTGGCCGCTGTGTCCCTGAAAGGAGGGTCACGTGACGGACGAGAGTACGCGTCATCATGGCAACACAACACGGTCCTCGCGCTGGCGGACCCTCGGTCTCGCCGGACTGGGAATGGCTATCACAGTCGTGGCCGCCTTAGTGAACCGAGAGTCCGCCCCGCCCGCCATCCTTGCAGACATCGTGCTTGTGGCACTCGGTGGTGTCGTGCTGATGCACGTCGGCCGGGGTGTGTTTCTTGGGTGGACGCCTTGGATCGCAGCCGGCGCACTCTCGGGTGTGACACTCATCGCCGTCTTGGAGGTCGCTCCGTGGCCGCTGGCGGCGGCTTTGGCATTCGCCACCGCCGGTTTCCTCGGCCCCCGTGGCAAGCGGCCTCGACTTGCGGCTCGGAGTGGGATCTTCGTGTTGTCCGCCGCGGCGAACGCGATGCTCCTGTGGACCCTGATCTTCAGCGAGCATCGGCCCGTGTCGCCGGCCGAGTTCAACTCGAGGGACCTGCGGCTACACGAACTGCTGGCTGATGTACCGTTGCACGACGTCTGGGTTGCACACCTCTCGGGAGGCCCGCGGGGAATGACCTTGCGCGACGTGCGCTGGCTCCTGGTGGACGGATTCAGACACAATCTCAACGCCGCCTTTCTCACCGTCGCCAGCGTACGCGAAGTACTCGGCTCGCTCTTCCGATGGGACAATGATCGCTGTGAGAGTAGTGAAGCGTCGTTTGTCCACCGGCTGACGGAGACTGACAAACGCCGATCGCTGACCGAACCTGGGGACAGCATGTTCGTGTACACGTTCGAACATGAAGCCCTAATAGAGATCACGAACTGTACCGTGCACGCGTTTGTCGGCATCGCACTCGAGCCTGTGGAAGACGGATATGACGTGTATTGGGCCTTCTACGTCAAGCGCGTAAGCTGGATCACACCGTTCTACATGGCGTTGATCGACCCCTTCCGTCACACCGTCATCTACCCCCCCCTTATCGAGGGCATCGAGCACGAATGGACCGAACAATGGTCCTCGTCAGACACTGAGCGCCGGCCGGCACTCGTGACGACCCTTGGGGAGGACGCTCGGATCGTCCTGGTCAGTCTTCAGATCGACGAGGTGGCCTCAGGAGACACACGAGCGTATGACGGAGCGGCCACACTGATGGGGAGCTTGAATCGATGAACACACCGAGTCTCGACACGTTTCACGTCATGTGTCGGAACCTGGACCATGGGAAACCTCTCGAGTCCCTACTGGAGGAGTTCCGTCACGGGACCATCGCTGACAAAGACCGCACACACGAGGATGCGGTGATTCGATCTCATCTTCTTGGGCAGCATGTGGCATGGGGCCGCCTCTTCCCGAAGTTCCCAGATTGTCCCTGGAAGCGTCGTACGACAAGATGGGAATATCACAGGGGGAAGAGAGACGCCTATCTGAAGCGTCTCCTCGTGATGTATCTGCGTGCTGACAAGAGTCGGAGCCGCACGATCGTGAATCCCGCAACAGTGTTCGGTCGTCATGCGCGTTCTATTGCACGCGAGCTGCCGGAGCATGAGGTCGTTGGCACCGACATCGAACCCGGTTTCAATCGCCTTTATCGGCTCGCAGGCTGGTGGAAGTATCCGAATTTGAAGAACTACAGTTTCGTTCGTGAGAACATCTTCGAGCCTGATCTGGAGCGCCGACCGGTAGCCGTCACTTTCTTTGGCGCCTGCGGTTCTGTTACGGATGGATGTATGGACTACGCGATCGGAGTGAAGTCACCCTTTCTCATCTGCCGCTCGTGCTGCCATGACAACATCGGAGGCAATACGGAGATCGTCAGGCGGCCGGGTCATCTCAACCACTTCTTTAGGTGGAAGAACCGGCAGTTTGCCAGGTTCAAGAAGAAGGACGAAGGTCAGTACTTCTCGGCAAGTTACGGCAAGGACGCGTACCCAAGGAGCAGGGCGGCACGGAAAATCATGGATTCCGACACGATCATCGAGATAGCTCGCAATTCAGTGGACAGTGACATCTGCAGAAGCCTGATTGACCTGGACCGGTGCCTGTTCCTTCTGGAAAACGGCTACGATGTTCTATACCGCGAAGAGCTCTTCTTCGCCCACCGATATCGTTGACAAGCAGCATGCTTGGACGACCTATCGTGACAGGCGTCCTTCCTGCGGTCGGGGTTGGCGCGGGGTTGCTGCCCTCGATACTCCGCTTCGTCTCGGAGCCGCATGGCGACGTATCGCCTTTGCTGCTTGGGAACATTGCCGTGGTCAGCCTCGCCGCCGCGAGTGTTATCATCGGCTGCTACCGCTCACAGCGCAGGGTCGTCGTCCTGGCCCCGTGGCTCGCCTGCGGCGCGTTAATTGGAGCTGGTCTCATCGGCCCCCTGCGGATCGCACCGTATGTCCTGGTTGCGGCCTCTGCGTTCGGGGTAGTCGCCGTCACACGCGGCGTTGGGGGCGTACGGGGCATGTTGACTTGCACCAGCAGCGTCCTGGCCGCAGTGCTCGTGAACTTCGCTTGCCTGTGGCCGTTCATCTTGGGTCAGTACAGGCCTCTCGTCCACGCGCCGTACCTGTCGATGGATCTCCGTGCGCACACGCTATTGGAGGATATACCACTACATGACGTGTGGATCGCCCACCTTTCCGGTGGCGGGAACGGCAGAACCCTCCTGGACATAGACGAAGCGATGGCTGAAGGGGTTACCGGGGACGAGACGGTCGCATTGGCGGCAACCATTGTGGCCTATGTTCTTATGGCCCGCGTTCTGGGGTTGGCAAGTGAGGAGTGCGTCGACACCTTATCCTTGGTGCGCCAACGACTCACGGAGGCCGACCGCGCACGGTCGATCTACCGGCCAGGGGAGCGCGGATTCGTCTATCACTTCGAAAGCGAAGCGCTGCTCGAGATACAGACCTGTGCTGCCCACGCTCTCTACGTGTTCGCCCTCGCACGGGAGCACGGCGGATACGCGCTCTACTGGGGGGCCTATGCAAAGCAAGTCAGCTGGGTCACTCCCTACTATATGAAACTCATTGACCCTGTTCGACGACTCGTCGTCTACCCGTCTATTCTCCGGCGCATCGAGCAGCGTTGGCGCGTCAAGTGGCGTGCCGGCCAAGGCACTCCCGATGCCTCGGCCCCAGGTGGCTTCGGCTCGGCGGCTGAATCCCCGGGACAGCTATCATGGTAGCGCCTTGGAGTGCTGTGCCGCATCGCATACGACGGATTGTTCAGCTGGTGATTGCGGCCACAGTACTTGGCGTCGGCGCGGCAGCCTGGCTGCATATTATCGCCAGCCTCGAGGGCGAGCCGCCCCCGTTCGTCCGCACGGTGGCCTTCGTGATGCCGTTCTGGTACCTGTGGGCGTTGTACGCTCCTCTCGTGGTGTGGCTTTCCAAGCGCTATCCCATCGAGCGCGGCCGAGTGGTGTCCCGGTGCGCTATGCACTTGGGGATCGCCGTGGCGTTATCGCTGCTGCACACCGGAGTCAGGTTCGCGCTGCAACCCGGGGTCCGCGAAGGGATCCGGGTGGACAGGGCCGACATGACATGGTGGGATCCCCTGTTCCCGCTGGCAACCCTGGAACTCCCGGTCCACCTATTCATCTACGGCGCGATCTTGGGGGGGACGTACATCATCCTCTACTATCGCCGTCTGCGGGAGCGGGAACTTGCGGCGACCAGACTGAGCGCTCAGCTCGCCGATGCACGGATGCAGGCCCTGCGTATGCAGCTCAATCCGCACTTCCTGTTCAATGCACTGAACAGCATCGCGATGTTGGTCCGGGATTCCAGTCGGGAAGCGGCTGTGGACACGTTGGAGGGTTTGAGTGACTTGCTGCGGTACGTGCTGAACGACTCCATCCGGCAGGAAGTGAAGCTGAAACGTGAGATCGAGTTCATTGAGAGCTACTTGGCAATAGAGAAGATCCGATTTCAGGACCGGCTCGAAGTGCAGATCCACACCGACAGTGACACACTCGAGGGGATGGTTCCCAATCTCGTGCTGCAGCCGATCTTGGAAAACGCGTTCAGGCACGGCATCGCGAGCCGGATT
>JBDGZZ010000328.1:0-4870 GCA_039588335.1 Gemmatimonadota bacterium | reverse complement strand
CCCCGATTCATCAGCGCCAAGCGATTACAGTACTCTGCTTCCTCCATGTAGTGCGTGCTCACGAAAACCGTAGTGCCCGACTCCGCAAACTCGTAGATGAGATCCCAGAAAGCTCGTCGTGCTACCGGGTCGACGCCCGAGGTCGGCTCGTCGAGAAACAGGATCTTTGGCTCATGTAACACTGCGCAGCCGAGTGCGAGCCGCTGCTTGAATCCGAGCGGCAGCTCAGCTGTTAGTCGCCGCTGCCGATCCTTCAAGTCAGCCATTTCCAGAATCCAGCTATGTCGTTCGGCGAAACTTTGATCCCTAACCCCGTACAGTCCGCCGAAGAGTTGAATGTTCTCATCGACGGTTAGGTCGGCATACACTTGATGGTGGTCGTCTTACCGGCACCGTTGGGTCCGAGGAATCCGAAGATCTCACCCTGCTCGACGTCGAAAGAAACGCTGTCCACAGCGGTGAACTCACCGAACTTGCGGGTTAAGTCATGAACCTGCACTGCCCAGGTCATCGGACCGCGCCGGCGCCTACGATGTCTATGAAGGCGTCCTCGAGTGTTGGCTCCGACGGTCCCTCTGCGAGTATCGTAATGCCGTGTGCTGCTAGTTCGCGCCGCGCCGCGGGCCACTGACCGGACCAATCCTCGAGTGTGACATGTACCGTGTCGCCGAATAGCACGGCATCCCGCACCGCCGAGTTGGCGCGCAACAGATCCCTCGTACGACGGGGGTCCGACGTCGCTACGGAGTAGATCTTCCCGGATAGCCGTGCCTGAAGTTCGTGTGGCTCACCCAGTGCAACCATGCGCCCCTCGTGCAAGAGCACCACCCGGTCGCACCGCTCCGCTTCGTCCAGATACGCCGTGGACACCAATGTCGTCACACCAGCCGCCACCATGTCGTGGACTATGAGCCAGAGATCGCGACGCGAGATGGGATCGACACCGAACGTCGGTTCGTCCAGAAGCATGACATCGGGACGGTGAATCAAGGCGCAGGAGATCGACAGCTTCTGTTTCATTCCACCCGATAGCTGACCGGCCAGCCGATTCTCGAATGGCCCGAGTGCGGAAAACTGATAGAGTCGGTCAATGCGCGCCGGCCGCTCAGAATGGGGAACCTGATAGAGATCTGCGTAGAAGTCGATGTTTTCACGTACGGTGAGATCGGTGTAGAGCCCGAAGCGCTGGGACATATATGCGATGTGAGGCTTCACACCTTCGGGGTCATGCACTAAGCTCACTCCTGCGACCGTCGCATCTCCAGAGGTAGGTCGTAGCACGCCGGACAACATTCTGAGTGTCGTTGTCTTGCCCGCTCCGTCTGGCCCGACGATGCCAAACAACTCTCCGCGTGCAACCTCGAGCGTCAGGCTATCTACTGCGCAGATGTCACCGAAATGACGCGTCAGCGACGACAGCTTGACCGCAGGTTCAGTTGTGGCCGTCAACTGTCGTCTTCTTGGAGCCGCACGTCGGCTGCGAGGCCCGGTTTGAGGTCGAAGGAAGGATCTCCAGTTATCCGCACCTTGATTCGGTACACTAGCTTCACCCTCTCGGCGGTCGTCTGGACGTTGCGAGGGGTGAACTCGGCTTCACTCGCAATGAAGATCACTCTGCCTTCGTATTCACGGTCCGGATAAGAGTCGGCGGTGATCGTGGCGGCCTGACCGATCTTTACCCTACCCACCTCGTCTCCCCTCACGTAGATCCGCACCCATCGATCGTCCGGGTTGATTATCGTCAGCACCGGTGCTCCCGGCTGAACTATTTCTCCCGGCTCACGGTGTCGGAGAGATACCAACCCGTCGAACGGAGCCTTGATCACGCTGTACTCGATCGCAGCGTCTACCTGTCCGACGCTGGCTTCAGCCTGGGCTACCACTGCGCGCTGTGCCGCAATGCGTTCCGCTCGGGGTCCGGTCTCGAGCAACTGTAACTGCTCGCTTACACGATCGTATTCAGCTTGCGCGAGATCCAAAGCAGTTTCTTGATGGTCCAGCGACTGACGGCTTACGGCACCGCCCTCATGCAAACGTTTTACTCGATCATAATCTCGCCTGGCGTTGTCTACGCTTTGCTCGGCGCCACGCTGAGCAGCGCGTGCTTGAGCGATCTCCTCCGAGCGAGAACCGGTCTCGAGTTCGCGTAGAACGGCACGAGTCGCGTCCAGCTGCGCAGTCGTGGCTCGGCGTCGCGCCAACAATTCGGTGCGATCGAGTTGAGCCAGCTCAGCCATCCTGACCACCGCGTCTCCTTCGAGAACGTCGATTTGCTCTATGCGGCCAGCCATCTGGAACCCAAGGTCTGCCTCGGTTGCTTCCACTGTGCCGGACGCCAGGATCTGGCCGGTGTGACCGTCGGGGGAAAAGACGGTGAACCTCAGAATGGCGGCGACTACCACGAGCACTACAACGACTATCGCTATGCGTCGTCTCTTGTTCATCTCGCAATCTCCACGGCGCGGTCAAGCCACGCCTCACTGAGTTCACCGGCTATCCTCGCTAATTCGATCCGGGCTGCTATCTCGCCGTGCCGTGCCTCGATCAGGATCGCGCGCGCTCGGAGGAGTTCGGCCTCCGCTTGGAGATAGTCAGTTTGAGTACTTGCGCCGGCATCGAGCGCCAGTTGCTCGATCCGAGTCACCTCGGCCAGGTGCTCGACCGCAATGCTCAGGGCTATCACCCGCGCGCGTATTTCATCGGTAACCGTTACGGCGCGATCCAGTGACTCCTGCAGGGCCAGTTCCTCCAGCCGAACCTCTTCGTGCGCCGCGTCGCGCAAGGCGCTGGCGCGGGTTATTGCGCTCGATCGGGCGAAACCTGTAAAGATCGGGTAACGGACCCGGGCTCCGACCTGCCATTCGGTCGTGAAGCCGTCCGGGTATCCGTAACCGATGTAGCCGCCGAAGAGTTCGAAGCTGGGGAGCCACGCGGCAACGGCGGCCTTGCGTTTCGATTCCGCCGATGTTGCTCGCTCACGGGCTTGGCGCAGCCCTGGGTTGGCCGAGTCAGCCAGCGCAAGAAAGGTGGCACGGTTCCCAGAGTACCCGGAGGTGTCTCGTAGCGAGACGGGGACCAAGCGATCGGCCCCGGTCTCCTCGGTGGAAGCCCCGGTGAGGCGCGCGAGGTCACGCTGCGCCACTTCGAGGCGCGCGGCCGCCACGACCCGTTCCGCCTGAGAGGCTGCAATGGCGGCATCGGCGCGCAGCAACTCCACCCGAGCCGCTGTTCCCTCGGCCAGACGGCGCTGCACGCGGTCGCGTTCGGCCGCCAAAGCCACGAGCTGGCGCTCGTGGGCCTCGAGCACTCCCTGTGCGCTGAGAACGCCGAGGTAGGTGAGGGCAACTCGGGAGATGAGGGCGTGCCGAGTCGATTCACTGGCTGCGCCTGCTCCCCGGGCCTCGGCAAGGGCCCCGCCTACCCGGGCCGAGCGGGCCCCGCCGTCGAACAGGTTGAAGCCCAGCATGGCGCTGCCTCCGTAGAGCGTTCTGTCGAAGGGGGGAATGGCCTCCACTGCAAACTCGTGAATCGGTGAGGTCAGCATCGGTTCTTCAAAACGAGTCGCGGACGCTTCGAAGGAAAGCTTGGGCCACCATTCAGAGGTCGCTTCTCCCACGGTTGCGGAGGCCGCCCTCACACCCGCGTCGGCCGCCCTGAGCGAAGGATGGTATTCGAGGGCGCGAGTGACCGCTTGCCGGAGGGTCAACGATCCTGCCGGTGTCTCCTGGCCATGCGCGAGTGACGCCATCCCGGACAGCATAATGAGTGGCGCCAGCCGATACGCTGCGGATCTAGTTGATGAATGAATCATGATTCCACCGGGTTGTTGAACAAGCCAGCCCGGATGAACTCCACCACACTGTCCACGATTGCCTGACTCATGACCGGGTCGTCTTGATCGATGGCCGCCCCCTCTCGAAGAGGTTGACGGGCTAGACTGAAGAAAATCGGTTGCGAGCCGATGCTGAGTGCCATGAACCTGGGGTCGCCGGGTCTGATGGTCCCGTTCTCCTGGCCCTCGGCAATGAGCGCGGCTATTTGATCGATGTTGCCCTGCATGGTACGGCGCCCAGCGGCAGGAAGCGCTCGTGGCCCGGCGAAGTGTTGCACCATCAGTCGAGGAAGTTCGGGGTGTTCCCTCAGGTAACGGAACATGGCCCTGACGAACTGCTCGATCCGGTCGGTGGGGGGTCCGCCCGTGCCGACTGCCTCCACCACGAATGGCCGCATCGGAGTAGCAAGGCCCGAAAAGACTGCCTCGTAGAGGGCCTCTTTCGATCCGAAGTGGTAGGTGATTGCTCCGAGGTTGGCCCCGGCGGCTATGGCTATGGCCCGTGTCGAAGTGCCCTCGTACCCTCTCTTGGCGAATAGCTCAGTGGCCGCGTCGAGCAGGTCTTGGGCGGTATCATTCATACGTATGACTTAATACACGGGACAGGATTTAGGAAGGGGAAGGGGTGCTTCGTATCTACCGTTTCCGAACGAGCCAGTTCTGCGGATCGAGCGCCAGAGGCCGCCCGCCTACTGATTGCCTGATCTGGAACTCAATGTGTGGGCCTTCATTCGACCGCGCGCCACCGGAGCGGCCAATTACCTGTCCCGCCACAACGGTGGTTCCGGCATCCACGTCGAAGCGGGATAGGTAGAGATAGGTAGTCCGGAAGCCGTTGCCGTGATCGATAATAATTGACGGGCCGAATATTCCCAGCAGCCCGGCGTGCTCAACGTACCCGGTGGCTACCGACTTGACTGGGGTTCCAACGTCCGCTGCTATCCCGATGCCTTCATAGCGTATGTGCGTTCCGTCCGGACCGGGCGCACGGCCGAAGCTGTACAGCACTGGTCCGTCCATGGGCCATTGCAGCGTTCC
>JBDGZZ010000327.1:0-4504 GCA_039588335.1 Gemmatimonadota bacterium | reverse complement strand
CGAGGTTCACCACTTCGCCGCCGTACCACAAGACCGGCCGAGTCCATTCCGCCGGGGGCCGCTGGAATAGTTGTGACCTTCCTACAACTTCACCCCGTGCATTGATGTCCTCCGCATGTGAGTTGGTCCCACCCAAGTCCTCCAACTCGACGAGCACCCCATTGCGCCACAGAGCCGCATGCTCGACACCATCCGACGAGTTGATTCGGCCGACTACGTCTCCGCGGTTATTGATCCCGAATGCGCGGCTGGTGTACCCATCTGGTGTTGACAGTAGTTGACTGGTTCCCTTGTCCCACACGAATGCCGTCGTGGGAAGACCTCCGCCCCCGAAGAATCCTACTACCGTACCACCATCGTTTACGTCAAAAACCCTAGTTGCCGTGTAGCCGGATAGCGGACTGATATATGTGAACTTGTCTTTCCGCCACACGAAGGCCACGTCGGAGCCGTCGAGGTGCCAGCCAGTGACTTGTCCCCTCGAGTTGATCGCCGTTACCCGCGCGTCGGCGGCGATCAGCGTGAGCTTCCCGCGCTCCCACAGAAAGGCCAAGGGATCGCTCGATGCAAACCGGGGAATCCCAATCACCACCTGTCCGCGGTCGTTGATCGCCACTCCCTGCAGCTCCACGCCCGGGGGGGCTCCTAGGTCGATCATCTCGCCGCGGTCCCACATCACGGCGATCTGCTCATCATCGGCGTTCCAACCATAGCCGACCACTTGGCCTGGTTGGTTGATATCATTCGCCTGCCCGAAACCAAGTACTGTTACGGAAACGTCTGTCTCGCTCGGCACGGTGATCGCCAGCTGAGGTGCCAAGGTTGATAAAGCCTGTTCGTCCACCGGCTGCGAGGCGTTCTCGCAGCTCGCGAGTACTAATACGGCAATCGGCAGTAAGCCAAACCGTTTCATGGAATCAGCCCTCATTTGACGGCCAAAGCATGGGATCTGATCCATCCTACCATGCCTTCGCCTGGGTTAGTTGAATCTCGATGTTTCTCGGAAAACAAAGAGACCACTTGCGTGCTGTCTCCGTAGCACGAGTGACCTGAGGGCAGCGTATTCTGTGCTCCGGTACCGGGGGCTGCAAGAGTGGCGACAACGCAACACCGTTGATGCTGAACCCGGATAGCTATCGCAGCTGAGAGAGGTGTGAATTGCGGGGAGCGGAGAGCGGAGAGCGGAGAGCGGAGAGCGGTACAGACCGAATCTACCTCATTCCTATTCCTGCCAGCACCGAATCCAACTTCGCTAACATCGATTCTCCATCAGAGGTCGACAAAGAGCCCCGGTCCATGAGGATCTGTAGTCGCTGGCGGAACAGTTCCCTGTACTGAGATCCGGTATCAGGCCCCAGGAGAAGAGCGGCACTGGAGTCGGCGCCTGTTAGCAGCATACTGGTGGTGGACTCGTCCAGATTGGCCTGCATGATCAAATCGCGGACGGACGATCTCAATCCCTCGACTCCCCCAACCATACTGAGCGAATCACTGGACACAGAAGCAACAGTCTCTTGTGCGGGTCGCATGCTGCGCACACCTACCACGACCACGACAGCGATCGTGGCCACACTGGCAACCACAGCCCATACCCGTCCGCGGTGCCTGGCACGATGCGCCCAAACGGTCGTTCTTGGCGTTTCACCCGCCACTGTCATCACGTCGTCCACTCGAGAATCGACCTGTGCGATTTCCTCGAGCGTCACATCTGTAACCAGTGGCGAGCCCGAATCTGCACTATCGCCCCTTGCACCCCCAGGAGCCTTGCTTGCCACTTCAGCTGCGTTCAGAGCTCGGACAAAGTCCTCGGCTGAGTCAAACCTATCCACCGGCGCCTTGGCCAATGCCTGGTTCACGGCCTGGGCCACATGCGGTGGGATGGTCGATCGAAGCGCATCCAACGGTGTTGGAGTAGCGCTGATGTGCTTTGCCACAACACTCTCGACCGTGGAACCCTCGAATGGCGGTTCACCTGCCAGCATTTCGTACAACACACATGCCAGCGAATAGATGTCGCTGCGACCGTCGATGTTCCACTCGCCGCTAGCCTGTTCGGGAGAAGCATACGTAGGCGTGAGCGGTGATTGGCCTTCATCCGTGATTCTCGCACCGTCGGTCACCGACATCGGCCGGGCAATACCAAAATCTGTCACAATGGCATGGCCTTCTTCGAACATTATGTTCTCAGGCTTGATGTCACGATGGATGACCTTCTTACGGTGCGCACTGCCGAGTGCGTTGGCGACCTCGCAGGTGATATGGACCGCTTCGTCGACGGGCAGCTGCGCTTCCCTATTCATCTTCTCACGAAGGGACGCACCTTCGACAAACGGCATGACATAGTACAGCAGGCTGCCAACTTCTCCGGAGTCGTACAGTGGCATTATGTGTGGATGTCTAAGAGCGGCAACCATCGCGATCTCTTGCAGGAAGCGTTCACGTCCTACAACGGCCGCAAGCTCAGGTCTAAGTACCTTAATGGCCACTTTCCGGGGATGTTTGCGATCTTGCGCCACAAACACCACTGCCATGCCACCGCTACCGATGGCACGCTCTATCTCGTACCGGTCGGAAAGGACCGCTTTCAGGCGCTCAAGCGGATCAGAAGTGTCTGAATCTACAAAACGAGAATCCACCTGCATTTGACCCGTCGACTCGGATTTAGCAACCGGCTGCAGTTCGGCGGGGGGAGACAGTAGCCTCTCGGTTTGTGACAGCACCGCGTCGGCGGTCTGTATCCGATCCGCCGGTCGTTTCTGCATACACTGCATCACCATTTGGTCGAGAGCCGAGGGTACGGTATCGCGTAGTACTTTCACGGCAACGGGTGTCACCGACACCTGGGCCGACAACAACTCCTCAGCTGTAGTGCCCAGAAACGGCGGTCTTCCAGTGAGCATTTCGTAGGCCAAGACGCCTAGCGCATAGATGTCGGCTCGACCATCAACGCGCGTGTCCCCGACGACTTGCTCGGGAGCCATGTAAAGTGGTGTGCCTACAACGAACCCGCCCGCCAGCGTCGTCAGGTGGCCACCGCTCGAGACCGCTGCCGTAATCCCGAAGTCCGTAACGACTGCGTGACGCTTGGACAGCATCACGTTCTCCGGAGTGATGCGACAGTGGACGAAACCCTGTGCATGCGCGTGTGCCAGCGCGTCAGCTACATCCCGCAGGATCTTCATCGCTTCCATCACCGGCAGCTCGCCTTCACGAGAGAGCTTTGTGCGCAGTGACTCACCGTCAATGAAGGGAACCACACAATAGAGCCAATCATCCGATTCGCCCGAGTCAAAGAGGGGGAGTATGTGCGGGTGGTGGAGCCGGGCAACGACTTGTATCTCGCGAAGAAATCGCTCAGCCACCACGGCGGCGGATATTTCTGGCTTGATGACCTTGATGGCAACTTGACGATCGTACTTGAGATCTCGCCCGAGGTAGACGGTGGCCATACCTCCGGTTCCGATCGCCCGCTCGACGCGGTATCGCTCGGCTAGAGCTCGGTTGAGTTGGTCCAGAACGTCCGACATTGAGCTAACCCCTCTGACGACGACCTAAGCTACGCCTTGCCGCAGAGAGTGGCCAGAGGTTCTCAGCTGCCCAACTTGTCGACTGCGTTTTGCGGAGCGTCGATCAGTATTCGAAGTGCAGATCCGTATTTGGAGCTTGCGACCACAATGTGCAAGTTGCATCAAGACCTACGAAAGCCCCCGGAGGCACACATGACCACTTCCCGGCGGCAGTTCATCCGTCAAATGGGAACCGGGCTCGCAACGGCCAGTTCGGCGGCGGGCGCGCTCGCCTGCACACCGAAGGGACAGAATCCAGGTGACTCTGAACGCCTACTCCAGCCCGACCCTGACCACTTGGAGCCAGCACCGCTTGGGTACG
This sequence comes from Gemmatimonadota bacterium, assembly GCA_039588335.1. Classification (GTDB taxonomy): domain Bacteria; phylum Gemmatimonadota; class Gemmatimonadetes; order Gemmatimonadales; family GWC2-71-9. The sequence continues at coordinate 616 of JBDGZZ010000327.1, read as the reverse complement.
ATCGTCTTCCGTTGGAGTGGCACCAGGCGAGAGCCCGCGAACTCAAAGCTCGTGTTACTGCCCGTGGCGCCGACGCGATCGTGCTCGGCAACGACCAGAACATGGTTTATTACACCGGTTGCTTCAGGGGGAGTGGAGAGCGCTCGACCTGGGCAGTACTCAAATCAGACGAAGATGATACGCTCTACTGGTACTCGCCCGGCATCGATCGCGACCTGGTCGAGTCGTGGTGGAGTACGGAGAACGAGTACTACTTCTGCTATCCGCACGCCGACGGTGGTTTCCCCAACCGCGGCCAGGTAGCGCAGGGCCCGCGCGTCGATCTGTTCGAGTGGATGCTCGAGGGACTCGAGAAGCGTGGCCTGACAGGTGGTACCGTCGCTGCCGACTGGACACTGTCCGCCGAACAGCTAGCGAGTGTCCGCAAGGTGATCCCGGGAACGCGGTTCGTGAATGTGCAGGGTGACTGCACTGCAATGCAGCAGGTGAAAACCCCAGAAGAGCTGGCTCTCACTCAACGCGCCTATCGCTACTTCGATCGCGTACACGCTTTCGCGCGCGATTACATACTGGAGCGTGGCACGGATCTCACGGACTTCGAGCTGGGCCAGGCACT
>JBDGZZ010000326.1:0-5064 GCA_039588335.1 Gemmatimonadota bacterium | reverse complement strand
TCAGGTCGTGCAGCAGAACATCGAGGCCTACCAGCGCGCACTGATTGCCAGGGGAGTCACGGGAGGAAGTGTTGCGGGCGTATTCAGGGGTGGGGACACCGTCGCTTATTCGATGGTCAACTCTGGCCTTGCCGGCGACGCACCCATATCACCGAATACCATTTTTCCGATCTGGTCGATGTCCAAGCCGATCACCATTGCGGCAATGATGATCCTGCACGAAAGAGGGTTGTACGAAGTAAGTGATCCAGTATCGAAGTACATCCCCTATTTCTCAACCTTGAACTGCAAAGACGAGGATGGACAGATCTATCGCTGTGAGAATGAGCTGCAGATCGTCCATCTTCTCTCCCATAGGAGTGGCTACGGCTACTACGAACAAGAAAAGGGCCCGAGCCATTTGGACCCCTACGAGAATCTGGATCAGTTCGTGAGGGATGTTGCAGCTCATCCAGTCGAGTTCGAACCTGGAACGGAATATCGATACGGCATCAACCAAGCGATTCTGGGCCGCGTCGTCGAGGTTCTTTCGGGCAAAGAGTTCTTTGAGTTTTTGAGTTTTTGAGCGAGGCCATCTTCGAACCTCTTGGCATGGCCAACACCAAATTCGAGTTGTCGCCTGATGACCGGAAGCGCTTCCAGGTCTTGTTCAAGAAGCCCGACCCACCAGAAGTAGACGATAGGTTCGACGAAGGCATCTCGACCTTTTCGACCGCTCATGATGAGCTTTTCTATGCGCCGGGTACGAAGGCGCAGTTTGGAGGCGAGGGCCTCGTCAGCACATTCGACGACTACCGGCGCTTCTGCGAGATGCTGCTGGGGAGAGGTACCTACCGGGGCACGCGAATTCTCAACGAGCGGTCCATAGAGATGATGACCGCGGTGATCACAGAGGGAGGACTGACCAGGGGATACAACAGCGGCATGGACTATGGCTACTCCCTGTTCATCCTGAGCGAGCCTGCTCTGGACGGCACGGGGTCCTCGCGGGGCATCTTTGGCTGGTCAGGCTACCACAATACTCATTTCTGGATCGACTACGAGAAGAACATCTACGGGTTGTTTATGACACGGACTGTCCCATACTCCGGGGAGATACAGAAGCAGTTCCGAGCGGCTGTGTATCGAGGTCTAAATTGATTCTGGATTCCGAGAAGCACGCTGCCTAACAGAGCGCAGCAGCTGCTGTGGCGCAGGGCGCTTCATATTGGCCTCTGGTACGGCCTGGCATTGAAATCGGTTGCCTCAGCCGCCATCTGGGGCCTGCGCCACGCAACTGAGCGCCGAGCCGTTAGGCGTACGCACTAGCAGAGTGGAAGGTATGTCCGTGCATGTGACGATGCGTGCAGCTGAAGACACCGATGAGGCTTTTGCGCGAGCCCGGCTCAGGGCGTAACTGAGGCATACCCGTGAGTCGGTTCGTCGAGGGCGTCGTCAAATTCCTTGCTCGGCTTGTGCCCGGTGCCCGGGTGCGACTGCCAACTGATCCGATTCCCGATACGTGGCCCAAACTGATTGAAGGCAGTGTACCCTTGGCCGCGAGCCTCTCCCCGAATGACCGTGCACACCTCCATCGTCTAATGCAGCTCTTCTTACGAGAGATTCCCATCGAAGGCTGCGCAGGTCTTGAGGTGACCGAGGAGATACGGGTCACGATCGCAGCGCAGGCCTGTCTCCTCCTACTCAAGATGCCGTATCCGAGGTACACGCGGGTCGACCGCGTTCTCGTCTATCCATCGAGTTTCGTACCCAAGACCGTTGCGTTTCACGGGACGGGTCAGGTCGTTCACCCCAACGTGCCCGCACGTGGTCAAGCATGGCAATCAGGTGTGGTAATCCTCGGCTGGGACTCGGTGCAACACGACGCCATCGTTGCAACCGATGGTGACAACGTCGTGATTCACGAGTTTGCGCACATGCTCGACGCTGAGGATGGCGGCATGGACGGTGTGCCGGTACTCGACTCGGCTTCCGCCTACCGTGTCTGGGCGGCACTCCTTTCCGAGCAGTTTGCCGAGCACGTTGCTCGTGTCGAGCGGGGTGAGCGGACCACGCTCGACGCATATGGGGCAGAGAATCGTGCGGAGTTCTTCGCGGTCGCCACCGAGACGTTCTTCGAGAAGCCGGTTGAGCTACGCAACGATCAGCCGCAGCTGTATCAGTTGCTGGTAGATTTCTTCAAGCTCGACCCGGCGCAACAGAGATAGAGACATGTACGTCTATCTGTGGGAATATCGAGTGCGGCCTGAGGCCACAGCGCAGTTCCAGGAGAAGTATGGTGCCGAGGGGGCATGGGTTGCTCTGTTCCGGCGCGCGACTGGCTACCTGCGAACCGAACTGCTGACCGATCTCGACGACCCGTACCGCTATGTCACCATCGATACTTGGGAGTCCCAGCAAGCGTATGACCGGTTTCGCCAGACCTTCGCTAGTGAGTTTGCCGAGTTGGACGCACTGTGCGAGGGGCTGACACTCGAAGAAGTACGGCTCGGCCACTTCTCAGTGGATTAGCCGGACTTCGCCTGCCTCCATCGCTCACATCTCGAGAGTGTGAACGTACCAGGGAGCTCCACATGACGCGTTACCGAAACGTTCGATCAAGCATCTGTGCCGTCCTCTTGATGTTGTCGGGGCTCGTTGCCTGCCGCGCTGGTCAGACTGATTCTGCGCAGCTTTGGCCGGGCGACACGTGGCCTACGTCATCGCCTGAGGCACAGGGCATCAATGACGCCGCGATCGATTCGCTTGTCGCCGACATCGAGTCGGGTGATTACGGGCTGGTCGACGCGTTCATGTTGATCAGGAACGGGTATGTAGTGGCGAATCATCGTTTCGCGCAGGACTACGCTGCGATCGCCGCCGAGTACGACACCACAAACCACATGTACAACTACGACCATCCCGACTGGCATCCGTACTTGAAGGGAACAGAGCTACACTCGCTGCAATCGGTGACCAAGAGTGTCACGTCGGCGGCGCTGGGTATCGCAATGGACGAGGGTCTGCTGGGAGGTGTAGATACACCAGTCATGCCGTTCTTCGAGGCATATGAGCCATACGTTACCGATGAGCGCAAGGAGTCGACCACTCTCGAAGACTTCCTCACTATGAGGAGTGGCTTGCATTGGGTCACGACCGGCGGCTATGAGAGTGCGGAGCACAGTACTATCCAGCTCGAGGCAAGCGACGAGTGGATTCGGTTCGTGTTGGAGCAACCCACCGATACGATTCCCGGTGAGCGTTACCAGTACAACGACGGTGTGAGCGTGTTGTTGGGCAAGATACTGCGCGAAGCCACCAGCCAGCGGATCGATGAATGGGCCACGGAGCGGCTGTTCGATCCGATCGGCATCACTGAATTCTATTGGAAGATCACACCTGATGGTGAGGCGGATACTGAAGGAGGATTGTACCTGTCTACTGAAGATCTAGCGCGTTTCGGGTATCTCTATCTGAGAGGTGGTGAATGGGACGGCCGCCAGATCGTTTCACGTGAGTGGGTCGAGGCATCGACGTCTCCGGTTGTGCCCGACGTTGCTCCCGACAACGATCGGCGCGATCCCGGTTACGCCTACCAGTGGTGGGTGCCGGATCACGAGGATGGAACGACCCGCATCTTCGCGGGCAACGGCTACGGTGGGCAGTACGTGATGGTCTCGCCGGAGCACGACATCGTCGTGGTCTTCAACGGCTGGAACATTCACGGCGGTGGCAACCGGTCCACTTGGCGCGCGTTGCAGGAGCGGATCCTGCCGGCGGTGCAGCCGATGGAGTGAACATACATCAAGGAAGTGGTGGCCGGCGGTTGAGAGGGTGAGGCAACGATTGGCGCGACGGGGTTAATTCGCACCTTTTGGCGTTAATGGGGCGATGGCCCATCAGTGCCATATCCCTATCGTGGGCCATGTAAAGAGCCCGCGATGAACCGCGAACTCTCATCGGGGCGTTGCGGCGGGCGATACGACCGCGCCATTACACCAGTCGTACCTCATCACGCGTAAGCACGACCATGATATACACTCACGTGCTCAACCGGCCTGGGTTGGGAGTACGGAGTCCTGTAGACTTGCTGAGCGGCTGAGGGTCTCGCTTCGGCCAAATCGGGCCTACATGTTATGTCGCAAGACTCTCGCAGCCTAACACTCCTACTCAACGCGATGCTCTCGGCCAAGTGCAAGCATTGCTTTGCCTACCGCAGACAGCTCTCAATAGGAGCTGTTGATATACTGCGAAGGACGTGTAGGATATGCAGTTATGCTGGTCAGTTCATTTAGAGTTAGCCTGCTACGATCGTGACCTGAGGAATTCTTCAACGGAAAGGCCGATGTCTTTCACGATCCTTCGAAGGAGTGTAGGGGCAATGTCTCTGCCGGAATGGAAAGGGATTGTCGTCCCACGGCCGTCTTGGTGGCGGTATTGACGGTGGGAGCCGCGTTGGCGCACCAATTCGAAGCCGAGCCGTTTGAGGATGGCCTCTACCTCGCCCGGCTTCATCACAGGGATGGAGCCCAAGGCTCAGGCTACCCTGACCGTATGGGTGCCAACGAACTCCGCGTCGAGGGTTGGTTCGCCATCCTCCAGAAGCATCTTGACGACTTCGGCCAAGTTGGCCAAGAGCTCGTCGACGGAGGCTCCCTGGGAATGAGCACCTTTCCAGCCGGGTACGTACCCTACGAAGAGGCCAGTGTCCGCGTCGCGTTCGATAACTGCAGTGTAGTTGCGCATCCTGAGTGCCCCGTGTGGCTCCTTGGGAAAGATAATCCCATGGGTAGCAGGCTAACAGGCAACTGAAGCTGGCGAACGCTATAGGAGTGGTTGATTTGTGAGCATCTTGAGATCGATAAGGCCGAGAAGTCTCATGCACCTGGTGAATCTGCGTTCGCAGCTTATTTGCCAATCCGTTAGGCGGAACACGCTCTTCCGCATAGACCAGGCGGTACCGACATGAGATCCAGTCAGATCACATTGCTCTTGGCCGTGACTCTGCCACTGGTCCTAAGTGCGCAAACGCCGGCTCCAATCATCGACATGCACCAGCATGCTGTGGGAGTCACGTTTTGGGGC
>JBDGZZ010000325.1:0-4527 GCA_039588335.1 Gemmatimonadota bacterium | reverse complement strand
CTGCCCCAGGAGTTCATCTATGTTCGGTACGCGACGTAAGGCTATTTGGCTACCGGGTAGAAACGCGTCGACACCCATCAGATCGACTACGACACCGCCCTTGATCTTCTTCTGGAGCATGCCCATGACAGGCTCGTCGTTCTCATGGGCCTCGCGGATTCTCTCCCAGACCCGCATGAAGTCGGCCTTCTTCTTGGACAACACGACGGCGCCGTCTTCATCCTCCAGACGTTCTAGGAATACCTCTACCCCGTCGCCTGGCTCGATCGAACCGGGATCTTTGAATTGCTCAATCGGAACCGCACCCTCGGATTTGAAACCGACGTCGAGGATTACGTGCGTGTCGGTTACCCTGAGAACCTTGGATCGGACGATTTCGCCTTCAGCGATGCTCTGGAGGGTGCCCTCGTACAGCTCGAGCATCTGGGCGTATTCTTCGTCACTGTAGTCTTCGTCGTAGAGATCAGGACGGACTCTGAGAGTGGAGGACTCGGATGACACAACCGAAGGCCCTGCACCGGCTGGGGTTGTGATTTCGTGGGACTCGTCAACCATGTAGAACTAGCTTCCGAAACTACGTTAAATGAACCAGGACGCCACGCCCCTCATGGACGTGGCTAGCCTCGTAGCATAGATCTCGATCTGGGCTATGTCAAGCTATTGGAACGCCTTCCGGCTCATCCCCACCACCAGATCCACCTGCTGGTCGAAACTGAGGTTGGTGGTGTCCACGAGCACGGCGTCTTCGGCCTTGGTGAGCGGTGCCACGGCCCGGGTCGAGTCCTTCCGGTCTCGCTCGGCAATATCGGCGTTGGTCCTCCGCACGCTTTCGGAATCTGTCTCGCGACCTAGTTGCCGGAGCCTCCTTCGGGCCCGCTCGTCACCTTCGGCAGTGAGAAAGACCTTCACCACCGCATCAGGAAAGACGACCGTGCCAATGTCCCGGCCGTCCACAACTACCCCCTTGGGGTGCAGCAAAGCCGCATCCCGCAGGGCCTGGTTCACCCATTGCCGCAATTCCGGCAATGCCGAGACCTCTGAGACCCGGGCGGTCACGCGATCAGACCTGATCTCGCGCGATACGTCCACACCTGCTACTTCGGGCCGATATCCCTTCTCACTCAGCCGCAGCCTAACGGGCAGTGATAGGGCCAGCCCCACTATCCTTTGCCCCGTGAGTTCGCTGCCCGCGTCGAGGGCGGCGAGCGTCGCCGAGCGGTACAGCGCGCCGCTGTCCAAATGGGCAAGCCCGAGTTTCCCTGCAACCGCCTTGGCGGTGGTCGACTTACCCGACCCGGCCGGCCCGTCGATCGCAATTACCCGCACAGTCATCTAGTCATCACCATGGCCAGATCCTCGAAGAAACCGGGATAGGAAACACCGGCCGACCCCGCCTCCGAAAGCTCGACCTTCGCACCCCTCATCGTCCCCAAGACTCCGAAAGCCATCGCCAACCTGTGATCGCGCGCCGTATCGACCCGGCCTCTCAGCGGTCGATCCGACCCTACCACCACCAGATCATCCCCATCCACATCGGCGGTGGCTCCCAATGAACGGAGGTTCTGAGCTATCAGGACCAGACGGTTGCTCTCTTTAACCCGTAGCTCACCTACAGATCGAAAGATCGTCTCACCTTCTGCCCTGGCGGCAAGGCCCGCCAGCATGGGGATCTCGTCGATCAGCCCCGGGATTTCGGTTGCCGTCACTTCCGTACCATTGAGCCTCGCCGGGGAAACTACCAGGTCGGCCACCGGCTCACCGCAAACTTCGGCCTCGTTCTCAACCACTACGCATGCACCCATGCGATGCAACACTGTTAGGAAACCGGCCCGCGTCGGATTCACACCGACGTTCTCGATCCGCAGCTGACCCGAGTCAGCCAGTAGCCCCACTGCCACCAGAAACGCAGCCGACGAGGCATCTCCCGGGATCTGGAGATCAAAGGACTCGATTCTCGGCCAGGTGCCCCCGGGGCCCTTGAATGATACCTCCTTACCCTTGGCCTCCAGGTCGAACCCCAGGTACCTGAACAGACGCTCCGTGTGATCCCGCGAACGGGCTGGTTCTACCACCGTCGTCGGCACGCCGCCCGTCAGGCCGGCCAGTAGAATGGCACTCTTGATTTGGGCGCTCGGAACGGGGCTCCGGAACCGAAAGGAGGACGATAGGGAACCGCCACAAATGGAAAGTGGGAGCCGGTCTCGGGTTACCTCCTTCACGACCGCACCCATTGCCGTGAGCGGCTCAGTCACGCGGCGCATCGGGCGGCGCCTGAGAGAAGCGTCACCAGTCAGGCGAGATTCGAATCGGTGGCCAGCCAGGCAACCGAGCATGAGGCGAGCGGTGGTGCCTGAGTTCCCGCAATTCAAAGTCCCTTTGGGTCGGCGCCAGGCCTTGCCGCGCACCTCCAGTCCTTGTCCTCGTCGCAGTTGACCGACTCCGGCACCAAGCTGGCGCAACACTCGAGCCGTGCTCTTGGCATCGGCAGCCGTCAGAACACCCGTCAGTTGCACGCGTGTCCGCGACAAGGCCGCAATGATAAGCGCCCGGTGTGTTATGCTCTTGTCACCCGGCGGTCGAATCGATCCTTCCACCCTCACTTGCCGACCTCGACTCTCCAGCGGTGGCCTTCCTGCAGCCAGCCCCGAACCGCCACTGAATCGCCTGCGACGAGCGCCTGCTTGAGACGTTGCAGACCTGACTCGGCCTCGCCGATCGCGTCGATCACCCGTGCCCTGTTGTGGAGCAGATTATCTGCCCATGCGTCTACATCTCCCGCAGCCGCCTCGGTGGTTGCCAGGGTGTCAGGATCATAGGTGACTCCCCTAGGGCCATGCTTTGCCAACGTCACCGCTAGCGCAGCGGCGACGGCATGCGGCAGATGGCTAGTCCAACCAACCAGCCGGTCATGTGACTCCGCATCACAGATCACCGGCTCCACGCCTTGCACCCGTTGCCAAAAATCGGCCACTTCGTTCGCGGCTGTCTGAGCTGGCCCGACAGGGATGACGTAGACAACTCCTTCACGAAAAAGATTGGCTCCGGTGTTAGCTGAGCCGCCGCCGTCACAGCCCGCAAGAGCATTGGAGCCGGCAAAACGATCATGCAGTCCCAGACCCGCGGCAGCCTCCATCACAGGTTCCTTGACTGGACTGAGGTCGGTACAATACGCATTCCGATCTATTAGGGTGCTGGCAACCTCCCGAAGAAGAGTGATGGTCTCAGACACACCGCCATCGATCACGACGAGGTCGGCCAGCCGTGCCACCTGTTTCGGAGACGTTACTACTTCAGCGATCAGCCCCTTCTTCGCAGCTTCCACCACTTCCGCACGGTGCTTCGAGTACCCGACGATCTTTCGCACACCGGCCCTAATCGACTGGCCTGCCATGCAGCGACCCACCACACCGAGTCCGATCAGACCGAGGCAGGTAGGTTTCATCGCGCAGCCAGCAACACGCCGACCACGGTTATCGCCAGCGTCCCAAGTGCGTACCAGCCAGTCTTGGACTTGTCAGACAGGAAATGCGCTGTGAGTGGCAAGAGCGCCAAGACGGGGGCTCCGATTAGACACCATGTTCCTACGAGTACTAGCTGCTCCGAGTTCACGGAAAGGACCGTCTTGCCTCCTGCCTGTCCCGCGATGATGGCCAGGAGGACGAGCATCACCGCCACTCCCTCGAGGATTCCGAGCGTGATCGCCAACCTACGATCGAGGTCAGCGACACCTCTGGGCTCAGAACTGTGCGATACCACGTGCCCCCATCCGAAAAGCTGTATAGACGAGTAGTAGGACAAAGAGAATCTTGACAACCCTTTGATCGAGCCTGAAACCCGCCAACGCCGAAAGTCGGGCGCCCGCCAACGTGCCGAGCATGGTGACGCCTATGACGTCGAGCGGGGCATCTCCTCTAACCAGATAGACGGCCGCCCCGGCGGCCGCCGTGATCCCCACCATATACACGCTCGTAGCTATTGCCCGTTCGAACGGTCGCTTGAGAAGGAGATGAAGCACGGGCACGTTGAGGACACCACCTCCAACACCCAATAGTCCGGCCATTACTCCAGCACCGAGAGAGGCGCCAGCCGCACGGCGACGGTCACGTGAGTCCGGTGCTGCTCCTGGCGGGTGGTCCTGGGTCGGCCGCGGCCACATGAGGTAAGAGACTGCCAACAACAGGGTGGCGAAAGTGAAGTAGAGAAAGGCGACCGGAACATAGGCCGCCACAAGGCCTGCAGCCACTGCACCACTAACCGTAAAGAACTGCAGGGTTGTAGCGAGGTGCAATTCGGTCGCTCGGCGTTTCAGGAAGACGACGGAACCGGCCACGTCCGTGGCGACGATGCACACGAGGCTGGTTGCCACCGCACTGCGAAATCCGAGCGTTGTGAACAGCAATAACCCTGGTACGATTATCACTCCACCGCCGACCCCCAAGAGCGCACCCAACGCCCCGCCGACGAAGCCGACTACCAAGAACTCAAGCAGGGTTCAGTTGCTCTCCGCTCCTGCTGCGGCGCTGCAGT
>JBDGZZ010000324.1:0-5270 GCA_039588335.1 Gemmatimonadota bacterium | reverse complement strand
CATCTCGATGAGCGGATTGGAGAGGAAGGAATCGAGGCGCGGAGGCAAGCAGTCTAGCTCGAACGACGGCAAGGAGCCATCATCCAGTTTCAACTACGCTTGGGACATAATCGACCCGGAACATTCCGCCGGCGAAGAACGCTTCATCACTGTGGGGCTCTCGTATCGGCAACGGCTGCTAGTGGTTGCCCATCGGGATGACGGAGATCGGATCCGGATCATTACTGCACGTGTAGCGACACGGCGCGAACGCAGAGATTATGAAGAAGGAATCTAAGAAGGACAGCGACGGTCTCAGGGAAGAGTACGACTTCAGCCGTGGCGAACGGGGAAAGTATGCGACGCGGTATGCCGAGGGGAGCAACGTCGTGGTTCTCGACCCGGATGTGGCCGCAGCCTTTCCGAATGCGGAATCCGTTAACCGAGCTCTACGGGAGATGGCAGGGCTCGGGCCGCCGGACCAGGACTCCTAGCCGCGGCACACCGCCTAACAAGCGTTTGCATCTGGCGCTGCGCCTATCGGCGTACGGCCTTTGGCCGTGCTGCGCAGCGGGCTCGTTGATTTTGGACTAGAGACGTACTGATTGCCTTTGTTCGTATGACCCCCGCGTTCGGGTGGGGCGCAGCTGAAACGCATGTCCGTTAGACGGCCAGCAGATCTTGTCACACGACGCCTTGGTGGATCGTTTTTAGGGTGAGGAATTCAACTGTCCTGACGGAACATCGATACTAAAGCTTCTGCGAGCGGGGTTGCCATGATTGGCTCGCGACGTAGCAGCCAGCCTTTCACTGGCTGGTGCCTGTTCCTTGCTGCCGGGTTCATCTTTTCCGTGACTGCCTGTGGGCTCTTTGGTGATGACGACCTTGTGGTCACTCTCGAAACTAGCGGTGCTACCACGTCTCCCTCAGAACCAGTCACGCTTACGGTTACCGCGAAGAACACGGGGAACACTCGTGCTTGCTGGGGCAAGGGCAGCAGCACATGTCAACTCAATGCACTCGTGCGAGTCGACGGACATAACTACTCTGTGGCGATCAGCAGGACATGCACGGCTGACTACCGCGACCTGTGCCTAGATCCTGGGAAGACGCGCACCGAGCACTTTGTCTGGAGCGGTCACGTGAGAGGCGATGTCCTTCCTGCAGGTGTGTATCGAGTACGAGGTGCAGCGGGAGTCAAAGAGTACAGTCCGCCACGATGGGTTGCGGTTGATTCTTCTCAGTAGCTGCCGTCAAACCAGCGTTTGCAGCTGGCGCTGCCGCCTATCGGCGTACGGCCCTTGGCCGTTGCTGCGCGGTAGGATCCTGTGCTTTGGATAGAGAAGTACTGACTGCCTTTGATTCGTATGACCCCCGTGCTCCAGTGGGGCGCAGCTGAAACGCATAACCTTAGACGGCGCTTCTCGTGTTTGCCGCAATCGGCTGCAGCCGATATGCTGGCTCGCCCAGATCGGTTCTGGAGGATTAGCATCGGAGAGGTGTCATGACGTGGCTCGGTGTTAGCCTCATTGTGATCGGCGGAATACTTTTGGTGTCGAGCCTAATCATCTCTGTCAATCTGCCGAACCACCGAATAGACGTGCCGGACGGAACCTATGCTGAAAGGCTCGGAGGTTCTTTGGGAGTGGTACCCAAAGCGCCTTAGAAGTCCAAGTTCCTACGATGAGAGAGGAGAGAGGCTTCTGCTTTGCTGGTGGGTCTGTCAGTTGACAGGGGGAGCTGCTGTCTTCGGGGGGATGTTACTACTTGCGCGGTCAGCGTGGGCGCTGGGTACGTGAGCGCCGCCTAACCAGCGTTTGCAGCTGGCGCTGCCGCCTATCGGCGTACGGCCTTGGGCCGTGCTGCGCGGTAGCCTCGTCAACGTTGGAAAGCACATGCTTCTTGCCTTTGTTCATCTGACCCCCGCGCTTCGGTGGGCGCAGCTGAAACGCATAACCGTAAACGTTGGGCACCGGAGTTAACATGAAGACTCCCATCGCAATACTCCATGTGTCAGGCGGCTTAGGAGTTCCGCGCCTGCGCCCGGCCTTGGTTCCAGTAATCGTCGCCCTTTGCCTCGTGGGGTGCGAGCGTTCAGAACACGAGATCGATGTGGCCAGCGTGGAGCGCGTCATCAACACCCTGAGCGCAGATGGGATGTTGGGTCGGGGCAAGTTCACACCCGCCATTGACAAAGCGGCAGACTTCATCCGCGACGAGTTCGAGTCAATCGGGCTGGAGGTGTTCGATGATCTGGGCGATTACCTGCAGCGATTCGCAGTCTATCGGCTTCCGGTTGAGAGGCGCAGGGTTGTCTTGAACGGGATCAGCATCCCGAGCGAACGAGTCACGGGGTGGGCCGGATCTCCCTCAGTCCGCTGGACCACCGGTGACTCCGTCGACGTAATCGTGATCGGACCAGAGGACCCTGTTCAGTGGGTTAATTCGAGACGCATGATCGATCGCAACACTCTCATCCTAATAAGCACCAACCATCAAGCGTTCTTCAGCCGAATGGCAGACGATCTGGCCTCGTCCTACGATCTTTTCTTGGATCCTCCGTCAGGGGCCACTCGGGTTTGCGTTCTCACCGATGAGGCGCAGGTGACATCCTATGAAGTCGAGATCACTGCTCCCCTGGAGGAGCTCCCTCTCACCAATGTTGTGGGCGTGATTTCTGGTAGGCGGGAAAACGAGATTGTGCTCTTTGGAGGCCACTACGATGGCATAGGCATACTCGACCCAGTAGACGGTGATTCCATTGCGAACGGAGCCAACGACGATGCCTCCGGGACCACAGCGGTGATCGAGCTTGCTCGCTATTTCAAGGCGAGGGAAAAGCCCGAGCGGACCTTGGTGTTTGCTGCGTTTACTGCGGAGGAGAGTGGATACCTGGGCTCCAAATACTTGGCACGGCAACTGAATCCAACAGAGATCATTGCCATGCTCAACCTTGAGGCTATGGGGAAGGTCGATCCCCAGGGCCGAAACAGAGCGCACGTCACTGGGTTCGATCGATCGGATGTCGGTGCGATCCTACAGCGTGCGATGGAAGGAACACCTTACTTGTTCTACCCAGACCCTTACGAGGGCCAATTCCTCTTTGGCCGGGCAGACAACGCCCCGTTTGCGCGTTTTGGAGTACCGGCGCATACGATCGCGACGATCTCCATGGACCCGCGAGATGAGGACCTCCACCGCGTCTCCGACGAAGTGGAAACGCTCGACCTCGTTCACATGACGGGCCTGATCAAAGCCATCGCCCGCGGTGCTACCGCAATAATTTCGGGCGAGGCAACCCCCACGAGGATCGATCCGCCACTTCGGGACTAGGCGGATGCGCGCTAACCGCTGCCTAACATGCGAATGAAGCTGCCAGGCGCGGTAGGAGCAGTTGATAGAGTGCATTGCGAGATCACAGATGACTGCGAGATTCTCGCCGTCAGCAGGTACTCGCCTGCAGCTTATTCGCGGAGTCGTTAGACTTGAACCTTGGTGGTGACAGAGGTCGATGGGCGAAAAGCCGGCAACGCGCGTGTGGGTCAGAATGATTGGGGAGTTCACGATCATCGTGGTTGGGGTCCTCGTTGCCTTGGCTCTGGACCAGTGGGCGTCGGGTCGGGCCGATCGTGTCACCGAAGCGGAGTACCTGACAGCTCTCGTGGCGGACTTGGAAGCCGACGAGGAGTTTTTGGCTGGGGTCGCCATTCCGCTCATGGCGTTGGCTGACTCGGCGCTTGAGGAGGTTGGACCGGTCTCCAGGGGAGAGGCTGCGTTTCCAGTCGATACCCTAGCTTTTCTCCGACGCGTAGTCTCGAGCCGCAGAACGCTTGCTCAAACCGTCGCCTCGCCGACGTTCGACGAGCTGATCTCCACCGGTTCTCTGCGGCTAATCGAGTCTGCGGAGCTGAGGGCATCGTTGCTGCGGTATCATGAGCACATGGAGGCCATGGAGAGCAGATCTCGGGAGCGGGATTCCGGATATGCTACGCTTGTGAGGGGTTACCTCCCCGACGATCCAGTGAGCGGCGCGGACTTGAGTGAAGCCGAGTTGCGCGCGTACGGACTCATTCAGGCATCTGATGCAGTTCAGGAGCCCGAGTTCGCACAAGCGCTGAACCGCCACGTCGCCTACGTCCGGTTCGTGCTCTCGGAGTTGCGGCTACTTCAGGCTGAGCTCGAGCTGTTGCTTGGACAGGCCAGGAGTGAGCTAGATCGAATTCGGTAGGCGCGGTTCAGTCTAACAAGCGATTGCTGCTGCCGCGGAAGAGCGGGTCGGTACGCGCTTCGCGCTTGTCACGGGAGTCCCCGCGCAGCAGAATCGCAGAGTCGTCAGAAGGTGCGCTGGATGTGGCACAAAGCTGGTGAGGAGCTTATAGTCAGAGGGCCAATACACTTGACCGTCAAGAACGTTTCGATGGCCCGATCAGCGACACTGCCTTTCTTCTTCAAACGCGGAAGGGGACTGTAATCACCACGCGAGAGACCGTGCACGGCCTGCTTCGTCTCGAGGGAGGCCACCTGACGATCCAGTGGCGGTTGGCCAGAAAGACCGAACGTGTCGGCCTGGATATACGGACCGACCACGAGGTTGAGGCCGTTCAGGAGACGGTGGTCTCTCTGTCCCGAATTGCGGGAGCGACGGTGAGAGGTGGGGGGTGGTCATGGCCGCTGCGGCTGCGCTTGGTTTTGACCGCAGCTGATCTCACTGCCCTCGAGGGGCTGGCAGGCAAGGACGGACTAAGTCTGGATCATCCGGCCGAGCTGGTGGTGCGACTGCGGCGATCCGATCGGCTTGCCGCTTAGGAATTCTGCGCGGACCTGGCCCTCGCCATCTCGTCCAGGGAGCTCGATAGGGACGAGGATGCACCATCGTTGGATCGGGCGCCCGCCGCGGGTTCGCCGCGCCTAATGCCTGGTGATTCCGACAGCTGAACGTCGGAGCTGGCGCGGTGGGCTCTCGAAGCTCTCACTCTGCCGGCGTTCGGCAGCGTTGCCTGACTTGGGGCTGGTGGTCGCGCCTTCCAACAAGGCGATGCACCTGGCGGCGCTACGCGCCGCAGGTGATTGGCAGAGGCGTTAGGCGGCTGAAAACACGAGACTCAGTACCACTATCGGAGCTGGCATGGCCCATTACGTTGACGGATTCGTCTTTCCCGTTCCGCGCGATCGTCTAAGCGAGTACAAGCGTGTTGCGGAAGCGGCTGCAGAGATTTGGAAGGAACATGGCGCACTCGACTACTGCGAATATGTCGGTGACGATTTGAAACTGGAGGGAACGCGCTCGTTCA
>JBDGZZ010000323.1:0-8244 GCA_039588335.1 Gemmatimonadota bacterium | reverse complement strand
TGCTTGGAGTTCATGCATGCGAACTAACCCACCAAACAAGCCGAAGTCCCAGAAAAAACGGGGCTCTTCCGCACTCTCCATCAACCGAATTTCTTTACCCATCCCCATTCTGCACTCTAATAGCGGAGGAGGGACTCGACGCGACGAACGAGCAAGCTCGCGCTAGCGGGCGCCGCGAAGTCGAGCGAGAGCGCGTGCGAGCGTAGCTCGCATCGCGGTCAACCCCCGACACGCGGATTATGATGGCACCTCTGATACGTGCTCATTCGTATCTATACGCTTCAAACGCCTTCATACGTAGCACTTCCCCGACGTACAACTACGTTCCGATACGTACCGATACATACAAATACGAATGGAGCGTCCACAGTCTGGTCCATAGTGCGAAAACCAAAGCGCCCGGCGCGGGGCCGGGCGGTGACTTATGGATGAGAGAGGGGGTCGCCTCGCTACGGCTCACGTGTGCGAGCGAAGCCCGTCCCAGCGAACAGTTTCCACTCGCCATTCTGCCGTATCCAAATCCGACGGAAAATGCTTGTTCGTTCCCTTGTGACGCCGGCAGTGTCGGTGGCGACTCTCACATTCGTTCCTTCGATACCGGCGGCGTCAGGTCCCAGTACAAGAACACGCGGCTCACTTCGATCGAAAGTCACGGTTGCCTGTGCTCCCCAGAACGCCAAAACCCGAGTCCGAAGGTTATCGACCGATTCATCGCCAAACGGAGATATGGACGACCAGTCAAACACGTAGCTCATGTACGCATCGATGTCTTCACGGGCCTGCCACGTTGTCTGGAAGTCCAAATCAACCTGCCGGACCGCTGTCTCGATCTCTGCTTTCTGTTCCTCGGTCATTTCGGTTGTGGCGGGCTGACTCGCGCCCAGATAGACCCACGCAACTACGGCGGTGGCCAGAAGGGACAACCCAACTACGACAAGTGCGAGACGGCGCATCGTTCCCTCCTTCGGTATTGGGAGGGCGACTCCGGGGGCGACGGGCCAAAGGTATCTCCCTATGTGGCGTGCAGTAAGAGAAGGGTGTCGGCACCTAGACACGCCCCTTCAAGCGTGAGTGAACGACGCGTGAGCGGATGGGCGGCGCTTGGGTAAGTCACACCGGCGTGAAGCTCGGTTCGTGGCCGGGTACGGTGGTCGGGTCACTCTTGCCGATAGTGTGGGGATCGCTGGCGTACGCGGCATTCAACTAGAGGCTCCGTCTGAGACCCGCAACTGGTTTGCGTGGTCCATGTGATCGCTAAGCTAGCAAACCACGACTCGCTCTATAGTAGATAACCGCTGCACTGGTGAGTGTGTGAGCTTCAACCGAGCTGGCGAAGGGTACGCCCCCCTTGGCCTGGACGAATATCGGGGTACGGCGCGCCGAGAAGTCGCAGCACATTCTCTAGAGCTTCTGAGCAGAGGAGGTGCCACCCAAGCAGGCCAGCGCGTTGACGCCCACCTGACGCCACGTCGGTATGCAATGAGATAGTGACGGAGGATGGGACAATGCCTTGCAAGCGGTTTCCATTAGTGCTCCTGATTCCTGTTTTTGTGTCATGCTCGGATGCTCTCGGTCCCCAGTTGCCGGATGATGTCTGCCTATGGCATCCAGGGATTGGCCTCGCGGGGGTCTCGCTGGCATGGTCGGCTGATGGATCGAGCGTACTGTACTTTGGGTATCCATGCGGTAAGTCCCGTTCCGTCTTACCTGGCGACTCGACGCAAATATGGGCCATCAATCGAACAGGAGGTGGGCACCGCGTTGTTGCGTCCTTCGCGGGCCGTGGTGCAGCCATACGGGTGCACCCGGACGGACAAGAAGTGTTTTTCTCCGCGGAGGTCACGACGCAGACTGAGCCAAGTCCCCAAGCTCCCTACGCCATTTTCAGGGTGCCGTTCACCGGAGGACGAACCGAAGATGTGGTTGGGCAGCTCGTCGACCCCGGCTTCGCGCTATCTCCTGACGGTAAGCAATTGGCGTTCAGTAGGAGAGACACTCTTTATCTGCTCGACACACGGGACGGCACAACCAGCTCGGTAGGAGCATTCGGGATAGACCGTGGCAGATCCGAGTTCTCACCAGACCCGTCCCAGCTTGTTATCCTCACCCATGCGCTTGTAGAAGTAGTCGATATATCGATCGGCACGGTTCACAGGGTTTACGACGTGACCTGGGGAAACGTGGTCGACTCAACACTTGGCCTTCCCATCGCATTTCGGTGGGACGGTAGCGCATTGCGGATCTTACACTATCGCGAGATAGACGATCCACATCGTGCCGGAACGCTCGATGTCCCCTTCGAGCTGGATGTTGAGACTGGGAATGACCGCTGGATATGGAACGTACCTCATGGCACGAGGGTGAAAGGCTGGACGGAGGACGGTGCGCTGCTCGCCTTCAGCAAACTTGTTTGCGTTGAGTCAACTCCCTCGTACTGTACTCGACAGGAGTCGATGACTCACATTTTTCATGTCGCCACTCAGAGTACGGTGTACGAGACCGTTGGAGACGCGGTGGGCTTGACTGCTTCACCTGATGGGGCACTCATTGCTCTTGGAGCTGGGAAGGATCTCCACATCTTGCCGCGTCCCTGACAACCCCGAACACGAACACTCGGACCTCCTTACCTAGCCTAGTTCCCACTGGGCTTCCCAAACAGCTTTTCGTGATCCACTAGCGGCCCGTCGGGCAGCACTGGGTGGCGATCAACTGAGACGGTCAGCATATGTTGGGATCAAGTGGACTGGCAGAATGGACTGGTCTGGTTACGGCGAGGCACAACTAAGAACGATGAACCCAGGATCTTTCCGTTCGCTAACCTGCCAATTCTAGCGGACATCCTTAGAGGCCAGCGTGAATACACCGAGGAATGGGAACGCAAGCTGGGACGAGAGATCCCCTGGGTGTTTCACCGCGAGGGGCACCAGATACGTGCTTACCGCCGCCATGGGTTCGTGCCTGCAAGCGTGTTGGAGCAATCAGCGCCAGCGGCGCCCCTAAGGTACCGCACGATCTGCGTCGTAGTGCAGCACGTCGCATGGAGCAAGCAGGACTGCCGCGTAGCATTTCACGGCCCCTAATAGGCCACAAGACCGAAAGCGTGTTTCAGCGGTATGCCGTAGTGGCATGTGAGGACCTGCGTCTGGGTATTGAGAAGCTCGCCTCTCTTGATGCACCAATTAGTCATAGTTTAGGCATAGCGCAGTCTTCGGAGCAGCAAAAAGGGGCTCCCGCGGAAGTTGAGAACCCCTTAGTTGACAACGATTTACAAGTAGATAGCGGAGGAGGGACTCGAACCCCCGACACGCGGATTATGATTCCGCTGCTCTAACCAGCTGAGCTACTCCGCCAAGCACCACGCCTCCCGACCCCGCACCGGACGGTAACCCCCAACCCCGTGCATCACCCCAGACGGTAGCCCGCCCACTACCCCACACCACACAGACGGTACCCCGCTCCTCCATTCGTCCACCCGGACGGTCGCCCCAGCCCCACCCAATTGCAGAATGCAGAGTGTAGGACAGAATCCATTCTGCAATCTGCGACCTGCAATCTGCATTCTAACTACTCCCTCCGCTCTGCTCCACCCTCGGGAGGATCGGCTAACCGGAACAGAGTCTCGCCTTCCCGTACCATGCCCCACCTCTCACGAGCCACGCGTTCCTGAGTCGCGCTGTCGTGCTCTAGCGAGTCAGCGAATGCTGCCAGGCTGTCGACCTCGAGCTGGAGTTGCCGGATCAGTTCCTCTTCCTGCCGTACCTGACGCTTGAGCTTCCAGTAGTCGATGGAGCGGTACTCACCGCCTAAGGAACCGAACGCGATACCTCCGACAATCGCTGCAAGCGCTATCCAGCGGCCTCTCGTCAAATCCCGTAAACGTCCCGACCCGGATAAACTGCCAGCTCGCCCAACTCCTCCTCGATACGGAGTAGTTGGTTGTACTTGGCAATGCGATCCGTACGGGATGCGCTCCCTGTCTTGATCTGCCCGGCCCCGGATGCGACCGCGAGGTCGGATATGAACGTGTCCTCGGTCTCACCCGACCGGTGCGAGATTACCGCCCCGTACATGTTGCTCCGGGCAAGGTCGATACACTGCAACGTCTCGGTCAACGTGCCGATCTGATTCACCTTGATGAGCACTGAGTTGGCCACATTGGCCTCGATGCCGCGGGCCAGCCGTTCCACGTTGGTCACGAATATGTCGTCGCCCACCAACTGTACCTTCTCACTCAAGGCCTCGGTGAGCATGGCCCAACCGTCCCAATCGTCCTCGGCGAGGCCGTCCTCGATGGACACGATCGGATACTTGTTCAACCACTCGCCGTAGAGTTCGATCATCTTCTCGGCCGAACGGCGTGAGCCGTCGCCCTTCTTGAAAACGTACTCGCCATCCTCGTAGAATTCGCTCGCCGCTACGTCGAGCGCGATCGCCACCTCATCGCCGCCTGTCGATAGACCCTGCTCCGACAACACCTTCTTCAGCGAGTGGAATACCTCCACTCCGATCCGCAGCCCCTCAGCAAACTCGTCGGCACCCACCGGCACGATCATGAACTCCTGGGCATCGACGTTGTTCGATGCGTGGGCGCCGCCGTTCAAGATGTTCATCATCGGTACGGGCAACACGTTGGCCAGCGGGCCGCCGAGGTAGCGATAGAGCGGCAGCCCCACGTCCTGCGCGGCCGCCCGGGCCGCGGCGAGAGAGACCGAGAGAATGGCATTCGCTCCCAGGTTGCTCTTGTTGGGAGTGCCATCGAGATCGAGCATGATGCCGTCCAACAACACCTGCTCGGTGGCTTCCATTCCCTCGAGCCTGGGTCCTATGACCTCCACTACGTTGCGGACGGCCTGCCGCACGCCCTTGCCATTGTACCGGTCGCCATCTCCATCACGCAGTTCCACCGCCTCGTGTTCACCGGTGGACGCCCCACTGGGTACTGCAGCCCTGCCCGCGACCCCGCTGGCGAGCCTCACCTCTGCCTCGACCGTCGGGTTCCCACGGGAGTCCAGTATCTCGCGTGCGGTTACATCTATGATCGTGCTCATTTGTGGTTGCACCTATTGTGAATCGCGCTTCGCCTCATCGCGGAATCCTTCGATGACACGTCGCGCTTCGGTTAGCAGTTTCTCGCGATCTTCGTAGTCCATGCCGGTAGTCGGTATCGGTGCACCGAAATATAGGGTGACCGGGCACGGACGAATTCTGACATGCCCCTTGGGCAGAATGTCGAACGTGTTGGCACAATATACCGGCACTACCGGCACCTGTGCGGCAATGGCCAGCACGAACGGCCCCTTCTTGAACGGCAGCAGGTTTCCGGTTCTGCTGCGGGTACCCTCCGCGAACACGAGGGCGCTCAAACCCTCCTTAATGACCTTGGCCGCTTTTTCGTAGGACTCGAAGGCAGCCTGCCTGCGCTGGCGGTCGATGTAGATGTGACCTGCCGCCTTGATGGCGCCGCCGAACACCGGCACCTTGGCCAACTCCTTCTTGGCCACGAAGCGGTACGTTCCCGGCAAGGTCGCCGCCAGAGCCAAAATGTCAAAAAACGACTGATGATTTGATACGTAGACAACGGGGTTGTTGTGTTCAGGCAGGTGTTCGGTACCGTTCACGTTGACCGTCACACCGCTGGCCTTGAGCACTTTCTTGGACCAGCGTCGCGCCGCCTGATCGTAAACTCCTCCGCGTCTGTTCTCCACACCGAAGAGCGCGGCAAGGATCACCTGACCGCCGTACCACACGGTCAGTACAAGCAGAGAAATCAGATACCAGATCGATCTGAGCATAGAGCGCTAGAAGTGCCGAAACCCTTGTGGCAGTTCCGTTGTCTCCCCGTCGCGTTCTAGAGTGACACCGGTACCTGCCTCCACCCGCCCAACACAGGTAAGCGGTAAGCTGAATGATTCGGCAAATTGACGAGGCAAGTTCTGATCTGAATCGTGCGGCAACGCAACCAGCAACTCGAACTCCTCCCCACTCAAGAGAGCTATCTGTTCGTTCGTAACGGCCGGGTGTAGCGGCACGTGGCCCGCCTCGATCACGCAAGCGACGCCTGAAGAGGCCGCGAGTTGCCCCGCGTCGGAAACCAACCCGTCGCTTACGTCTATCATGGCTTTCACTCCACGGTCCCGCAGCCACTGCGCTTGCGCGATGCGAGGCTCCGGCCGGGCAAACCGCTGCCGCGCGGTTTGCTCGGGCTCTTCGCCCGCCTCCCACGACTCCACGGCCGCCAAGGGGCCACCCAGCAAACCAGTGACCCACAACGAGTCGCCTGCACTGGCCGTGCCTCGCGAAACCGGGTTGGCCGCGCTGCCGAACACAGCCACGTCAATCACCAACCGATCCCCGCGAACCAGATCTCCACCCCACACTTTGGCACCCACCGATGCCGCCACCTCCCCCACGCCATCCATCAACTCGGCAACGAAATCATCGTGCCACTCCGGCGACACCGCCAGGCTCACCAAAACTCCACGTGGCTCGGCTGCCACAGCGGCAAGGTCCGACAGCGCCGCCGCCGCCGCCCGCCAGCCCATCTCGGACGGAGCCAGCCAACCCTGCCGGAAGTGCGTTCCCTCCAACGCCATGTCGGTCGAGATGGCAATCTGCTCGTCACCCAACCGAACGATGGCACAATCGTCACCTCCTCCGGCTGCGCGATCACCCAACACACGCCAGATATCACGGATCTTGTCAAACTCCGCACCACCAGCAAGAGGAGTGAGGTTAGTCACCAACTGAACTCAAGAATGACGAACAACGAATACCGAATCTCGAACTCTTCATTTAGAAGTTCTGCACTTTGCACTCTGCACTTTGAACTCTGCTCCCTGCTCCCCGCTCCCGCTCCCCGCACTCACCTCGCCAGAGCCCCTTTATCGAATCTCACCAGCCCCCGGTCAGTCGCGACCCACAGGTACCGGTCATCGGTTGCCAGATCCAAGACGGGACCCGGAACGTCTGTAGTTCCTATGAAGAACACGAACGCGCGCCCCGCGAATCCATAGTGCGCCAAACCGCGAGTACCACCGATCCACACACCGTCCCCATCGGCGGCCACTGATGTGAGGTCACCCAGCTCGGTGGATATCGAACGTTCGGCAAGCCACCCGCTCCCCGCTCCCTGTTCCCCGCTCCCCGTTCTTATCACGATTCGATCGCGCGTCGCTGCCACGACAATTTCGTCACTCGTGGCCAAGGCGACTATCTCGCCATTCATGTCGGGGACAGCGCGAACTCCGGGCGGTACCACCACGCGTTCCGACCCGGCCCACGACAAACCTAACCCCGATCGCGTACCGACCCACACCGTATCACTGCGCGCTGCGAGCGACAGGATCGGTTCGTACAGTTGTTCCCCAATCCGTTCGACGGTACCGCCGTCGCGCACGAATGCCAAGCCGCGCGTCGTGCCAACCCAAACACCGTCACTCCCGGACGCCAGCGAAAGCACCCTGCTGGATGGCAGACCATCGCTGGTCGTCAGGTGAAGCGGGTTTCGTTCCCGGTCGAACGCAATGAGGCCGGCGTCGGTCGCCGCCCACAACCGGCGATCCCGACTCAACAGGTCCCATACACGGCCTGTCGCCAGGCCCGTCACGCGCCTGCCCTCCTCATGCGCGAAGCGCTGCAGGTCACTCGCCACGAAGGTGAACCCGGACCGCGGCGATCGACCGTCGGCGGCTGCCCACACTCCACCCAACACCACTTCAACTGCTACCGCACCCTCACTGAGTAACCCGAAGGGAAGCGGCTCGAAGTCAGTGGTCTGAGCGTCGTAACGAATCACGCCCATTCCGTTCGTCCCCAGGAACACGTCGTCGGTGAGTCTCACCTCCGCCGCTGCCGTGAACCGGTAGGAACGCAGGCGCTCATCGACCAGCACTCTGGTTCTCGTCGTCTCTATGGTCGGATGGCGCCGCAGAACCTCGGCCACATCGAGTGCACGAACCTGGTTTCGTGCGTGCGGGATCGTCATTGCCCGCTGGGCCATGATGCCGCCCCGGGGAACCGACATCCAACCAGACCGGCTCACGAAATAGACGCCGGCGAAGGGGTCCTGCCGGTCGAGCGTCAGTTGCGAGACTCCACCCACCACCATCACGTGCTCGAGCAGTCGCACGCGCGGAGAGAAATGCACGAGACCCGCAGCCGTTGCGATCCACAACGAGCCGTCGCCCGGATCGATCAAGGCCGACAACGCGCGTTGGGGCACGTAACCTTCCAGCACCGTGACCG
>JBDGZZ010000322.1:0-4578 GCA_039588335.1 Gemmatimonadota bacterium | reverse complement strand
CAGTGCCTGACGCTGGGCCTCGAATCTCGTGATGATTTCCCTCGTGTCCATGCCGCGCTTGATGACCTTGAGAGCTACCGTGCGACGAGTCGGCTCGGTCTGCTCGGCGCGATAGACCTCACCCATGCCACCAGCGCCCACCTGTTCGAGAATGCGGTGGTTGCCAATGCGGTCCTGGTCGAAAGCCGGCGCGTGGGATGCGCGGGCGGTCTGGTCGGAGGCGGGCGTTAGCGAACCGAGTGTCCTGTCTCTGAAGTTCGCAACATTTTGCTGGGCGGGCTACGTGACGGTAACGAAAGGCACCGGAAGCATTTAACGCTTCACCCAGCCTTCGGAATTATGTCGCGAATCTCTGAACCATGACTCTAGAGTCCTGTGTTCGCTGATACGCGTTGGCGCTCCTTTTCCAGAAGGACGAGCGATGACGCCTGTGCGCTTTGCGGCTCTGGTTTTGATGATCTGTCCATCTGTAGCTCTCTGTGAGATTCGCAATGTCCCGAACGTGAGTCTCCACGCTGGCGTCACAATGCCCTCCACTCCGGATGTGTTCGTAGATGGATGGAACCCGGGCTTCTCTCTGGGTGGCCGGTACGCGGTGGGAATAGTGCCGACAATGGATTTCACGGTCGGAGTGGACTACAACCGATTCGGTTACGACTTGGGGGGTGAGCCACGATTCGAGATTGACAGCCCTCCGGGATCTACATCCATCGCGTACGTCTTCGCAGGCTTGAAACTAAGGACACATCCAACGCCGCCAACGAAACTCGCCCACTTTTATTTCCTCGGCGGCTTTGGCCTCTATCGACTCTCTGACGGCTCCCCGGCATCCGAGGCACTGGCAGAGTACGCCTCCGGCGCTCACGTTGGGGCGGGCGTGGACATTGGTCATTTCCTGATCGAATCGTTTTACCAGGTAGGCTTCACGGACGGTCGTAGCTGGGGGCACGTACCGTTGCGAATCGGTTTCTCGTTTGACATTGGCGATGTCCGCTGAGCCACCGGAGGCAGGTCAGGAAGCTCATTCTTGTGTCGTTACAACTCTAGTTCACGAACCCGGACCCGGAGCTGGTGCCGATGGTCGGATGCGACCAGGCAATGCTGGTCCGAGGGGAAGAAGGAGGAACGATGCCTCTTTAGAAACTCGGAAGAGTCGTCCAGCGGGTGCGAAACCCGTCCAGTCAAAGCTGAGCCCGGCAGGCTGGTAGCCAGTCTTGCTGCTGATCCAGTAACGGGTCGGTTGATGCGTAGGCAGGCGAGCAGGTGGGCCGTGGGATATCAGCCAACGAAAGGGCCATTCCGGCATAGCCCAAGGAGTCGACCAACCTGAAGGCAGTAGCTCCGCCACCGAAACATGGGCGATGGAGGCGAAGCGGCCGGCGAGGTGTGTGACCACGGCACGTCTGAAGAGGACGGCCCAGTAACCTGGGAGGCCCTGGCATCTCCCCGATGAGGAACCGGTGCGACGGAGACCCGGTGATCAATCTCCGGGCGGGGGCGCGTTAGCGAGTGCAGGTGTCCCTCGGCAAAGAACAAGCACTCGCCACGGGGTAGGCCGACAGCAAGGGGAACCGGAGCTGAGGCCGATGGAGCCAGGGAGTCGGAGGGCTGCATCAGAGCGATGACGGCGGGGAACGGTTGGCAGCTGGACCCACCCGAGCAAAGGCAGCCCGAGTTGGTACGAACCTCACGAGGGAACCATGCGATGGAACAGCGATTCCTACCAGGCATGTTACCGGGACTGGTGAGGGTAACGGAAGCGGCGCGGCGGAGTCGGGGGCGGTTGCTCTCGCTCGCGCACCATGTAGACGTGGATGCGTTGAGGCGGGCGTATCACCGACTCCGCAAAGACGCGGCGGTGGGAGTCGATGGTGTCTCGAAGGAAGAGTATGGCAAGAGCCTGGAGCAGAACCTCCGGGATCTGCATCGCCGGATGAAGGCAATGCAGTACCGCCATCAACCGATCCGACGAGTTCACATCGACAAGGAAGGGGGCCAGACAAGACCGATCGGTGTATCGACAACCGAGGATAAGATCGTGCAGGAGGCTCTGCGCGAGCTTCTGGAAGCGATCTATGAACAGGACTTTCTGGACTGTTCATATGGTTTCCGTCCCGGTCGGCGAGCACACGACGCCTTGCGAGTGCTCCACGGTGCAGTCCACCGCGGCGAAGTTCGTTGGATTCTGGAAGCGGACATCGTCTCCTTCTTCGACCGAATCGATCGGCCGCTGTTGAAGGAGCTGCTGCAGAAACGAATTGCCGACAAGTCGCTGATGCGGCTGATTGGCAAATGCCTCCATGTGGGTATCCTCGACGGGGAGGAGTTGACCTCGCCGGAGTTGGGTACGACGCAGGGTTCCACGCTTTCGCCGTTGTTGGCGAACGTCTACCTGCACTACGTGTTAGACTTGTGGTTCGAGCACGAGGTCAAGCCTCGGATGCGCGGCCGTGTGCTTCTCATCCGTTACGCGGACGACTTCGTGATCGGATTCGAAAGGCAGGACGACGCGAAGCGGGTGATGGCCGTGCTGGACAAGCGCCTGGCGCGGTTTGGGCTGGAGCTGCACCCGGACAAGACTCACCTGGTGGACTTTCGGCGCCCGCCGAGGAGCCAGGAGAGTGGAAAAGGTCCGGGCACCTTGGATCTTCTCGGCTTCACTCACTCGTGGAGGCGAAGCCGGCGGGGTCATTGGTACATGGCGAGCACGACCCGCAATGCGCGCCTACGACGAGCCAAGAAGGCCGTCAACGACTGGTGCCGCCGCCACCGGCACTGGTCGGTCTCGGCGCAGCATGCAGCGCTGGTGCGACGGCTCCAGGGACACATCAATTATTTCGGCGTACGGGGGAATGGGCGAGGCCTCACCCTGCTCGTTGAATCAGCGAAGCGTTCCTGGTTCAAGTGGCTCAACCGCCGGAGCCAAAGGTCGCGCCTGAATTGGGAGCGGTTTGTGGATCTTCTTGGTCAGCACCCGCTTCCAACCTCAGTTACGCCGATATCGTTCTGGGGACCGGCTCCGTGAGCCGTGCCAACGGAAGAGCCGGATGGTCGAAATGTCCACGTCCGGTTCTGGCGAGGGGCCCGGGAAGGCAACGACTCGGGCCTACTCAACAGGAAGCGAGACGGGCGCTCGACGAAGCGGAGGCGAAGGCTGCGTCGTAACGCTGCCAGGAGCACTAGTCTTCCTTGTACTTCTCCTTGACGCCGCTCCAACTCTCGCTCTGCACGGCGGTCGTCGGTACCGGGGTCACCAAATCTCGTCGCTTCGGCTGCGTCTTGACCGGAAGGCGATTTGGCGACCGTCGGGCGACCAGCAGGGGGCGTAGTCCTCGGCTTCGTCGGTCGTGATTTGAGTGGCGGGTCCCCCAGCGGATGGGATCAGCCAGATGTCGGCGTTTCCGCTACGGTCGGACGTGAAGGCAATCTGGCTGCCATCCGGCGACCAGGCGGGAGACTCGTCAGCGGCCGGGTCATTCGTGATTTGGTGGGCTGTTCCTCCAGCAGCTGGGATCACCCAGCTTGTCCACAACCTCAAAGAAGTTTGACGTTCCACTCTTACATCGTCGTCAAGCACCAACCAGCCAAGTAGCGCAAGACCACGAACGACTGACACGCAACCGGACTCAGAACTGATCGTGCCTTTCGAGACGTTTTCTGTCTTTTGACCGTTGGCAGATGCCAAACGTATGATCTGGAACTTCCGTTCCATTAAGAATTGACGATGGCTGGGAAGGACACGTCATGAACAGACAACGTATTTTCCACCTGCTTATTGTAGCAGCGGTAACCCTGTTTGCGGTGACAGCAGTGATGGCAGAACCGAATGAAGGGACGACGGTTTCGTGCCCGGATGGCCGGAACGGAGACTTCGAGAATCCGCCAAGGCTCTTCTACATGGAATGTCTCGACGAGGATGTGGTGATTGGTGGAGGATTCACCATGGAATGGTGCATCACTACGACGTCAAGCGGAAACGAGATCCACAAGATGCGGTACCATCTCAAAACGGCGACCGAGGACGTCCCGTACTTCGTGATCCGGGACTATGGTGACGAAAACGAGACGACCTACTACGCTATCCACAATAGGATGAACTATCATCAGTTCCACGGCCCGATCGATACCGTTCACTACAACGAATATGGATGGGTTGAGTCTGAAACGGGTGAACGGTTGAAACTACAGTTCGCAGTTACCCCCGATGGACTCCGGCACGGATCCTGCCCAATTACGTTCCTAGGACCCGTAAAGCCGAGGGCTGAGTCTCCCACATGGAGTGTGGTCAAGAAACTGTATCGCTGATTCTCTGCACGTTCGCGAGAGGGGGCTGTTAGGGGGACAGCCCCCGTAGTTCTTTCTCATGCAACAACCTCCCGCGCGCGCCGCCCAAGACTTTCGTTTTGTTGCTCCAATGCCCTGCTGGCAGCCATACCGGTCTTGCAAGCCCATGCGGTGAAAGGTGTTAGCTGCGTAATGTTACGAATACACGAGCGAGCTGGTAGGCGGATGGACGTCGAGTTTCTCGTGGTGATTGATGCGCCAGACTGCATCCCGACTTGCTGGACGTCGGTTCCC
>JBDGZZ010000321.1:0-4589 GCA_039588335.1 Gemmatimonadota bacterium | reverse complement strand
CGACGCGCTGGATCGGTCAGCTGAAAGCGGGAACACCCAGACCTCTCTGCTATCGGCGTCGCGTCCTGGCTGGTGATGAGCGGCGATGAACCGGCCGTCAGGGGACCATACGGGACCCCTTAGCACACCGCTAGCGTTAGCGATGTTTGCCGGTGTACCGCCATCCGACGGTACGACCCACAGGTCACCGGTGAATGGATGTCCGACGTCCTCCTCCTGCCAGTCATCCCGCTCACGAAAGCCTACATACGCGACATGCGCGCCGTCGGCGGAGAAGGCGGGCATGCTGGCCCAGCCGGAGGACAACTGTTCCGGCTCTCCTCCCGCCGTGGAGATAACGTAGGTGTAGCGCTGATAAGGTTGGAGTGGCTCCGGCGATCCAGACTCGACCGCTGAGAACGCCATCCGTTGTCCATCCGGTGAAAGGCCTAGGCGAAGGTTCCAGGCCACCCCACCCCCGTGGACAGGCATGCTGACCGCACGAGGCTCGCCTCCCGTCGCCGGGATGATGTAGACAGAAACTTCATCACCGCCCCAGCTGTTGACCGCAATCCATTCTCCGTCCGCCGACCACGAATGCAGGCTCCCGTTGTCCCAGGCGTCCGGCACGTCAGCGATGCGTACGGGCTCCCCAGCGATGTTTGGGCCGACATTCCCCTCGAGCGGAACCGTCCAGACACCACCATCAGAGACGAAGGCAAGCTTGGTACCGTCTGGTGACAGCACTCCATTTTGCGGCTTGCTCGCGATCTCGATCTTGGTGAACGTGGGCCCACGGCGCAGCTCGGCCAGTTCCTGTGCCAGACTCGCCAGCCGCTGCTGAGCTACGGCGACTTCGTCGCGCTGATCGGGAAAGTCGTCGATGACATTTCTGTATGCCTCGCGCGCTCCAGTGAGGCCGAGTTTCTCGTAACACAGGCCGATGTGGAGTTGTGCCTTGGCGGCGACAGCACGAGCGGTCGGGAAGCTGTCGACTAATTCCTTATATAGTTGGATCGCCCGCTCGAGATCGCCCTGCACTTCCTCCTGGTACAACCCGGCCTGGTACAGCTCCTCAGCCGTCTGCTGGGCATAACCCGCGGCCGGCCAAAACAAGGCGAGGACCATAGCCACCGTCACCGTCTGCCTCGCTCTCATGATCAGAACTCCTATTGAGTGTCCAGTTTGAGTATCAGCACGAATCTACCGGACCACTTCTCGAGATGATTGAAGCACGTGTTGTGTGAGTGTTGGGTTTCTGTTAAGCCGGATTCGCCACAAACTTGTAGCCGACGGCACGCACGTTGATTATGTGCCTCGGATCCGCTGCATCGTCTTCGAGCTTCTTGCGCAGGTGGACAATGTGGGCATCAACCGTGCGCGGGAATACGTCCGTTTCGTCACCCCAAACCTCTTTGAGGATCACGTCCCGGTGCAGTACCTCGTTCCTATGACTGATGAATAGCCGCAGCAGCGCAAACTCCTTGGCCGTGAGCTCAACTGGCTGTCCGCCTTTCTTCACTTCATAGGCCTTGAAGTCGACCTCCACATCCGCGAAGCGGAAATGCGTGAGCGGTGGATCGGGCGGCTCCGCCCGCCTGAGAAGTGCTTTCACACGCGCTAGCAGCTCGCGGCGGCTGAAGGGTTTCGTGACGTAGTCGTCTGCACCCAGCTCCAGGCCCACGACCTTGTCCACTTCCTGGCTCTTTGCCGTGAGCATGAGGATCGGTGTGCTGTCGCCTCCCGCTCGCAGTTTCTTGCATATTTCGAGGCCGTCCAAACCCGGCAGCATGATGTCCAAGATTATGAGATCGTTCCCGCTGGCCTGGGCAAGTTCGAGACCTCGGGCTCCATCGGTTACGCCCGTCACCGTATAGCCCTCGTGACGCAGGTCGTCCTCAAGGGCCATCAGGATGCTCTCTTCGTCCTCAACTATCAGGATCTGTGGCATCATCTTGCTCCGCTTCGGCGGGAAGCTTGATGGTGAACGTGCTGCCCCGTCCCGGCTCGCTCTCGACAGTAACGGTTCCGCGATGCGCCTGCACGATCTCGTTCACGAGTGTGAGCCCCAGGCCGCTGCCCTTCACCGATCGCGTGAGCGGGTGACCGCCGCGGTAGAAACGATCGAACACTTTGTCGATCTCGTTACCAGGTATGCCGACCCCGGAATCCGCCACGGAGATATCCACCCATCCGTCACTTGTTGAGACAGAGACATTCACCTGCTTTGTTTCGCCACTGTATTGAATGGCGTTCTCCACCAAGTTGGAGATCGCCTGGGCGATCGCGGTCCTGTCGGCGCGCGCTTTGGGGAGCGGCTCTTCGATGTGCGCTTCCACGACGCAGCCCTCGTGTCCCACCCTCTGCTGAGTCGTTGTGACGAGATCCCGCACCACGTCACCAACGTCGGTCTTCTCGATTTGGAATTCCTTCCTGCCCTCCTCAATTCGGGCGAGATCGAGGATGTTGGTTACCAGCGATGAGAGGCGCGCGCTCTGCTCCACGAGCACATCGTAGTAGCGCGACCTCCGCTCCTCCGACGGCACGCTGCCCGCTTGCAGCATCTCGGCCAGATGGCGGATTGAGGTGAGTGGGCTCTTGAACTCGTGCGAGACGGTGGAAACAAAGTCGGACTTGAGACGCGCGAGCTCCAGTTCGTGTCTCACGGCGCGAACGGTCAACACGAGCCCGAAGACTAGTATGCTCGCGATCAGCAGGAACATGTAGAAGTAGATGCTTTGGCTGGAGGCAAAGAGCCGCCGGTACGCGCTCTGTGGCCGCTGGTAGAACTCGATCAGCCAGGGCGGGAAGTTGTCCGCGAAGGTGGCGTTGAGCGTGATGGGCCCCGCGGGCGATGCCTCGCGGCCGAGGAGAGGGCGACCGTCCCTTCCTTTAACCAGCCAATCGCTCGTTGCCGGATCGAGATGATCCTCAAGAGCACGGCGGAGGAAGTCACTCAGTGCACCAGCATCGAGCAGCAGACCCCACACGCCCCGGCCGCCGCCTGCCGCATCGAGCAGTGATACCAGATACGTCTGCCCCGCCACCTCGAGCGTGAAGCGCCTGCCTCTGGGACCCGCGCCTGCGGAATCGACGAGGAGCCACGTTGGGAGATCTTCGGCAGCGGTCTCCTGAAACCGCAGCAGCCGCTCGGTTCTCTCTTCGCGCTCCGTCTGTCTCTCCTCGAGGCGTGCAAGCGAGTCGCGATACGAGTCGAGCGCGGCCCCCGCAGGCGACCGCGACACTGTACTGGCGATCGAGTCACCCGCCTGACTGGCGAAGAAATGAAACTGGGCACGATCGAGCGTCCATTCCGCTTTTGTGAGCCCTTCGTAAAGCGCGAGGAAAGCGTCCAACGCTGCCGTGGTATCGCCCGTTGCGAGCAGCAAAGAGCCCCTCTCGAGGTGCGCGACCGGCCCAACCGGCAATCCAGCCGTCGTTCTTACGTCGCTGTAGTCGTTGACGAGGCTTTCACACGAGGTCAGGGCCGCCTCCAGCTGTCCCGCCTTTCTCTGCACGCGGGCCACAGCAACCAGCGCTTCACCACGCAGGACCGGATCGGAGACCGAAGCGAACGCACGCCGGTAGCTGGCTTGCGCCTCAAGATACCGCCGCTGCTGGAATTCCTGCTGCTGAGCAGTCCGCCACTGTGGTGCGACGGCGGCCGGCCATGAGCGATCCGGGCGTGACGTCTGCGAGCCGTCGGGATAGTAAAGGAGATCGGCGGCAGGCAGTTGAACCGTCCCGAAGCGATCGAAGTAGAAGACTTCATCGACGAGTGGCTGCTGTCGCTTCAGTTCGGTGAGCGCAAGCTCAACGTTGTCCGATGGGGCCGTGCCGTGGCCGGCGAGTGCGCGGGCTACAGCCAGTTCAGTCGCCGTGATCTCGTCTGCGATCGTGTCGCTAATGACCTGGGCGACCGCGCGGTGCTGGCCGAGACGCCGCTGCTCCAAGAGGGCCAGTTCGTTTCGAATACCACGGAATGCCAGGTAGCCGAGAACGAGGCTTGGAAGGCCAACACCCAGCAGGAAGAGCAGAGTGATCTTCCTGCGCTTTTGTCGCGATGACTCCATTTACAATAGCTCACGTAGCGAGTGGACTACGGAGTTTGCTGAGAGATAATGGTGCGGGTAGGCGTATGAGCGCGTCAAGTGGGGTCGGTACCGAAGCCCCGAGGCTAAAGCCTCGGCTCGGCGCGCTACGATGGCCCGATCCTCAAATGGGCTTGAACAACTCCTCGAGATCCAAAACGAACTCCTCCTCCACGCCCTCCGGTTTCCACTTCACACGCTCGCGTTCGACCGTGGACAACAGGCTCTCAGGAGTCCACACTTCCACCAGCTTCTCGTCGGGGTCGACAATCCAGTAGAAGGGAATGCCAACCTCTTGATACAAACGCCGTTTCGTATGCCGGTCGTAACGTGCCGTTGTCGGACTCAGTACTTCGATCGTGAAAAGCAGGTTCTGCATCCTCGACCAATCCATTGATCGAGCTTGCTCCCGATCCACGACGAATAGATCCGGCTGTACGAGAACATCCGGTGCCCAGGAAATGTCGGCGGGCGATTGGAACGCGTGACCGCAGCCGTACCTCCCCACATATACACGCA
>JBDGZZ010000320.1:0-4622 GCA_039588335.1 Gemmatimonadota bacterium | reverse complement strand
ATTCGTCCCATGGGAGATCCCCGCATCCATTTTGCCGTAAACTGCGCATCCCGATCGTGCCCGGTGCTCGCCGCGGGTGCGTATAGGTCGGACGCTTTGGACCAGCAGCTAGATGAGGCGGTGGGGCGTTTCGTGGCTGATGCCGACCAGTACGTATTGGACCGCGCTGACTCACCCACGCTCCGAGTCAACAAGATCCTCGACTGGTACAAGGACGACTTCGGCGGGACCGAAGGCGTGATTGAGTTCCTGCTCCGATACGTGGGGGAGAGCGATGCATCGTACCTCCGCGAACATCGCTCCATAGACGTGGAGTATAACGACTACGATTGGACCCTCAACGACACGGCAGTCTTCGGCTCCGGGGGGTAAGCGTGCCTACGCTCGGTGTCGTCATCCCGACCCTGAACGAGGCCGCAAACATCTCCGGGATTCTCTCTGACATAGGCGAACTCCGCGTTCCGGTGGAGGTCATCGTGGTCGACGGCGGCTCGGAAGACGGGACAGTGGATGCTGCACGCAGCCGAGGAGCCAAGGTTCTCTCTGCTGAAAGAGGCCGGGGTAACCAGCTGGCGATCGGGGCCATGGACGTGGGCGGCGAGTGGCTCTGCTTTGTCCACGCCGATGTGAGAATGCCCGGACCGGCGCGAACCTGCCTGGAACAGTTCGTCTCTCATCCGACAGCAGGAGCTGCGGTATGGAGGCTCGCCATCGACGCCAGCGGAGCCTGGCTGCGCGTCGTCGAGTTTGGGGCCCGTCTCAGGGATCTGCTGGGAGGCTTGCCGTATGGAGATCAAGGTCTCGTAGTGCGCCGTACACTTTACGAGTCGGTGGGTGGATTCCGTGCCATCCCTATCATGGAGGACGTCGCCATGGTGAGAGCACTGAGGCGCCTGGGTACGGTAGAACGGCTGGACGCCCCTTTGGTGGTGTCACCGAGACGCTGGCTCAGGGAAGGCCAGTTCAGGACCTGGGCTCGCAACATATGTCTGTTGGGGGCGTTCCTGGCCGGTGTGTCTCCCCGGCGATTGGCTAAGTGGTATCGTCCGGAGCCACGATGACCGCAGTGATCATGTTCGCCAAAGCCCCACGGCCGGGTCATGTGAAGACACGGCTGGCCAGTGCCATAGGCGACCAAAGGGCCGTCCAGGCCTACAGCTCGGTTGGAGCGCAAATTGTCGCCGAAGTCGGAGCCAACTACGCGCTGTCGGTATGGTACGACCCACCCGACGGATTGGATGAAATGCGCGCCTGGCTGGGAGATCTGGAATACTCTTCACAGCCCGAGGGAGACCTCGGTGCCAGGATGTGCCATGCATTCGAACAGCATTTCGGGCGCGGAGACCGTCCAGTGATCGCCGTAGGGGCTGACGCACCGGGCGTGACCGCTGGAACAGTGAGAGCAGCGGAACAGGCATTGATTGATGCCGATGTGGTCCTGGGTCCGGCGCTGGACGGAGGCTACTATCTCATAGGGCTAAACGGGCCCGAATCGAGGCTCTTCAGAGACATTCCGTGGGGTTCTGACGATGTGCTCCAGGTCACGTTGGATGCTTGCAAACAGTGGCATCTTCGAGTGGTGATGTTGGAGCCGCTCCGCGACTTGGACACGGCGGATGATCTTGAGGCCTTGGGTCTCGATCGCCCTTGATTTATGGTTCGGCGAGGCAACATATTACGCCTCCCTTCGCACGTGCTCAGCAGCTGAGAGGTCTTTATCGGATGGCGTGGAGAATAATCGACACGGATGGTGAGGTTTGGCACGTTCAACTTGCCGCCGAACGACGGGCGGACACGAAGTTGTGGCAGCTCAGTCTTGCGTTCAGACCCAGGAGTTCGGACCGTGCTCCGCGGGCGATTTGGGCGCAATACCCGCTGGAATCCGTGTCCAAGTCCTCGCTTTTTCAAGCTGCAGATCGCATCTCCGACGAGGCATTGAAGCAGGTTCTCGTCGAGCACATCTCCTAAACAACTACGCTTCCAGAGCACGACGTGCCGATCGCGCCCGTACAAGACTTGCGTCGCATCGCCGAGGCAGTCGGTCATTTGCACGGTCACACGGTCGAGGACGTCCAAATCCGATCAGACTGCCGGCTCCTGCGTATCACCCTGACAGATGGACGTATCCTTCTCGTATCGGTGATGCTCGATGAGGTGGGGAAACCTCGTTTGGATGTCGACTTCCTGCGGGCCCCGGAGGAAGCAGTACACGGCCAGCTCGAAGTCCCGTTTGACGTCCAAGACTGAAAACTGAGGTGTACCGATGACTGCGAGCCCGGGGCGTGAGCGGCTCAAGTTCGTCGACTTCGATTTTGCGACCTTGCCCAGCGGCCGCTGCCGCTCACGGGTGGTGCTTGAATGGCGGGAAGGTGTGTCGTTTGAGGGCTCTGCAGAGGGCTTAGGCTCTCAGACTGGGGAGCTGAGATGCGCAGCGGAGGCAACTGTCGAGGCGCTGGAACAGGCGGTTGACGGGAAGGTCAAGCTGGAGCTGCTCGGCGTGAAGGCAGTACGAGCTTTCGATGCGGTGGTGCTGATCGTCTCTCTGTCGTGTCACAATGGCACCGCTCAACGCGTAGTAGGATCGTACCTGTCGGAGGACGAGCTTCCGCGTGGTGCGGCACTTGCGGTACTGAATGCCACGAACCGACTGCTCGGGAACATAGTCTTTACGAAATGATATTAGCGCTCGATATGAAACGCTGGCAGAGCCTTGCCGGCATGGCCCTGCTAGCAGCTACCGGGTGCGCCCGGTCGGGTGGAAATACGGGTTTGGAGCCACAAGCCGATGCTGGCGAGGATGGCCGCAGACCCGTCGCGGTGGAGGCTCCGGCTCCTAGTCCGGAGGACTCACTGGCCGACCTGGAAGCACTGGAGGCCCTTCAGGCGCTCGAGTTCCAGAGCGTAACCAAGGGCGGGGATCATCTGCGCGGTACTTTGCCTCCACCGGAATTTGTCGACGAGTCGGAGGTCTTTGTCCTGTCGACGGCCACCAACCCTCGAGGCGGCGCGGCGAGTGCAGCCGCCCCGAAATACGACATCGAAATTGAGTCGTTTGCCTCGAACTCACGGGTTGAGTACTACAAAGATTTCTTCCTCGGCCCAGCCCGCGATCGGTTCACCATCTGGCTGGGGCGCCTGAGCCGCTACGAGGGGATGATTCGCCACCGGTTCAGCTCGTTCGGCGTCCCGCAGGATCTGGTTTACCTGGCCATGATCGAGAGCGGTTATTCGAACACAGCGGTTTCCAGGGCCAATGCGGTGGGCATGTGGCAGTTCATGGCACGAACCGCTCCTGGCTTCGGCCTCACCGTAGACGAGTGGGTGGATGAGCGGCGAGATCCCTTCAAGGCCACCGATGCCGCCGCGAAGTACTTGGCAGACGCCAAGGAGCGGTTTGGGTCGTGGTACCTGGCGGCGGCCGCGTACAACGGCGGCCCAACCAGAGTCTCACGCGGCTTGCAGCGTCTGTCCCGACAGGGAGACACGATCGCTACGGATGATACGTTCTTCGAGCTCTCCGACCGCCGCTGGCTGAGGCGGGAGACCCGCGACTATGTTCCCAAGCTGATTGCCGCGACGCTGATCGCCAAAGACCCGCTGGCGTTCGGTTTCGACAGCATACCGTACCTGCAGCCGCTCGTCTTCGACGAGATTACAGTTCCCGACGCCACGGGACTGGACGTGTTGGCCCATCTTGCTGACACGACAGTCCGAGCGATGATTGAGCTGAA
Source organism: Gemmatimonadota bacterium (assembly GCA_039588335.1). Classification (GTDB taxonomy): domain Bacteria; phylum Gemmatimonadota; class Gemmatimonadetes; order Gemmatimonadales; family GWC2-71-9. The sequence continues at coordinate 891 of JBDGZZ010000320.1, read as the reverse complement.
TCCGCAATACTATCGCGGTCTGACTCCGCCAGGACGAAAGGCAATCGTAAGGCTTCCCCGGGGAACCGGGAATTTGGTGGCCCAGCGATATGCCGAGTTGCCTGCCGCGGATCGGGTTAATTTTCTGCAGCACAAGATCCGGCGGGGAGAGACCCTGGGTGGCATAGGTAAGAGATACGGAGTGAGTGTCTCCCTCCTCATGGCGGCGAATCCGGGAGTGCAGCCGCGGCGCCTTCGAGTCGGTCAGCGGGTGGTGGTGCCGGTCTCGGCAGCAGGCAGGGCCAGGCCCGCGTCAGCTCCCCGAATGCTGAGTGCCGATGGCAGGCGATACCATCAGGTCCGGTGGGGAGAGAGCCTCTGGGTCATTGCCCAACGGTATAGCGTGACCGTTGACGATCTCCGGCGTTGGAATGGGATGGGAAGGAACGATGTCTTGAAGTCGGGTGCGAGGCTGGTGGTGTCACCGAGGTAGGGGGAACGGTCAAGCCAGAGAATAAAGAGGGGAGCAGCCGATCCGGGCTGCTCCCCTCTTTCATATCCTCAGGTTCTTCGTCAGCTACCGCCGGGATAACCTTCCATGAGCGCAGCTGGATAGCCATTGTCCGGATCCTGGCCCTGTTCCATCAGGCTCTTCACTCTCGTTGGGCCGCGGTTGTACGCCAGCAAGGCCATCTTCACATCGCCGGCATAGGCCTCGATCAGGTCCCGCAGATAACGGAAGCCAATCTCGAGATTCAGCTCCGGTTCGTAGAGCTTCTCTGCCGTGATGTCCGCCGAGTAAAAACGTGCTGTCGCCACCTGAACCTGAGCCAGCCCGTAAGCGTTGGCGTGGCTCTTGGCCCTGGTCTCGAACCGGCTCTCGACGTTGACTAGGCGGAAGGCCAGCTCGGG
>JBDGZZ010000319.1:0-4647 GCA_039588335.1 Gemmatimonadota bacterium | reverse complement strand
CGTCCTCGATCTGGCACGGGTGCAGGCCATCGTAGAAGAAGCCCACGCCCATGGTGTCCTCGTCCGGGCTCATGTTTTCGAACCATTCCTGGTGGAGGACATCGTACTCCCCGCTGGCATTGACGTCATCGAGCACGAGCCCTTGCCAATCCTCACGCCTGAAGAGGAGAGCCGCGTCCTCGGGAGCAACCACCCGCTCACTCTACTGTTCGATACCGTGGCGACACAGTTCTCGACGTTGCTGGAGCGGATGGTTCGCCAGGGCATTGTGATGGTGCCGACACTCGACGGGGCTGTTGGCGACCTGTTCACCAAACCAGACCGGTCGCCGGTGGAGCAGTTCGTGGTTGATGCGCGCGTGGAGGCTGCGCGTCGCTTCCATGCCCTCGGCGGGACGCTCGCCCTGGGCAACGATTTCGGTGGTGTCCCACGGGTCGCGCCGGGAATGCCTCTGGTGGAAATGCAGTTGTTGCGGGCGGCCGGGCTGACACCGATGGAAGTCCTGGAGGCCAGCACTCGGCACGCGGCTGCTGCCTGCGGGCTGGGCGGCAGCCTCGGCACCCTGGAACCCGGAAAGCTCGCCGACATCATCATCGTGGATGGAGATCCGTTGACCGATCTCGCGGCCATGGACAGCGTGATCGCTGTGATCAAAGGCGGTGAGCTGGCGTACCGAGAACACTAGCGAACTTGATTAACCAGTTCGGGGTGGGGTAAAAAGTGGGGCAAGAACATGCTACATCCTGCTACACTGATGTACTTCAGATACAACGAGGACACCCGAAACACCGCGTCGGTACTACATTTTGTTGTATCTCACCTATTCTGTGATCGGAATGGGGTTGGATGATCATCGCTCAGGCTTCGCCATCGCGATGTCCTCCTTCCTCGCCCTCGCGTATGCTCGGGCGTCGGCTGGCCAACCACGTAGGAAGGCCGTCGCTAGCGCTCCGGCGTCGCATCAGGGGCATCGCGGGTTCAAAATCGATCATCCGCGGCTAAATGCCACCGTCTAAGATCCGATGCGTGTTCAGAGTGAGTCGGCGACGTTCTCGAACGCGGGCTCCCGGTAGACGAGTCCGGCGACAAAGCCGGCGACCATCAGATCAACCAGCCCTACTAGCAGGTCGGCGAATACCATCCCCAGCGACGCGAAGCCCAGCACTGCGTTCGGCAGCGCGGGGACAACAATACCAGCCAGCCAGACCGTCACCGCCGCCAAGACAGCCGTCAACTGTAGCGTGCCGAACCGCGGGCGCATGACGGCGTACAACCAGGCCACCGCGAGACCATAGACAGTCCAGATCGCCCAGAGCTGCGCAACAGTTCCGAGGCTCGGGGCGATATTCAGTTCAGCCATCGATTCGCTCGAGGCAGCCCTCAGGATCAGGCCATGACCGAGCCAGTTGACGATGTTGTAACAAATACCGGCGGCCAGCCCGGCGAGAAGCATCCTGCCAACGTTGATTCCGCGCATTTTGCCCGCCTCCTCCACTTTTCGCCACGAACATAGCTCCAAAATTGGGCTCGCCCCAATACGCGCGCATCAAGCCTGAAGGCTCGAGTCTACAACGCCTACGGCTGGATCACCGCCGTATGAAGCTGGAGCGATCCGCGGCGGCCGTTGATCCAAGCCAGGCGGAAGGAACCGCCAGGCTGAGCCACCAGGCCCATTGTGTCGCCGCCGTTGATCCAGCGAGAGTCATTGGCAAAGCAGCCTGTAGCTTCATCCACCATGACGCTCGGGCCGAACGTCCGGCCGCCGTCTCGTGAGGTTGCCAGGAACGGTTGGTAACACAAATCAGCCGGGTCGTTCCTTCGGTCGTACCATGCCACCGCCACAACACCTTCTTCGTTCACCGCCACCGCCGGGGTGCTCATGTTCGAGCGGAAGCCGCCGTCGTTGACCCGCACGGGATCCGACCATTGCTCGCCGTGATCCCCGGAAGCCGCCACGACCACCTGCACCCGCTCGTCCATCACCTGGGACCACGATGCGTACAGCCATCCGTCCCGGCTCCCGCCGGACTCATCAACGGCGATACCACCCACGCCCAGCCCACGCGCCGCGAGGGGCCAGTTGCCGTTGCTGTAGGAGTAAGTCATGCCGATGTTCCGCGGCGTGTCCCAGGTCTCGCCGCCGTCATCGGAAGCCAGGAGCCACATTCGCCCGCGCAAGAGAGCCTGTGTGCCCGGTACCGAAGCGTGGTGAACAAGGTAGGGAAGGAGAATGCGGCCTGAGCGTGTGACCAGGGCGTCGGTCACGACGTGCAGGTAGCCGCTGTCCGGCCGAATCAGCGTCGGCGCCGGGAACGACGCCCCACCGTCCCGCGAAACGGTTACAGCGATGTCGTCGAGGCGTACGTCGTCCGAACGGGGCGTCTTGCCGGCGGCCACGACAAGACGTGGGTAGGCGCCTCCAACGAAGGGAGCAACCCACTGGCGGTCGAAGGCCCTGCCGGGAACCTCGGTCGAATCCGCCCAGGTGACGCCTCCGTCTTCGGAGCGCCATATCGTGAAGCGGGGCGTGATGGTGGTAAAGAAGGCGGTTCCGGCACTGCCGAAGGCCAGCATGGGGTCGCCCCCGGAAAACGCGGCACCCGGTACCGGACCCGTGGGCCGCCATGTGTCGCCTCCGTCCCCGGATAGGAAGACCAGCGACGAATCCGTCGAACCAGCCATTGCCGCCGCCAACAGACGCGACCCGTCCGCAGGGTCGATGGCCAGGAATGCCTCCACGATGTCGAACGGTGGATCGGCGGCTATGGGCCGTCGGTCGATTACCGTCTGCGCACCCAGGGGGGAAATCGCGATGCCGCACAGGACAATGGAACGGAGAGCCGCAAATGCCGAGTCGTGGAAGGTGCCCAGTCGGTGTCTAGAAGATTGCATCTTCGCACGTACACAGGGAGGCACGCGAGGTTCCTGGCTGTGGCAGCCGCACCGCTCCCTTGTTCTGCCAAGCTGCCAGCGGCGGGTGAAAATTGCACCAATGAGCAAAACTCAGCCGGCGTGAACACCGTAAGGAAAATGCACTTAACAATAGCGGCAACTATGCTTGCCAATTTCTGCCTTGGCTGCAATACGGTCTTGGACAGACGCACCATTATTCGCGATTGATTGCAGTGAATGAAACGAACTAATGAACGGAGTTTCATGTGATAAGAAATTTTCCAGTAGTGTATTTGTTTCTCGTTTGTTTTTCCGGGTACTCTGCTACACAGGAAGTTGAGCCTTCAGGGCCAATTGCCAGATTAGGAAGTACGCCAGTAATTGACGGCGTGTTTGACTCTGGGGAATGGGACGATGCGGAAATCGTGCGAGCAGATACAATTGACCAATTCAGGATAAAGCACGACGGCGTCAATCTGTATTTCGCTGTTAACGCCGGCGGCGGGAACCTCGTGTTCAACACGGATGCAGGTGTACGTGTCCTCCATTGGTCTGCTCAGTTGGGCTCTGCGGAATACGTAAAGTCAGACACATTGACGCAGTCACTCGACAAACCTTACGCCTTCGAACTGTGGGGTCTGCACGAAGAGTCACCGGCCGTCATCCACGAGACTCTGGCTGCATACCTGGCCGAAAACGGTTGGGCGGCGAATACTGCCTCGATGGGTAACTTGGCGCAATCAGAACTGGTGGTCTCGTTTGATTGGCTAGGGGTGAACACCGGGTCGGGGCGCTTTGTAGAGACACCAAGTGTCCGTATAGGCGCTGGTCTCATGATTGCCAGGGGTGACCCGAGGGCAGAAGAGCTCTTCGCGCTGCCTCGGGAGGAGCTGCAGAGGCTGTATCCACCCGTGTCCTGGCCGGCGGAATCGGCGCCAAATGACTCCATAGGTATGGGCGACCTTCCGGATACTATACGCATAGATCCAGCAGACTTTGGCAAGATCTGGATTGATCTCCGGAGGTAACGTTTCCACCACACGTGTTACGCTGGCTGGAGTCTTCGTTGGGCTCGTAGCCGCCCTGGCATCCACCCGCGTGCTGGACTCCTTGCTTTTTGGCGTGGGAGCATTGGACGCGATGACCTTGATCGCAATGTCGAGCGTGATGGTGGGGGTTGCCTTGCTGGCCAGCTACATCCCGGCGCGGCGGGCGTCGTCGGTGGATCCGATGGAATCGTTGAGGGCGGAGTAGCGGCGGCTAGCCGCGAGGACTCGGTCACCGTTTCCGAAAAACGTGGTGACTCGGACCCAACGCGCCCGGCGTGAGGCCGAAGGGGTTGGGGATTGGCGCGCTCTGTGCGCGGAAGAGGGCGGATGAACGCGGATGGGAGGCGGGGCGGACTCTTACTGTCCCTTACCGTCGCTGCCCGTAGGACGATGCAGGACGATGTAGGACGAGGACTGTACGGCAATGAGCTTGGACTCCAGCTGGGATGTCCGTTGTTCGAGCTTCGCTTCCACCCGTGCGATGCGTTGTTCGAGCCTGAATGGCATCTACGATAATTATCTTCTAGGTGACGGAGATTATCCACTTACAGTCTTCGGCAAGCCATCGTCTCCGGCGACGAGGATCATAGCGAGGGGGAGTTATGCATACTGAAATCCGTGCGATCGTTGCATCTCTTTTCGTGCTTACCGTCGCCGCATGCGCTGGGAATCGCGGCGCCGGGCCCGGCGATCAGGTCGTGCAGCA
>JBDGZZ010000318.1:9743-14403 GCA_039588335.1 Gemmatimonadota bacterium | reverse complement strand
CTCGCACCTACTCATCTACCCCCTCCGAAACCACTTTCACCGCACAATCGTGTGCCGCCGCCTCGACTCGGCAGGACTGTAGCGGTTTCTGTAGCGGTCTGAGCGGTACTACTCGTGAAAAGGCGAATAAGTGTGCAGAGGAAACAGGCGTCTAATCGCTAATGAAAGTTGACGTTACACACGAATGGGAACGGATAGCTACGAATGGTCCGGGCCGTTCGTGATTCTTAAAATCCCTTGGGGGTAACCCCGTGCGGGTTGATCCGCATCGCTTCCGCGATGCTTGATCCGCGGCGCGTCACCTTCGGACGATCTTACAATCGCCCTCAGGGTACGCGCTTCGCGTCGAATCCCGCCCCGGGCACTAAGCACCGCAACGACTTACGGGAGAGGGCGGGTTTAGGTAAGGCGAAGTTTTACCTCGTTTTTGCCTCGTTTGGACCAGCTGACGACAGAGCCCCGGGAGGGGCTTTCTCGTGAGATTGTCTGGAAGTGTATGGTCTACGCTCTCAGACCAACTGGACTGCTACGCTCATCGGTCTAGCAGTGTTCACGTTGCGATGGATGAGATTTGGAACTACGGCTACGGGTATGCCTGGTGGTTGGTCGGATTCCACAGGCAATCGGTCCGCACGTTTTCAGGGGCAGGCCTCGGCGGTCAGCAAATCTATGTGTTCCCCGACTTGAACGCCGTCGTCGTCTTGACGGGTGGAAGCTATTGGATCCCGCCTGTGACGCGGCCGGAAAACATCATGGAGCAATACATCGTCCCGGCTCTTCGGTAGCCTCGGTTGAGAAGGTTCTTCGTACTGTCCGGATTGTTCTCTACCGTCTCATTCGACAGCCCTCAGAACCTGTGCTGGATCCACGCGAGTTGCCCGTCTAGCCGGGAGATAACTGGCCACTGACACAACCGCGAAAAGGAATGTGCCTGCTGCAAGGAATGTCATCGGGTCATGTGCGTTGGTATCCCACAGGAATGCGCTGAGGATGCGTGTGCCCGCGAAGGCACCGCCGAGCCCCAACATGACTCCGAGTAGTGCGATCGCCGTTGTCTTTCCGATTACGAGACGAACCACATTGAATCGCTCGGCGCCTAGTGCCATTCTCAGCACCAGCTCCCGTGTCCGATTGGCGACGGAATATGCGACAACCCCCCAGGTTCCCACTGCTACCAATAGCACAGTGATGCTGGCGAATACGCTGAGCATTGCGAGTATCATGGTACGGTCGCCGACTGAGCGTCTGATGAGTTGATCCATGGTAGCGATGTCGCTCATGGCGACCGTTGCATCCATGTCATGTATCTCGTTCTGAATCATCCGAATGGCTGCCGTGGGATCGCCCGAGGTTCGTACCATCGCGTGGCTGCCGAACCTGCGTTCTCTGGTTGAGAAATACGCCACGGGCCACCGTTCCTGATCCGGGCCGGTGTGCAACAGGTCGCCCACGACTCCAACGACTTCCGCCATCCGTCGTCCGGGCAGGGTGAACTCGATACCGATGCGCTGCCCAATAGGGTCTTGGTCTCGGAAGAAGATTGAGACGGCGGTTTCGTTAAGCACGACGACCGGTTGGCTCTGCAGTCCATCTGACGTGTTGAACCCGCGGCCACTCAGGATGGGGATGCCAAGTGTCTCGAAGCACTCCTCGTCAACTGGGACGACTCCGATACTCCTGTTGATCTCCAAGTCCGGCTGACCTTCTATGCCCGTCACTCCGAGAACTGCCTGAAATCCGCCCATCATCGGGCTGGCTGAGACCGCCATACCCTCTATGCCCGGCAGCGCCGTAATCCGCTGTTTGAGGCGGTCGTCAAATTGAGCGGACATAGTAATGTGATCGCGCCACACGTTCTCGTCCGACGCATCGAGTCGCGGCACAGCTTGGGGACGAGTGTAGTCGAAGGTGATGAGTCGTTCGGTGCGGAAGCCTTCCTCGACGCCGACCAGCCGCTTCACACTGCTTCCCAAGAGCCCTACACCCACGACGAGCGTGAGTGCGAGAGAAACCTGCGCGCCCACTAGTACCGTTTGTGCATCGATACCCGCGAGGCTGCTGCGCCGCCCGCTAACGCCGGCCCCGTCCTTCAGGTGACCTGTGATCTGCTCCGACGAAGCTCGAAGGGCGGGCGCCAACCCGATAAGTAATGCAGCGATGATCGATAGGAGTATTGCGAACGCCATCACACCAAAGTCGAGACTTATAGCATTTGGATTGACTACTTGCAGACCGGTGTCGGTGCCATGCAGGAACTCAGACGGCCAAGCCAGAATCAACAACCGTGTTCCCCAAACCGATACCGTGACGCCAGCCAAACCGCCGAGCGTAGCGACTGTCAGGCTCTCAATGAGAGACGACCTGATGAGACGCCAACGGGATGCCCCGAGCGCACGACGTACGGCACCCTCGCGGATTTTCCTGCGCGCTCGTGTCAGCATGAGACCGGACAGGTTGGCGCACGCGACGAACAGCACCAGTCCGGCGGCCAGAGACAGGAGCGTCGATGCCGTACGGGCGGCGGGGTTAGTCCACATTTCGGTGATGGAGCGAACACCTGCACCGTATGTGTCAGGCCGCGGCCAAGCTTCGGCTACTGCCTCTCCGATCACCTGCATCTGCGCCGCCGCCGCGGGCAGAGTTGCACCGGCGCGCAGTCTTCCGATAACCCAGGCGACGTGGTTGCCCGCCTGTTGCAGTACGCCAGGTTGGACAACGTCGTAGGCGCCATGGGGTAGCCACATGTCAGCGCCGCCGGCCAAACCGGAGAAGCCGCGTGCGGCAACGCCGATCACGCGGAACGCCGCATCGTTCAAACGGATCTCCCGACCCAGGGCAGCCTGATCGCCTCCCAGGCGGGTGCGCCAGAAGGAGTGTGATACGATGACCACACGCTGTCTCGAACCAGATTCTCCCTCGGCGGCATCAAAGTCGCGCCCCAATGTCAACGGCAGCCTGACTACGCTGAAATAATCAGCCGACACCATCTCGATCGGCACCCGGGAGGCCGGTCCCAACTCGGTGAGGGTGACTTGCCGCGTCCGGTAGGCGGCAATTGGCTCGATGAGGCGGTCGGCCCAATCGTTGAGCATATCCAGGTATGGGTAAGCCCACCGCGAGTATCGTTCTCCTTGTTCTCCTTGTCGTGTCAGATCCACGCTCACCAGGCGATCCGCATCGGGGAATGGCGGTCGAGCGAACGCTGCCGTCTTGAGCGCTGTGAATGCTGTAACATTCGCCCCGACACCCAACGCGAGAATGAGCACGGCCACTAAGGTGAACCCTGGATCCCTTCTCAGGCCCCGCAGTGCCATGTGTATATCTGTCGTTAGGCCTTCCATCGGTAGTCTTCCCTTTCGCCTCCGGCCCGTGATGCGCTCTGCAACGCCATCCCGCAAGGAATGCCATAGGGCAACACCGAGTACCCGCGTCAGTGCGAATCGACGTCCGTTCCTGCGAAACGCTGTGAGGCGATCGACGTAGGTATTCTCCAGGTCCTCACCGTACTTGTCGCGAAAGTTGTCGGGATACGCCCGCAGCAGCACCCGGAGAGCGCGGCGTAGCAACCCCAGTTCGGTGGTTTCCATCTGCACTCTCACTTTGCCTTGGCGGCTAGTGCCTGCACGGCACTAGTATTGGATAGAGCTACCAACCGGGCGGCATCTGCAGCTAGGACCCGTCGTCCGAGATTGGTGAGCCGGTAATAGCGTCTTCGCTCATCATCCAGGTCCGCCGCTGGGCGCCGGCCACTCTCCGCCACGATCCCCAATTCCAGCAGCCGCTTCAAGCGTCGGTACAACGGGCTCGGGTCCAGTACGATCTGACTGCCGGTGCTCTCTTCGACCGCCTTCATGATCCCATACCCGTGTAGCTCCTGCTGGCTCAAAGCGAGTAGGATGTGAAACAGGTCAGGTTTGAGCGGCAGAAACGCCTGGGGCTCAGGATTCGGTGCTGTCCGTGGCATCCTCATTCACCTTCATATTCAAGACTATGAGACTATAGACTATTGGTCTATATATGTATTACGGCGGCTGAATTGAGGAAGTTTCAGAAACCTGGGGAGAGAACGAGCCGACGGGCGCAAGGGAGCGGCTGGAACCGGCTGACCGGCCCAGGGTCTGATGCCCGGACCAACGGCGCGGCTTTGTTCAGGGACAGTCGGACTCTACAGACACGCCTTTGGCTTGCAGCGCAGCCACGTCCGTGCAATTCACGCTTGTGGACAGGAGTCTGACCGTGTCGCCCGCTCCGAGCCCTGTGTTGTCGAGCAAAGGCTGGATGTCGGTGAGGTTTGGGTTGTTGCTGAGGTCGAGTTCCGTCAAGCTCGTGAGCCCACTCAGCGGGCCGATGTCGCTGATAGAGTTGTTGCGGAGGTAGAGGACTCTCAGGCCAGTGAGTCCGCTCAGCCCGCCGATGTCGCTGATGGAGTTATTGTAGAGGACAAGGTATGTCAGGTTCGTGAGCCCGCTCAGCGGGCCCGTGTTGCTGATCGAGTTGTGGCTGACGTTGAGGTGTATCAGGCTCGTGAGCCCGCTCAACGGGCCGATGTCGCTGATCGAGTTGCTGTCCAGGGTGAGGTATGTCAGGTTCGTGAGCCCGGTCAACGGGTCGATGTCGCTGATCGAGTTGCTGCTGAAACCGAGGTCTGTCAGGCTCGTGA
>JBDGZZ010000318.1:0-9725 GCA_039588335.1 Gemmatimonadota bacterium | reverse complement strand
TCAGGCTCGTGAGCCCGCTCAACGCGCTGATGTCGCTGATCCGGTTGTTGTAGAGGAAGAGGCGCGTCAAGCCCGTGAGCCTGGTCAACGGGTCGATGTCGGTGATCGAGTTGACGCCGAGGCTGAGAAACGTCAGGCTCGTGAGATTCTGGACCCCCATCAGGCTCGTGATCCCGAGGGACCCGGCATCTAACCCCGTCAGCCCAGATATCAGGCCGCAGGTGAGATCCTCCTGCGCGCCGACCGAGAGTGCAGTCCTAATCGCCGCCTCCAGGTTGGCATCCTCGAACGTCGCGATGGCTGTGTCGGGATGGTCAATGCAGAACTCGCTGGGCTCGAGGACCAGCGGCACGGCTGGACCGCTAGAGTCGTCGTTACCTCCGCAGCCCAGCGAGAGAACAAGCGAGCCGATAATGAGCAACGGTACACGCCGGTTCATTCCTGAGTCCTCCTGACAAACGGCCATCGAGTGGTCTCGTCGTCGGCTGGCGTCTTACTGCGGTGTCTATTGCGGCGTCACAATGCGGCGTCTACTACGGCATCTTACAACGGCGTCTGTCTGGCGACGGGGCCGTGAGGCCACCGGACGTATCACCGCCTCCCTCGAACTCGGCCAATGATATTGGGATCGACTTCGCCATCACCGTCACAGTCAAAAGCTCCGTTGTCCGCCACGATCTGACGGTTGCCCAGGTAGACGTTGGCACCAGTGGATTCTCCGAACACCACCCCATTCACTGCCCCTCGCCCGATTCGATTACCGACAAACCGATTGTAGCAGGCCGCGTCTACGAACATTCCAGTTCCGTCAGTGTTGACCCGGTTGGAGCGGAATGTGGTTGAGGACAACTGTCCCCTAGTATCACCCACCGCGCGAATACCGTTCACCATAGCGCCATCCACTTGGTTTCTCTCTATCGTACTGCCTTCCGTAAATCTCACGGATATCCCGTTGTACCATGGACCACTCACACGGTTGTTAGAAACCAAGACACCAGAATGGCCGGATACCACTATGCCACCAAAATGCTGACTGGTCCCCATTGGTGACTCAATCGTTGTCACGACTGTATTGGCCGTCACACGGGCCGAGTCCGACTGCTGCACGTAAATGCCGGCAACACTCAGTTTGTCGCCGGAGACACAGTGGTTCCTGATAGCCGTGGCTCTAGTGGTGGCAAACAACCATATACAGGTTGCACCGCACGTGATACGGTTGTCAGAGATCCTGACGTCCTCCGACTCCGCCACTGTCAGCGTGTGCCCCGCGCCTTCCGTGTTTTCTAACACCAGTCGCTCGATGCTTACTCCGTTTGCCTGGGAGATTAGGAGTCGTATTCCGGCTCCGAATCCGAACAGCCGCAATCCGGAACCTGGTGTAGCGCAGGTGAGTGTCAAACCACTAGTCGCTACCATCACCTCTTCCGAACCGTGAACCTCTATCATGCCGTCAACCGCAATGGTCTGATTGGCGCTTGCCGCTTCCAATGCCGCTCGCAACGAAACTTCGTCACTCACAACGAAGTCCGGATTCCTCGCACACCGTGCTTTCCAGCGAGATGCTCGGTGAAGATCGGAAGAGGCGACTTCCGTGGGTCCATTTGGCACGTCACTACAGGCTGTGCCAGCTAGAGCAATGCAGATAATGGCCAGGTTACAGATCCTCATGGTGACCTCCGAACGTGCACTAACTTTGGAGTCGATGGCCTTCCAGTCGCGTCGTCGGGCGGGCGTCTTACTGCGGCGTCTACTCAGGCGGCGGGGCCACCAAGGCCACCGGCAATACGGTTGATGGTCAAGATTGGCCGCGTGGCGTCAAACGAGCGTCAATTGAATGTCACACGGCATGAGCCGTCGGAGGGGTTTGTTGTGGTGGCTCTTGAGGGCACGGCAAACGTGTAGTACGGTACCAGTCACTGCTAGAGTGGCTGAAACGCAACAAACAGATAACCACATCCAGATATGCGATTCATGTCGCGCCACACCGCCGTTGAGACTGGCGGCTGAGTCGTTGAGACTGCGTTAACAGCGTATGCAGAGGTGCTGTTCGGAAAACCGGAGACGAACTGAAGATCGGGGCGTATCAACAGACCGACCACCCCCACGGCTCAGAGCCATCCGGACGTTGCCTCCAAGCTATCCTGTCCTGCAACTTTGGCAGATAGTGCGCGGCGATTTGCCTCGTCGAGGATCGCCAGAGTCCGTCTCGTATTGCCAGCGCAGGTAAGCTGCTTGTTGGAGGTTAGCTTCTATGACCACGAACGAAGCCAACGAACTCCCGATGTCATTGCCCCGCTGGCTTCGGCTTGTGCCCGTTGAGCGTGTAATCCGGATCGATGTCGGCCTCGAAGGCAAGTGGAGTGAAACGGTCAGGCCGGTGTGGTCACAAACAGCCGGTTTTCTTGGCTTCGAGCAGGTTCCTTATTCCCACTCCGAATATCGGCCCGCGCTGGAGTTGTACCTCGACGAAGGGTGGATCGGTCTACCGTGCTTCAAGATCCATGGTGGACGGAACGTGCTTGATGAGGCGCGCGCTCGTCAGGTGGTCGACTACGTAGAGTCGTGTCAGAGTGGATAGCTAGCCGCCCCGCGCCCCGTCCTCATGGGACGTTCGATGCATTGAGAGAGAAGCCCCGAACGCCGCGAGACGGTCGGGGCTGAAGGACTCGTTAGAGGGGACGAGGTGGAACCACGTAGAGCCCGGCCCAAATAGCTGCTACTTCAACTGGGCAGACGGTCACCCACTTCTGTCCTCTTGCGACTCACGCCCGGCGGCGAGCACACGCTCTGTGAAGTCGAGGCGTTCCTCCATCTCGGCCAACCGTCCTCGTGTGTCGTTGAGATCGTCACGCAGCGCATCGACGATCAGCCCCAACTCGGTGCTTCTGCCTTGCGTCTCCAACTCTTTACTCTTGAGCTTGAAATGGACCAGCGCCCAGACAGCCGAGCTGCCCGCTACGGCGGCCATAATGATGCTGATTGTCAGTACTTCGACCGGCACGATATCTCCTCCTAAACTCTCAGAGGTGAGTGGGCAAGAGAGTGACCAGGCGTGTCGAACAATATGGAGAGATACACGGGGCCGCCAGTTCGCTATTGGGGACACCGACCTACGTAGATGGGACATTTGAGAAGCCCCGAGCGCCGCGAGACGCCCGGGGCTTGGGGTGGTGAGCGTACCGCTGATCACCACGGCACTGGTTGGCCCTCGACTTTGGTGAAGGTCCCGCTTCGCTTTTCCCCCCAATCGCTTGGCCATTGCAGGTGCAGGGTCTCTCCTTCCAGTCGGAACGTGTAGGTCTCGGCGTTTTCCGGCCAGTCAGCCATGTAGTTCGGGGACTTCGCCACGTATGCCCTCGTGGTGAGTTCGTTCCCGTTCACTTCGTACCGCCCGGAGTTGGCCGTGAACGTGGTGTATGCCGCCATCGTACCACGGCCGCGGTTGTGCACCGTTCACGTACATCATCGTGTAATGCGTCTCGGTGAACAATATGAGTCCGGGTTGAGGAGCGGTCACAGATTCTCCCTCAACTTCCCAACTCGTGACTGTCCACGCTCCTTGGAGAGCGGGGTTGCGGTTGGGCATGTTGGTGCGCCACGCACCGGCGACCAATAGCAGCGTAGCGACGACACCGACGATGCCGAGAGTTCGACGCATGTCAGCCTCCCTTGGAAAGAAAACAGTGTTTCGGATGGCTCAGTCTCGTCGTCTGGCAGGCGACTTACTGCGGCATATTGCTCTGACGGCGACTCTGAGGGCGACGGGCGCGAATATGGGGCGACGTACTGTCGTCAGCAAGCATGAACATTGCGCCTTTTTTCACAAACACCGCGATTGAGACTAGCGGCTGAGTTGTTCAGACTACGTTGACAGCGTATAGGACTGTAGCGGTTTCTGTAGCGGTTTCTGTAGCGGTCTGAGCGGTACTACTCGTGAAAAGGCGAATAAGTGTGCAGAGGAAACAGGCGTCTAATCGCTAATCAAAGTTGACGTTACACACGAATGGGAACGGATAGCTACGAATGGTCCGGGCCGTTCGTGATCCTTAGAATCCCTTGGGGCCAACCCCGTGCGGGTTGATCCGCATCGCTTCCGCGATGCTTGATCCGCGGCGCGTCACCTTCGGACGATGTTGCCATCGCCCTCAGGGTACGCGCTCCGCGTCGAATCCCGCCCCGGGCATGGTGGCGGTCCTTGATGGACCCGGGGAGCGCGCCCTCTCGTTGCCGGGTAGACAAGAGAGGGCACCATGTTCTTCGAACTGCCCGTGCGGCGCGAGGACCGGACCGCATTCCTGGTGTCCTAATCCTGAACCACAGAGACGGTCGATTGGCTGAGGCTGCTTCCCACAATCAACTCGATCCTGTCGCCAGCCGTGATAGCAATGGGGGGAGTCTTGATCCCACTTCCCTCCGGTCTGATTTCATTGAACCGACCTTCCCTGCGCAAGGGATAGACCTTGATTTGTAACTCTTCGCCGTTCTGGAAGAGTGACGGCGGGATCTCGAATTCCCTCGTGCTGGCGGCGTTTACTGTCCCGAGCAATCTGCGCTGCCCAGCCATGGTCACCGCGTACACGTGCGCGGAGCGATTTCTGTTGTCCACGTAGAGAACGGTCTTTTCCGACTCTAACCTTCCAACAGAGGTTTCGAGTTGACCGTCGGTGCGCGTCTGTGCGTTCATTGGCGTCGCTCCAATCACCACTGTACTGAACGTGGCGATGACCGCGACCCGAATTCTCGATGCAAGCATTATCTGCCTCCTGCTGGTGTAAGTAGTTGTTGATCGGGACTAGTGACCTTTCTGATTCCTCCTTCTCTAGTGAGTGTTCCAAGGGCTCGATTCCTTACACTTCCATGTTGAGGCATTTGGCGGGCGACCTGACAACGGGTGACGTGTGGAGGGGTCACGGGTGTACACCGACACGTAGAGCGAGTCTGTCGGTTTGGTGCGGCAAAGTACGGCATGTGAGGGGTTGATCTACGGCAGGTTGCGGCATTCCACCGCCGTTGAAGCCCCGAGCGTCACGCGGCGCCGGGGTTTCTGCTTCACGCCAACCCAGGCGTTTACTAGACTCGTAGGCATCTCACTCGGTACTCGACGAGTCAACGCCGCGAAACGAACACTAGATCCTCAGGATAGCTGGTCATTCTAATCCGGCTCTGTTGCTCGTCCGGGCGTATGGCGGCCGGCGGTGGAGACCCAGGCCGCGGAGCTGCGTGAGTCGGTGGCCCAACTCGAGCAGAGCCGCGCCGAAGCACAGCTCACCGTGCGCGAGATCCGGACGACTGGTGCGCTGCAGACGAGGCTTCGCGCAGCGTTCCCCGAGCTGGGCCCCGCAGGGTGGGGTCTCACCACCCTGCCGTTCGAGGACGGCGACACGCTGGGGCTCGAGTATCTGCTCGTCCCCGCCTGGTTCGCCGAGACGTTCGTGATCGACCACGCCAACGCGGAGTCGTGGCGGGAGCAGAAGGATCGGCTCCTCGCCGTGGACTCGCTGCGGTCGGTGGTCGTGTCCCTGCAGGACTCGGTCACCCGGCTCCACGCGGCCAACGCCGCCGCTTCGTGGGTGCCGTGGGCGTGGGGATCGTGGTGGGGAGGGTGACGCGGTGAAACACGCGCCTTTGTCCGCGGACAACGGGCTTGCGGCCACCGACTCTAGGCTCGGGTCCGTGGACATCAGTTCATTACGAGTTGGGCGGCGCGTAGAGGAACGGCAGCTCGAGCCGTTACTCTCCAACTACATCATTGTTTTGTCAGCAGGTCGACGTAGAGATTCCAGAACGCTTCACGATCAATATCAAAAACAATCTCAACTTTCTGCGTTCCTGCTGGAAAGTTCTCAGGCTGGGCGAAAGAGCGTCTGCGCGATTCGTGATACCCGACGGATCTTCCGTAGTTGGGACCCATGTTGGTGTCGATATCGATAAAACGCTCCTCCATTCTGGTTACTAACTCCGGCCTGAGGAAAACCGCGGCCGTTATGGCGTCCCAGACGTAGGACCGTTGATCCGGATTGGAAATCCAGCTGGGCCCCCTCAGCTCCTTGTACATGCGGGTTAGCGGAGTCTCTGGAGCGTCCATGATGCGGTCATGCTGTGCCTTTGTGAAATAGACCCGTTCAGCAATGTCATTTGGAACCACGATCTGTTCTCTGAATGGAGTACGCACGCAGATCTTGGCGGATTCCGGGTCAAACCACCAATTGAACTCGGCTGCCGGCGAAGTGTTGCCGGGAATGTCGATGGCCCCGCCCATGTAATAAACGCTCTTGATGAGCGGTACAATTTCCGGATTCTTCTTTATTGCCAGAGCGATGTTCGTGGTGGGGCCAATAACGAACAGTGTTACCTCATTCGGGTTCTCCAACACCTGGCGAACAATGAAATCGATGGCGTTTTCAGATGAAGGTTCAACCTGAGGATATCCTCCGTATGGCTCACGACTGATTTCCAGATAGGAGTTCGGTTTGGAACGGGAGTAAGCACCCATGTACTCAACGCTGCCATATAAGGCCTCTTCTGTGCTCAGCGATGACTGCCGACTTCCCATGAGCGGCTCATTGGCGCCCATCAGGACGGGAATGTCGCTTCTGTCGATTACCTCCAACTGGCGCAAACCATAGGCGGTGCCTTCCTCCACCCAAGTGTTTCCGGCAACGATTGTCAGGCCCAAAATGTCGACGTTATCCGAGTTGGCAAGCATGAAGAGAACGACCGCATCGTCATTCATCTGCCCCATGTCTGTATCTATGATGACTTTCTGGCGCTCTTGTTGACCGTGAGTGGCGTCAAGTGGTATCGGTGGCAGGCCCAAGAGAAGCAGAATCATAGAAGGAGTAGATCTTGCAGCAGCGAATTTCATAGTCATTACCTGCAGACGTTAACCGAGGATCAATCGCCAACTCATCGGATAGAGAGACAATCACGTCAAGCCACCGATTCACCTCATTCATAATTGATATCAGGGTATTGTCAAACTGGGTCGAGTTCTAGTCCTTGGGCATCGCCGGGGGACACGCCGTGGGGGACCCGAGAGGTCCACGTCCGTGACCCTGATGAAAACGGGCTACAGTTCTACAGATTGCGATAGAGGATGCTGCCAAGGCGTTACGGTGACCATTCGTCATAGATCGAGGGATGCCATGGAAACCATCAATGGTTGGTTGCTGGTATATCTCATTGGTTCGGTGCCGCTGCTGGTCGTTTACTCCATGGGATTGTCCGGCTGGTTCTTTGATTATCCCATGGGGCTGTTCATTGGGATCTTCCTCGTACTCGTTGTGCCGCTGGTTCTGTTGGTCTTGAAGGTTCCGTCTGCGCCAACATGGAACATCGCGGTGCTTTGGGTTGGAGCCGGTTTGATCTCGAGGTCGGAAGGCCTGACGATGGCCGCAATCGTATCCGTCGCACTCGCATGGGCAGTCGTGTGGACCTGGTACTTTCTCGTCTCCGAGCGTGTTGCCAAGATCTTCGGCTAAAGACCGGTCGGCCTTCGTTCACGCGCTGCCGTCCCGTTCGTTCCCGCCGCCGGCAGGCCGCGCTCGATGCGCTCAGTTCACTCGCGTTGCCGCTCGCTCACGCCGCGACGAATCCCTCCCTATCCCAACATACTGGGTTAGGTTGATTCAGATTCATAACCCGTTTCATAGAGTTAGGGGTGATGCGAAAACTACATATAGTAGTAATCGATCTGGCCGTCAAAGCAGCAACTCGATGGTTGTTCGGACGCATGATGAACGCCAATCAAGCCAACATCATGCCGCAAGTGGTTGCGCTTTGGTGCGAACAAGAAGGCCATGAAGTCGATTTTATTTGTTATACAGGCCCGGAGAACTTGATCGAGGAGCTACCTGCCAGTGCTGATTTAGTCTTTGTCGGGGCGGTTACACAGGCAGCACAGCTCTCGTACGCAATCAGCAACTTGATGCGATCAAGGGGCGCGGTGACGGCGCTGGGTGGAGCGCACGCACGCTGCTATCCCCAGGACGCGCTCAAGTACTTTGACTACGTATTCGGTTTCACAGACCGGGAAGCACTCCGCACTGTTTTGCAGGACTGTTCACAGCATCGTCCAACCGGTATTCCCATTTCGGCGAAACAGCATCCCGCAGAGTTGCCCGGCGTACGCGAGCGTTGGCCATTCATCGAGCTTGTGCTTCCCAAAGCACGTTTCGTCAAAATCGTGCCCATGATCGGTAGTCTAGGTTGTCCTTACACCTGTAGCTTCTGCATCGATTCGGTTGTGCCGTATCAGCAACTGAGTTTCGATGTCATAAAAGAAGACCTGCAATTCCTGTTGACGAAATTCAAGAAACCCACTGTGGCCTGGCATGACCCCAATTTCGGTATTCGCTTCGATGATTATCTGAGTGTTATCGAAGAGGCTGTGCCACCGGATAGCGTCAACTTCTTTGCGGAAAGCAGTCTCTCCATCCTCACGGAATCACATTTGAAACGGCTCAAAGGAAACGGTTTCAAAGCCATCTTGCCCGGAATCGAGTCGTGGTACGACATGGGCAACAAATCCAAAACAGGAAGCAAGACCGGGATGGATAAGGTCCGACGTGTTTCGGACCATGTCAACATGGTTCTGAGCTACATTCCCTATGTCCAGGCTAACTTCATTCTAGGCCTCGATATTGACGAGGGCCCTGAGCCTTTTGAACTCACCAAGCGCTTCATCGATCTGGTGCCAGCTGCTTTTCCAGCTTGTGCCCTGCTAACAGCGTATGGCCAGGCGGCTCCACTCAACCTCGAGTATCAGAAAGCCGGACGGGTACTGCCGTTCCCGTTTCATTTCATGAACAACAGCACCGTCATGAACGTGCAGCCAAAGAATTACTCCTGGCTTGAATTCTATGCGCACGTGGCCGACTTGCAGAGCTATGCGTTTTCAAGGCGTGCGATCTATCGACGCTTCAATGCCGCCAAGAGTACTCCTCCCAAGTGGCTACCGTGGATGAATGTGTTAAGGGGAATGTCTTCGGAAGGGTTCGGGAGAATCAAATACTACACCCGTTTACGTCAGTTGCTGAGTAATGACCGTGAGATTCGTCGATTCTGGATGGGAGAGAGCAGTGAAATTCCACAGTTTTATGTCAACTGGATCCGGAAGGATTTGGGACTGCTCTCGGAGTGGCTGCCTAACGGTGCCTTGTATCACGACCCCAATGCATATCTAAAATCAGAAATGGAGTCCAAGGAGGTCGCTGAACCGACAGTCTGAATCGGTAATCAGGAGTAATCCGTACAAAGCACGAGGATTCTGTGGTCATCAGTCTCACACCTCTCCCACAATTCCTCGACGACAATCAACTCGCCCGCCGGCAAATTGGCTCCACCATGATGGCCGCAGCTGTTGAACGCACGATGTCCAATGCGGTAACTGGCACACCGTAGTCCCGTTGGTAATTCTGCGCGTATGCCATCGCTCTGTCCGCCAACTGGGCACGAGGCTCTTTACATGTTCTATTGAGACGGTCCAGGAGCTTGTTGTATGCGCGGAGCTGCGCCTCCGGAGTAGCTGCGGAACACGCGATGAGAGTCAGCAGCACGGGCCAAATCAGCCAACGCTGACGTTGGTCTTTCACTCGTGTGACCCCTTTCCTCTGCGGGTGTTACCCAACTCCTCGATGTTGCCTTGCTCAGCCGCTTGCGCTACCGGCTGACGTGTGGCGCTCGTAAACGCCAGGAGTAAGTCTTCGGGGCCGCCGTACCCTTCG
>JBDGZZ010000317.1:0-4665 GCA_039588335.1 Gemmatimonadota bacterium | reverse complement strand
GCCTGGCGAGGTGCGCACAGGCTGGAAGACTTGGCGCGTATCTACACGATGGTCGGCGAGTACGACGCCGCGATTGACCAACTCGAAATTCTGTTGGCTGTTCCCTCACCCACCTCCGTTCCAATGCTCAGGATCGAACCCACCTGGAAGCCCCTGCGCGACCACCCGAGGTTTCAGGCGCTGCTAGAGAAGTACGGGAGCTAGCGGTCGCGGGACTCCCCACAGTCTGTGCCAACCCCAAGAGAGTTTAGCCTAACCTACGGATACTGGTGGGTTAAGTGCTGCGGGGGCTTTCACTTACGCATGCGCCTGACAGGATTCGAACCTGTGACCTTTGGCTCCGGAGGCAATGCCCGCACGCTCACCAGCGCTCGTGGGACTGGCCCGCTCCGCTCTCCAGGTGTGTGCCTTCAGCCGCTCGGCAGGTGCTGGCGTGGGTGAAGCGTGGTGATTCGGGACAGTCGGGACGGTAGCAGCAGTGAGTGTTGATGGGCAACGACTGATGCCCTGCTTGTCACGGTGCCTGTCACACCCTTTCTCCTATGGAGTCACGCGGTGCGCCACGCGACATGTTGGCAGGGGACGGTAGAAGCTTGTGGAGGCAGCGCGCTTAGGGGACCACGCCGAAAGGACTATGACTCCCTTAGGGGCTGGGGAGTCAGACGACGCTGTCGCACCGACGCACCGAGGACGCTGACTGATGACAGGACCATGGGCGTCTCCGTCGGTGCGCAAGAGAGGGCCGAGGATGGTGCAGGACGCGCGAACGCAGGTCCCGAAGGAGGGGGGGGGAGCGCTCTGCATGTCATGGGGCCGTAGGTGGCTGTGGCGGAGTAGGCAGTTCTGAACGCACGTGATCAGCTTTCTCTGGGTCCGGCCCTAATGCGGGACCTGAGGAACTAGCGCTTTCGCGGTCCAAGGGGTGGGCGAACCGCTAGCGGCGTAACACGTTATCGGTCAACGGCCCTATCGGCCCTATCGTGAGCACGGGAAGCGGTCGCCGGGAGAGGCTCTGACGCGTGCGACGGACCCGCGAGAACGATCGAAGCCCAGGAGAGAATCCATTCTTGTAGGCTCGTAGTAGGGCCGATAGGGCCGGGCACCGCAGAACCCCAGCAGGCACGCGTGATCTTGGCGGCCTGGCAGTCCGAAACAGTAGGGCTGGGCAGGGCCGAGAGGGCCCGCGTCTCACATCGTCTCTGAATCTGGGTCGCCCTTAGGCCGTACGGTGTCGGCATCCAGGTGGAGGACTCGCGTACGAGCCCCTTCGACGGTGATGCGGGGCTCGTAACGTGTCTGGCGCCGCTCCTTATCGATCCGCTTCAGAAGGCCACGGTCGGCCAGATGCTTCTTGAGCATCGAAACTGTGAGTACGATCTGATCCTCGCCAGCGAGCCGGTTTGCCGCCGCGTAGGCCGCGTCGGCCAAGAGGTAGACGGTTTCTCCTTCTACCCATCCAATTCGAGCACCCTGCGGTTGCAGAGAGGTGTATTCTCTCAACTCCACAAGTCGCCATCCCCATCGACCATACTCGGTCGGCGCGTGGCCTTCGAGGTCTGCAAGGTGCGCCGCACCGGACCCGATGGCGGCGGTGATGAGGTTGATGAAGCGTCGCGTAGGCTCCGATTGAGCAATGTGCTCAGTCTGATGCCGCGCGCACTTGACGAGCGCGTCCCAGCCACGGGCTCGGAGCTTTACTGCCTCGTCTGAATCCAGGGCTCCAGCTTCGGTGCAAAACTCCACGAAGGTGCTCCACCCGACGTAGAGTTGGGCTGTAATGTCCGGAGTGCGCAGGTGAGCCTCACGGATTCGGCTTCGATGCTCGGCTACCGCAGCGGAGTGAGCTGCGCGACGATCGTCGAGTCTTGGTGCAAGCCATTGTAGGAAGCCGGCCATTCCGAGGGCACGCTGTTGCGGGGTCTCCTGAATCGCACTGAGCTTCTCCGCATTCACAGTGCCGGGGGAGAGCGTCAGCAGCACAATCCGAGCGCGCAAACTCTGGCCTCTGGGTGTATCCTCTCCTGTTGATAGGGTCATCCCGCGCGGGAATTTCGGCGCCTGCAACGATGTGTCGGCGGACATCCGGGCTCGGCCGCTGCGGTTGCCCTGGGACCTGAACACGCGGTCGGCGGTTCCATCGAGCTTTCGTTGGGCGTAGACATTGCTGCCCGGGGCGAAATCGTCGATGACGAGAACCGCATCCTTGGCCAGGAAGGTGAGAGCCTCCAACGCATTCCCTGTGGAACTCCATGCGGCCGGTAAGTGGCGCGCGTCAAACTCGGCTCCAAAGTGCTGCTGGACGAGTGCCGCGAGTTCCGTTTTGAACGTCCCGGTTGGGCCTGCGAGATGGATTCCAAAGTCCGTTGGATGCAGCACCACGGTGTACGCTGCCGCGAGCAACGGAACTGTGATGTGGTCCGGGGCGAGGTCAAGCAATGCGAAGTCGGCTTGGAGCGCACGTATCAGCTCCTCACGGTTCGGTGGAGCGGGCAAAACGAATGCGCTCAAGGGTACCGGCGGTCTTACGTCCACCTCCTCGATGAGCCCGCCTTTACCGATTGCTCCCCCTCCATGGAGATACACCCACTGTCCGTCGAGTCGGGACCATCCTGTGTGTTTGTATGTGTGTCTGTGTGCAACGCTATCCGAGAGTGTCTGGACGGCGCACCTTAGCCGGTCCTTTGTCCCGTACCCCGCTTCGACAACAGCCCGAGCGCCCAAATGCTCTACTACCCAGTTCATGCTAGGGAATTGCTTCGCGGGAATGGCGAAACAAGCTGATCTTCCGTTGATTCCGGCTCGGATCTCAAAGACCTGCTGTTTCACAGCGCCGTCATCCTCGATGATCTCGGTTACGATCTTGGCGGTGAAATTCGAGAGTCTAATTGGAGCGAAGCCTTGCCCAATCGGTTTGTTCCAGATCATCCCCTCTGTAGTGGCTTCGTATTGTTCGCTCGACCGACTGGATCCCGCGGCACGCTCGTACATACGCGCGACGTCAGCGCCTTCGCCTTGCCCGTGTGTGAAATAGTGGTGTATAACTTCGCACTGTTCTAGTGAGAATCCCCTCGCCTTCAGCATTGCGACGATTGACATGTCGAATCCTGATCGGGTCGTATCATCGAGGCCCGATGGATTACCCCGCCAGCGGTACCTCAGCTTCGCATCCGTGCGCAGCAATGCGAAGAGACGATCCGGTAGTTGCTGGAACTCTTCGGGATCTACGTGGCCACTCTCATGTCTCAACAGCGCAGCAACCACTGGTTCGTACCCTCGTTCCCGCTTCCTCTTCGTCGGAACGTTGAGGGTACCGGGGATCCGCATGATGCGGTCGATGTTGTGGGTATTGTCACCGCCTAGGAGATCTGCAGCGCGACGGTTGAGTTCCTCTAGCCGTTTGTAGTCGCCGTCGTTGGGGAGAGGCACCCCAAGGTGCCAGAACGCTTGGAACCCGTTGCCGCTGTCTATGACGATATGCGGGGCTGGGCTGAACGATTCAAGCAGTGCCCGAATGCGATCTCGCTCAGCCTTCCTGTCGAAGCCCTCCCGAGGGTCGATATCCACATGGATCCACCGGACCTCGGCAATGTCACGCTTTCTTGGCTTCTTGTTGATTGGTTCGCGGACTGGGTTGACAGTGAAGTAGAGATTGTGTGTCCCTTGCCGCTCCTCGATGAACTGATGAAGGTGCTTGGATTCGCCAGCGCCAAAGGTGCGAGTGGTTGGCTTCCCATCGGGCGGTATGGCGGTCACCTGAATCGGGTCGCCGCCCGTATACGACTGAAGAAACCGGACGGCTTCGGCAGTATCGTGCCGGAGTGTGGTGGCGGTGGCAGCGGCGGTCACGAGTCATGCCATTGGCTTGTGAAGCCAATTAATCATCATCATCATCATCATCCAGCATTGCCCGAATCGCTTCGATCGGCATGCGGGGCACGCCGCTTGGCCCTGTGACCTCCCGCTCGACCTTGTCCCGCCACCGATCCGGCGCCCTGTTTTTTAGGAAGAATATGGTTTCAGCTGGGTTGAGCCGGTCGCTGATGATCCGCCGAAAGAGGCTGTCCTCGACGATGCGCACACGGACGCTATCGGCAGCCTCCATCGCGCGGGCGCACGCTTCGTCGAACTCCGGGTCCTGTTGCCGCCAGCGCCAGATGGTCACTGGCGAATAGCCCACCTTGGCGGCGATCTCTCGAAGAGTGAGCTCCGGCTGCTCGAGGTAGTCGATCACCCTTTTTTTAAGGCGTTTCCTGGTAACCTGGTCCCGTCCGTCGTGATAGCGACAGGGCCCGCTGGTGGCTCCCCGGATCCCCCATCCTTTGGACTTGCGGCAAGGCTGCCCGTCACGCTTCTTGTGACCGAGATCGCCGCAGAGCGTCATGGGAGTATGCGCCTCCTTCGCGGGTCGGCTGCACCGGAATCAGCGCGGGGCAAACCGCGGGGCCGATCGCAAACGTGTGGGATCGAGTGGGTCTTTCCCGATCTGAGCAGATCGGTGCAAGCGTATGAACTGCGGCTAGTTAGTGCGAATTGCCGAGAGCCTGGGTCGCTCTTAAAATCCCTGGCCACCAGATGGCGTGCGGGTTCGACTCCCGCCCCGGGCACTACGAGGCAGATGCGTGAGCGAGGGATTGAAGAGGGGAGGCATGCTTCAACTGCGATGAC
>JBDGZZ010000316.1:0-4676 GCA_039588335.1 Gemmatimonadota bacterium | reverse complement strand
TATTTATCATCGCCCCGCGCACGGGCAGGGACAGTTCTTCGTGGGACATCAGTCACCGTTCATTGCGCTGGGCGACTACAGCGTGCTCCAAGAGAACATGACCTTCAGTATGGAGCCCGGCCTGTACGATGCCGGCCGCGGCGTCGGCATCAATCCCAGCGACAACCTCCGTGTGATGGCGACACGCGGTGTGCGGTTCTCTAGCGTGCCGTTCACAAAGGAGTGGAGTTTTCTGGAGATATAGGGCCCGGCTGCAAGGAGCTGGCGGATCAACGCAGCTAGGAAGTCTGTTTCGACGTTGAAGCGCAATGCTGCGTGATGGCATATCAGTTACCTCCCAAGAACCCGATAACCGCAGTCGCTACCTGATCAGCGTCCCAGAGAAACACGTAGTGATAGGCACCATCGTACTCTAGCAGAGAGCTGTTTTGGACTTCGCCGTCGAACTTCATGCGGTCGGCTTCTTGTGCCGGTCCCACGACTGTCGCCAAGTAAGTCTCCGCAGCCGACCAATCAGGGGACGACGGTGTGAGCCAGGGGGCGATATCAGCCGGAGTTTGTGGCACCGCGTAGATACCGAGTGCGGTGGCCATGACGTCTGCATAGGGAGGCGATTCGACACCTGCAGCGAGCGAATCTCCGATCCACTGAGGGGTCACGAAATCTACGACTGACCCGTCCGCGGCAACTACCGTCGTTGCAGCTATTTCCTCGGACGGAAACTCAACTCCCAATATGCCCGTTAGATATGCTCCGAACGCGCTACGCGATGCTCGGTCGCCCGCAGTTGGAAGTGGTGGCTGAGTCCACCCCGGAGTTGAGTCGGGTGTTACGCTTCTGTCGTAAGCTGCGTCGAGATAGACCAGCTTGCCTACACGGTTCGGGTGATCGGCCGCAAAGCGGCTCATCTCATCACCGGCCAATGAATGTCCGATCAGGTGCACAGTGGAAACGCCTATGCTGTCGAGAAAGACCCGAATATCTTCCGCCAGCGTTTGTCGATCGTAGCCGCTTGCCGGTTTGCTGGATCTTCCAAAGCCCCGCCTTGTTAACGCACGTACGCGGTAGTGATCGGTCAACAGTGGGGCGAAATCCCGGAACACGTTTGCGCTGTTGCCAAGTCCCGTTAAGAGCAGGAGTGCTTCACCGGTACCCCCGAAATCGAGGTAGTGCAGCGCCACACCCGGCGCCACTGTAACGAAACCATCGAGTGGGTTGTCAGGAGTCGGTTGAGGATCTGGCTCCTCTTCGTTGTTCTCATTGTTCGGGCTGGTGGCTGAATCCGAGCAGCCCGCCGCGAGGAACATAAATAAGAGGAATACCACACTGAACTTTCTCAATAACCATTGAGACATGAACTGCCTCCGGAGGGAGGGGAGACGAGATCTATCCAGAGGCTCGGCGGGTTGACACCTGCGACAAACTGCGGAGACTCGGTGGATCCTAAGGGCGACGGGCGCGAATATGGAGCGTTGTGCCGTGATTAGCAAACATGGACTTTGCACCATTGTTCACAAGCGTGCAGACAGGTCGCACCTAGCTGATTAGCGCGACACTCGTTCGCTCCTCAATAGTCCGCCTTCTACCCGGGAGCCTGCCTGTATCGAGTCCGCTCGCCCAGACACACACCCCAGCGTGGCTCGTTCGAGACGAAGAACCGCACCTCTACAAGACTGTAGAGTTGCTGTGTAAACGCCACGACGAACTCCCGGCCCTCTGCGGACAGAGTCGCCGAGGTGGGTGCCTTCCCTAAGAATCCATCTCTGTATGTGCCGCGACCACCATCCTACTCGGCCTTGAGCGCAATCACCGGGTCTATTCTCACCGCCCGGCGGGCCGGAACGAGGCACGCTACTGTTCCGATGATCAGCAGGCACGCGATCACGCCGATGTAGGTGAGGGGGTCAGTTGGTGCCACTTCGTAGAGCTGTGACCGAATCAGCCGCGTTACGCCTGCCGAGACTGGCAGCCCGATTGCCAGACCGGCCGAAACCAGAATGAGTCCGCGGCCGACGACCGACCGCAAAACATGGCCGGCGGTAGCGCCAAATGCCACGCGTACTCCAATCTCCTGCGTGCGTCTGGTCACGTAGTACGCGAGCACTCCGTAGAGCCCGATGGCAGCCAACAGCAATGCCACGGCACCAAAAAGCCCAATCGTGATGCTCACCACTCGGTTTCTGTCGAGAGACTCGGAGAGGATATCACTCATGGTGGCCACATCCGACAGCGGGACATGCGGGTCGAGTTCGATGACCGCGGCTCGGATCGGTGCTGCCAGCGACGTCGGATTGCCCGACTCTCGCGCTCGCACGATCAAGTTCATTGTGGACCACGCCGACCTCGAATGGTTGTAATACATTTGCGGTGCCGGAGGTCGGTCGAGTGAGGTTATCCGGGCGTCACCAACCACGCCGATTATCTGCGCCGGCACCGGATCGCTCACGGAGTTGTAAACGCTCACCAAGCGACCGACGGGATCCTGACCAGCGAATAGTCGCTCTGCGGCTGCTTGGTTGACCACCAATAACGTCTGTGCGTTTGCCTCGTCCGAGTATTCGTGATCGCGCCCCCTCAGTATCGGGATAGCCATCGCATCGAAGTATCCCGGCAGCATGGTGCGCGAGTATACGGCAACCCGGTCGGCCTCGTCTTGGGACGGGCTCTCCGTATCCCAGACAGTCCAATCCATGAACGGGTGGAGCACCGGGATGTGGCTAATGGCGGAGGCCGCTTCGACTCCTGGTATCGCCCGGATGCGCTCGAGCAGGCTGCGGTAGAACTGCGTTCGCTCCGCGGCGTCATACTCCGATGAGCTGATCTGAACCCTGGCCGTGAGAACGTTCTCAGTATCGAACCCGACATCCACACTTTGGAGCCTCACGAAGCTCCGGAGCAGAAGCCCGGACGCGGCAATCAGCACAACCGTGAGCGCTACTTGCAGCACCACCAGTCCGCTCCTGATTCGCGTAGCCCCGCCGTGTGCGGAAGTCCGAAGGCCGCTGTTAAGAGTCGCAGCCGGATTCGCTCGCGACGCAGTGAGTGCCGGCCCCACTCCAAAAACGACGGCGGTAGCGAACGACGCCACGAGCGCGAATCCGAGCATCGGCGCCGACATTCCAATCTCTCTGATTCCCAGCGAGTCAAGCGGCATGAAGAGGATAATCAACCGCTGCAGCCACAGAGCCAGCACGGTGCCGACGAGGCCGGCCAGGATTGCCAGCAGCAGGCTCTCCGTTATGAACTGACGGGTCAGTCTTCCCCGCGATGCCCCCAGCGCCGACCGAGCTGACAGCTCCAGCGTGCGTGTCGAGCTGCGGGCAAGCAGAAGGTTCGCCACGTTGCCGCATGCGATGAGCAGCACGAGACCGGTGGCCACCATCAGCAGGATTAGATTCGGTCGGTAACCCTCCACCAGTGCCTCGCCCAACGTGGTCAGAAGGAGCCCCTTGTTCTCATGCGATTCGGGATACGCATCCGCGAGCTGCCGGGCGATCACGTCCACCTGTGACTGGGCCTGTTCTAGCGAACCACCCGGACGCAGACGCCCCACGATCTGCCAGCTGTGTGACGTTCTTCCCCCGGTGTCCATGTATCCGTCACGAATCGGTAGCCAGATGTCGGTGTCGTAGCGGAAGCGGAAACCCGCGGGCATCACGCCCACGATTGTGGTGGGGAACCCTTCGACCGAGATGGTCTGGCCCACCGCGTCTGCGGACGCTCCAAACCGACGCTGCCAGTAGCCGTGGCTGATCAGCATCACATCGGCCGCACCAGGCTCTCCTTCGTCCGCTGTGAACTGTCTCCCCAGCTGTGGATCGACGCCCAGAGCTTGAAAGAAATCGACTGTGACCCAGTTACCACTCGCCCGCTCCGGCTCAGCCAGCCCGGTGATGGGAAACCACTGCAGACCGGACCGGATGAGAGCCAGTGACTCGAAGACGTCGCTCCGGTCCCGGAAGTCGATGTAGTCGGGATAGGAGACAGTGGAGTTTACCCTGTCACCGAACGTCGCCCTACCGTACACCAGGCGTTCGGAGCTCGGGTAGGGCAGGGCTCGGATCAGGACCGCATCCAGCACGCTGAACATGGCCACGTTGGCGCCGATGCCGACGCCCAGCGTTGCAACGGCAGCGACGGTGAACAGAGGCGATCGGATCAGCATGCGTTTGGCGTAAACGAAGTCCTGAACGAGTGCGTCGATGAAACCGGCTCTGCGTCCGGAGCTGTCCCGTTTCTTGCCGATGCGCTTCGGCGGCGGTTTGTTGCCGCCAATGGGGCTCAGCAGGAACGAAACCTTGTGCCACACGGCAATCGACAGGATATCGCCCAACACGTCCTTGTAGAACCGGATCGCACCGAAAGCTCCCCGGTTGTACCGCGGCTCCTGGCGCTGCCTCGACAGAAACTTCACAATGTCCGGCCCCCATTGCCGCCGGAGTGACTTCGGGTAGGCAAGCAGCAGGACTCGGAGCCCGATGCTGCCGTGGCTCTCGGACCGGCGAAGCGTAGTCACGACGTCTGCCTCGCCTGTGTGCTTGGGATGCGCGAGCGGACCAGGTCCAGATCGCTCTCCAATCGCGCCACTTCCAGATCCAGCACCTCTCGGCCGAGGCCCGTGATCTCGTAGAACCGCCAGCGGGAGCCCGCATCCTGACCGGTCGCTTCCGGAGGTG
>JBDGZZ010000315.1:0-5520 GCA_039588335.1 Gemmatimonadota bacterium | reverse complement strand
TTGCCGCGTAGGCCATACCACCACCAACGAACACGATCCCCAACATGAGCGACATGATTGTAACTCCCGCCGGAGCACTGGGGCCGCGACGCGGGATTCCGATCTGATCGCGGGACCATTGCATGGTCCATTCTCCGATTGGGATTCCGAAGGCATCTAGAAATGCGGTTTCCAATTGGAGGTCGGAGCTCCAGAACTGCTGGAACCGGTCCTCACCCATGGCAAACACCAGATCGGATAAGTAACGGTCGACGCCGCGGCCAAGCGCAAGCCAATCGTACCACCAGTGGCGACGACCTCCAATCACGAGATCCCTTGGCGGACTAGGTTCGTACTGAGCATACGGCCATGGTTCGTCACGCGCCACCATAGAAAGGCAAGCCTGAGCATCTCCGGCCGCGCAGTTCACTCGTTCCAACGACATGCTCCAGGAATACGCTATGAAACGGCGTCCGCGCCGCACGGATTCTGGAGCACTGTCCTGAGGCCAACCAAGCCACATGGGGAGCGCAGCTGGCGCGAACCCGCGCTGGCCAAGCCAACCGTCAACATGCGGCCCCGGGGTTCCGAAGCGGCCGTAGTAGGCACACACACCCAGTAACCTCGGTGCATTCGCGCGAATGATCTGTTCCGGTCGCACCACGGGCCTTTCGAGTTCCCTAAGGGAAGACAAGTCCAGAACCACGGTAGTGAGACAGAGATTCGACTCCGACGTTGGCAGCGCGTGAACAATTGTGTGCCTGTACCCCGGCGAACGCCGGGGTAACGTATCGAGCACCAGCGCCAGGGCGATCGGCGTTGTGTGCGCATCGAATGGGAGATCACCGGTCAGATCGATCGCGAGTGACCGAACCGGCTCGAGCGCCTTGGTGGAAACATCGCTCGCGGATACAACATTTAACCCGAGGCCCGATGCCAACGCTGCTGGCAGACTCGCCAGGACCGAATCGCGTCGCTCCAACAACACCAGGTTACGTTGACCTTGCAGAAGACGTGAAGAAAGCCGTTGGTAATCTGCCGCTGCCTCCCATAGTTCAGCGTTGTCCTCGCGCTCCACCACGATGGAGTCGACGTGAATCCTTCTGGTGGCCGATCGCCGCGGCAGACGTTCAGGCGGAGGCAGATAGGCAACCGCAATCAACGTGCAACATGAGAACACCGCGAGCAGCATGTATTTCAGCTGCGCCACCTCGAGCTCCTTGTTGCAGTCAAGACGATCAAGAACACCCAAACTGCGGTCGACAGCCCAAGCGCTGGCGTGATCGTAGTGGGTGTGGGTCGGGCAGCCATTGTAGTGTGATACCACCGAGCAACCAACGAATCGATCGTGAGCCCGGAAACGGATTCAAGCATGCCGACCAGTGTCAACGTGTCCGCTCCAACGAGTCTA
Organism: Gemmatimonadota bacterium; assembly: GCA_039588335.1. Classification (GTDB taxonomy): domain Bacteria; phylum Gemmatimonadota; class Gemmatimonadetes; order Gemmatimonadales; family GWC2-71-9. The sequence goes on along the minus strand of JBDGZZ010000315.1, from coordinate 4,130 downwards.
CCGTAAGATCCGTCCCCCCCTGCCTCGATCGCGATCCGGACGAGGGAGCGGCGTGCACCAAGTGTGAACGGAAGTGGTAGCATGTCACGTGGGACAGCTTCTAAGTACTCGATGCAATCGGAATCGCTCCCAAGTGCCGTACAGCCGTGGCGGAGTGCTGCCATTCCGAAAACCGTCGCCCGCGACCAGGTGATGTTCTGCACAATGCGTCTGCGTTCTCGTGCGTCGTACAACTCAGTCACTGGGTTGTCTACTTCACCAATCCCCAGAGCGTTTTTGCAGGCCACCATTCTGCCAGCAAAGCAGCCTCTGTCAATGCTGTAGGGCGAAGTCACGAGAGCCACATAAGTCCAGTGGAAGCTCGCCGTCAGCGACCAACCGCGGCCCGCGCTGATCAACTCCAACAACAGTGGTGAGGGCAGCCAGCTCGCAATTGTGTCACCCGCCCCTCTCACCAGAATCTTCTCAGCTGCCCCAATTATTCCGTCAGCAACCTGCCCAGCGTCCACGCCCTCACCCATTGAGAACCCGAGCACCACATCTTCCGTCACCGGTAACATTCCCTCACCGGGGTTGGGGAAGTAGATGGCTTGGTGGCTCAGAAGGCCGGTATCTGATTTCAGCTCCTTGCTGAGGCGATCCCAAGCCTCAGACGTTGCTTCACGAACTAGACCGACGTAGGGACGCTCAGCCAATACTGTGAGCGTGCCGACTCGAATCGTGTCGACCATTCTTGGAGGAATCGAGTCCACAAGATCGTAGAACACCCGCCTGGCATGGTCTCTTTCTTCTTCTAGGTCCTCGATCTGTCTGCGGTACTCCTCCGCTGTCTGGGCAGCGATTGCAGGCGCTACACCACTTGCCACCGCAGCCAGACAAGCAGAGATCAGCCAAGCAGGCGATCGGTGGGATCCACAGCGCCTCGAACGCTTGGTGTCTCTACACATCGATGAGCATCCAGCGACCGGTGAACACCTCAAACGGCCCAGGCCATGATGTCAGCTGGTTCATCAACCCGCTTATTGGATCGGCATTGACCCCGGCGGCGTTGAGCAGGATCTGAGCCGCCACTATGCCACCGATAACGACCAACACGTAACCGGCAATTCGTGCAGTGCCCGACGAGATCGCGAAGAAAACGCTATACGCAAGCAGTGAAGCAAGGCAGAACCGGCCTGCCAGAGCTGTCGGATAAGCTCTCAATCCCTCGGGGAGTTCGATGGAAGCCGTGGCTACGAGAGCCCCGATCCAAAGGGCTATTGCCGGTGCCGCCAGCAAGACGGCTCCTACCGCGAATCTTAGAAGTACATAGCGCCACCGTGCGATCGGAAGTGATAGTGCATATACGTGACCCCCTCTGTGGTCGCTGGCCCAAGCGCTGTTCCCGAGGATCAAACCAAGTCCCGCCGCCAGTGCCGCGTACCAAATGCTCCAGCTCTGCATTGAGACCAACAAATCTGCAAGGCCCCAGCGTGACGGCTCCTGGATTCCGGCTTCCTGGATCGACAAAACGGGCAGTGCAAATGCTCCGATCACGGCTGCCGTGACGAGAAGCTTCGACCAATTCCATTGTGACTGCAGCATTACTCTGAACATGAATCACTCTCCCAAGTCCGCTGCGTGCGTGAAGTCCGAAGCAATTCGACGAACCCATCTTCCAGATCGAGGTCCATCACTTCCGTGACCGTGGCACCCACGCCCTCGAAGTAGTCGTGCATGGAATTCTGCCACTCGCGTACAACCCATAACTCACCGTCACTAACGCCGTCACTCGGCTGGCGAGAGAGAAGCACGAACGGTGGTTCTTCCACAGATTCCGGCGCACCTGCAACTCGCAGCCGCTTTATGCCTGCTTTGAAGCTGTCGGTAGGCATTTCCGCTACGAGACGACCCTTGTCCATCACTCCGATCCAATCGCACATCCTCTCTACTTCGTGAATGAGGTGGCTGGAGATGAACACTGTTGCGCCGTGTTGAGACACATAGTCGACCACGGCCGTAATCACTTCCCGCCTCACCACCGGATCCAGGCCGTCCGTGGGCTCGTCCAGTACCAGCAGTTCCGGCCGTTGGGCCAGCACCAGCAGCAGTAATAGTTTGCCCGTCTCACCTTTGGATAGCCGCTTGATGCGGCGCACACGATCGAGGTCGAACTGACCCAGCAGTCGTTCCGCCGCGTTAGTGTCCCAAGTGGGATAGAACGCAGCGTGATACCTCAGGGCCTCATCTATAGTGAGGCTGGGATCGATGTGGGGCCGTTCGGGCACATATCCCGTCTTCGCCAGGACTCGCGTCACATCCGAGGGTACTTCATGGCCCAGTACCGTGATCGTTCCCTCCCGCGCCCTCCGCAGTGCCAGCAGTAACTGAATCGTGGTCGTCTTGCCCGCCCCATTCGGCCCCAGGAAGCCATATATCGATCCCTGTGGCACGTTGAGCGCGAGATCCAGTATCTCGAACGACTTCCCCAGCCGGTAACCGACGCCGCTTGTCTCGATCGCGTTCCTCATGACCTTCCTGCTCCGAGTTCTCGTCCGACTGCGTCCTCTATCTCTTCGCATTCGAGCCCCAGTCGTGCCGCCTCGGCCAGCATCTGACGCACGATACGCCGGGCCTGCCGGGCCCGTTCAGTGGATCGTTTGGCAGGTTCCATCTCGAGCACGAAGGTGCCGGCCCCCTGTCGCAGCTCCACGAATCCCTCGGCTTCGAGCTCGCGGTACGCCTGGACTACTGTGGCCGGGTTCACCCGCAGCTTCGAGGCAAGCTGCCGCACCGAGGGAAGCGACGCCCCGGACACCAACTCACCGGCCGCGACTGCCACACGGATGCGAGTGGCGATCTGGTCGTAAAGCGGAACCGGGCTGCGAGGGTCGAGTTTGTCGAACATGAGAGTGTATTGGTCTTATGATACAATACTACACTCACGGCGCATGTCAATATAGGGCAGGTCGCCTACCCCTGCCCTAGATGGAGAGAATCCTTCGCTGGAAGCTATATGTTACCCGAGATCATGATACATATAACGTTGCAATATATAGCTTTAACTACTTTACTTCACGCTTTGCAAAAATCAGATTTCTTACCCGCCCAGCGTCTAGTAGAAAGCCGGCTACCCTGCCCTTCGAGTCCCTATGGAACCGGAGGGTGACGCCGCCGCGGCGCATCTCATCGCTTGCTGAGAGACGGAGTCGGCCGTCCAAGTCGTTTCCCACCTCGAGGCCCAGATCCCCATTTGCCAGCTTGATCTCGTAGGTGACTTCGAGTTCCTCGCTGTAGTAGAGGCCTGCGTATTCGGCCAACTGCGGCTCTGGGCTCCATCACATCCTCCAGGTAGACGTCCGCTACCTGACGGGCCGACGCCGTTGGGTTTGTGCGACTGAGATTGCAGAGGCAGATGACTGTGAAGCGCTGATCAGGAAAGCGCATCAACTCAGCCCGGAACCCCACGAACGCTCCCCCATGACTGATCACCTTGAGCCCCCGGTACTCGCCATGCGCCAGCCCCAAAGCATAGTCAAGGGTATCTCCGGTGTTCAACACACCGCGACTCAGCATCGTCGCCCAGAAAGCACCGGGCTGATCAATCGGTGGGTCAGCTGCCGTCGCCGCATAGAAGAACCGGTCCCATTGGAGAAGATCTTCCACCGAGGTGAACACTCCCCCGTCTCCCACCATCTCCAATGCGGTCATGCTGATGCGAAAACCGGAGTCGGCTGGCGCGTACCCCGTCGCACGTTGAGGGACAATGTGAGAGTGATCGTCGTGAAAGTGGGTATTCGACATGCCAAGTGGGCCGAACAGATTCTCTTGAGCGTACTGCTTCAGAGATTCCCCTGTCACGCGTTTCACTATCTGGGACAGCAAGAAGTAGCCCGAGTTGCTGTAGAGGTGATCGTCCCCAGGAGAGAAGTTGAGCTCACGCTGGCGTGCAAGCATGGTGACGACATCCTCGTCCGTGAAGAAGTCGTCATCGCGCAGGCCGGCCAGGTAACCCAGCGTGAGATAGTCCCGGACGCCACTCGTATGGTGCAACAGGTGGCGTATCGTCACGGGCACTCCGTGGTCGGGCAGCTCAGGCAAATACTTCCTTATGTCGTCATCGAGCGAAATCCTACGCTCCTGCTGGAGCA
>JBDGZZ010000314.1:0-4769 GCA_039588335.1 Gemmatimonadota bacterium | reverse complement strand
CGTTTCACACCGTACCTCTTGCCGACCGAGAGCCTCGATGAAGGATCCGACCCGAGTCCTCATCGTAGACGACGAGCCGTTGGCACGCGCGGGACTCAGGAAGCTCTGTGAGCGGGATCCCGAAATTGAGGTCGTCGGTGAGTGCGCCGATGGCCGTGCGGCGGTGTCCGCGATCGAGCAGGTCGAGCCCGATCTCCTGCTCCTGGACATCCAAATGCCGGTGATGGATGGGTTCGAAGTGCTCCGTGCGGTCGGGCCGGACCGCATGCCACACGTGATCTTCGTCACCGCCTACGACCAGTTCGCGCTGCGTGCCTTCGAGGTCCACGCCCTGGACTACCTGCTCAAACCCTTCGGCGACGGGCGCTTCCTTGACGCCATTGCCCGAGCAAAGCTGGCAATACATCAGGCCGGCAGGAGCGACCTTTGCGCTCGGCTCCTCGGCTTGCTCGAAGCGGTCGGACTCGAAGAGCATCATGGAGCGGAACCTACTCAGGCGGCAACGGGCTCGAGCAACGCGACCCACCCGTTCGTTTCCAGAATCGCGGTGAAAGAGAAGGGAAGCGTCTTCCTCGTCAGAACAAACGAGATCGACTGGATTGAAGCTGCGGACTACTACGCCAAGCTCCACGTGCGTGACAGAGTTCACGTCATACGTGAATCGATGAAATCTCTCGCGGTACGACTGGATCCTGCACGCTTTTTCAGAGTCAGTCGATCCGCAATCGTGAATTTGGATCGGATTCGCGAGATCCAGCCATTCAGTCGCGGTTCACAGATCGTGATCCTCAAGGATGGAACCCAGGTGACGCTGTCCCGCAGCCGGAAGGAGGCGCTGGCACGCCTGCTGGGTCAGTCGTTGTGAGACGGCGTTGCACCGCGTGCGACCGGCATTACCGTTCTCTTCACTCGGCATCTGATTCACTGCGTTAAATCCGCCACTCCCTGCAAGACAGTTGTGCCTGCGCTCGTAACGCGTGAATACTGTCGTACCCTCCGGGCGAGTTCGTGGCAGGCACAACTGCTACGTCCCGTGACGGAAGCCTGGATTCCAGCACGTCCATGCAAATCACAGCAGGGCTACGGCTGCCGGTGCAGGATCGTCATGACCCACTAAGGTGGGTTGTTCATAACCGCCGAGCACGAAGTCGAACGGATTAGGGTGGGGCAGGAGTTGACCCCTTTTAGGGTTCCAGATCCAACCACTCCGGAGCTGAGGTGCAAAGATGAAACGGAAAGTAGCCACAACGAAAGCTAGAGCGTCCGAGTTTGGGATGGTCTGGCTACTGGTATTGTCTCTTGCCTTGGGAATTCCCGTTGTGGGCGAGGGCCAGGGTTCCAGTGGAGGTTCTGGGCCTGAGGACCTAGTGCTGGTTCGCGGTGGGACCTTTCAGATGGGGGATGTATTCGGGGAGGGCGACGCTGATGAACGGCCAGTACATTCGGTTACTCTGACTGACTTCTATCTCCAGAGGCACGAAACAACCGTGGCGCAGTTCAGGACATTCGTCGAGGAGACCGGTTACAGCACCTCGGCTGAAGGCCCAATGAACATGGAAGCGCGCAGGAAGATCATGGAGCGATTCGCGTCGGGAGCCGCTTCGGAAGAAGAGATGAAGAGGCTGCACCAGCAGTTTCTCCGGCTCAGCGGAGCCGGATATTGGGATGCCGAAGCGCGCGCGTGGACGGGCTACAACCCGAACACGAACTGGCGGACACCGGGCTTCGTGCAGGCGGAGAGTCACCCCGTCGTCTCCGTTTCCTGGGATGATGCCATCCGCTTCTGCAATTGGCTCAGTCGAAACGCAGGTTTGCCGCCCGCATATGACGAGGAGAGTGGGGCGTTGCTGGGCGAGCGTGGCGAGCCCACTGGTGACGTAACTGCGGTCAGGGGCTATCGGCTTCCGACAGAAGCCGAGTGGGAGTATGCGGCGCGCGAGGGCGGACGCGAGGTCAGGTTCGGGAACGGCAAGAACACTGCCAGGTCTTCGCAGATCGTGTTCAACGCCGACGTCGGCGAATACCCCTACCTGGACCGGGGAGCATACGAGGGACGGACCCTGCCAGTGGGAAGCTACCTGCCCAACGCACTTGGCCTGTACGACATGAGCGGGAATGCGTGGGAGTGGGTGAGCGACACCTACGGTCCCTACGACGGCGGCTCACAGAGAAATCCGTATATCGTCGTCGGAGACGGACGGATCCTTCGAGGTGGAAGGTGGGGCGGCAGTGCCTTCGAGATTCGAGCGTCGCATCGCAGCTCTTGGGTGAAGAACGACCGCTGCAACAACTCGGGGTTCCGGGTGGCCCGCTCAGCAAGCGGGGCGAGTGAATGACTGCCTGGTGAGGACTGAACTCTCATCTCACAGAGTGGAGAGCATCCAGATGCCGAGTATAAGAAGCCGGATTGTCCGTCTGATTCTCAGGCATCTGATCTCGAAGGCGGACAAGAAAGCCACGTTGCAGCAACGACGGGCGACCCTCGAGGATGGCGCACGGCGTTTGCCAATGCCACCCCGCGTAGATGTGCAGCAGACTACTGTAGGAAACATTCCTGCTGAGTGGCTTCGACCTGCCGACACGACCGACAACCAAGCGATTCTGTACCTGCATGGTGGTGCCTACACGATGGGGTCGTGCGCAACCCATCGGGCCCTGGCATCTCGTATAGCAATTGCCAGCAAGACTCCTGCACTGCAACCCGAGTATCGTCTTGCACCCGAGCATCCGTTCCCGGCAGCTCTGCAGAATTGTGTGGCTGCTTATCGCTGGCTGGTCGACCACGGAATCCCACCACGAAGAATAGTTGTCGCAGGTGACTCCGCCGGCGCCGGCCTCGCTCTGGCGCTGGCTGTGACGCTGCGCGACGATGATGTGCCAATCCCGGCCGCAATCGTTTGCATCTCGCCGTGGGCCGATCTCGAACTGACAGGCGAATCGCTTGGTACCCACGCGAGTGTCGATCTCGTCTGCAGCCTGGAGGATAGCCGGTTTCATGCGGTTCAATACGTTGGCAAAGCAGATCCCCGGACGGCACTCGTTTCACCCGTTTATGCGGACCTACATGGCCTGCCGCCAATACTCATCCATGTCGGCGACAGAGAGATCCTGTTGAGTGATGCGCTGCGACTGGCAGAGCGTGCTCGTGGAGATGGGGTTGACGTGGAGCTGAAAGTCTGGGAGGGCATGTGGCATGTCTGGCCTCTGTTGGCCGGGTATGTGCCGGAAGGTCACCGAGCGGTTGACGAAATCGGTGCGTTCATCAGCAAACACATAGACTGCGGCCGCTTGAAGAACCGCGCATCAGCCACGGCCGACTGGCCCGATTCACGTCGAGCCGCATTGAGTTGACAATGCTCCGCGTCGTCTTTGTCAGCGTTCGGTCGACCAGGAGGTTCAGGACTGCCGCCGCCAATCTGGAGTCGACGTGGCATGACACCGACAAACAAATCCGATAGCCTCGTTCTCACCTTCATCGAGGAACACGTTGCAACCATCACGCTCAATCGCCCGAGCGTGCTCAATGCGTTCAACCTGGTCATGGCCCGTCAGTTTCTGGCTGCACTGGACGAGCTGAAGCGGGACGATCGTGTCCGCGCCATCGTGATCCGCGGTGCGGGAAAGGTGTTCTCGGCCGGTGGAGACATTCAAGAAATGCTGCGTGACGTGCGGGACGGGGAGGATCCGGCCGCCTATTTCCGTGCTCCCCTGTACGTATTTGGGCAGGTGGTCCTGGCGCTACGCCAGACACCCAAGCCGGTTCTCGCCGCCGTGCACGGAGCCGTTGCGGGCGTCGGGTTCAACGCGATGCTGGCCTGCGATCTCAGGATGGCAACCGAGACGACCCGGTTCACACAGGCGTTCATCAAGATCGGCCTGTCGCCGGACGGAGGAGGCACCTGGTTACTACCGCGTATGGTCGGACCTGCGCGTGCCGCCCAGCTGGTGCTGCTGCCAACCGAGCTGGACGCCGCGACTGCGCAAGCGTGGGGGCTCGTCAACTGGGTGGTTCCGGAGAAGGACTTCGACGCTGGTGTCAACGAGACCGCACGCAGACTCGCGAACGGCCCGGGCGTCGCGATGGCACGGGCAAAGCTCCTCCTGAACGCTGCCTACGAGCGCGACTTGGTTTCCCAGATCGAAGCGGAACGCCTTGCTCAGATAGAGAACGCCGCGTCCCCCGATTTCGATGAGGGCCTCACCGCGTTCGTCGAGAAGCGGAAGCCTCGCTTCGGCTGATCATGGAGGCCACATGATGAGACGGGATTCGATGCGCGCACGCCCGATTCGCAGACGTGGTTCGCAAGATCATCGTAGTAGCGTACGCCGGAGGCTGACATGAAGGGAAAGAACGTCGTGTGGTGGTATCTTGCAGTCGTATTCGTCCTCAGCTACCTGTGGCAGCTGGTCATATACTTGAGCGGCGGCATTGGCTCCGTGCTCTTTCCCTTCTTGATGCTGTTTCCGGCGCTCGTTGCAATCTTGCGCCCGCTTGATGAACCTGATGCGACGCACCGTGTCGACTGAGTATTGCCGATCACCCGCTGGCGTCCGTTCCGGTTCAGCAATCAGACCGCGCCGCTCGTAGAAGCGAACGGTCTCCACCTTGACCCGCGCCTGTTCCGCCAACTGTCCGTTGCGAAGTGCCATTCGTCTCACCTCTATTTCCCATCAACAAGGTAAACCTTGTGCTTAAGTCCAGGGTCAAGACCAGATCAACGGGAGATTGTCAACTACTAGGTGAGCGATGCGCGCCATACGTGAAAGCA
>JBDGZZ010000313.1:0-9829 GCA_039588335.1 Gemmatimonadota bacterium | reverse complement strand
GGTACCTGGCAACTGGCATTTACATATACGCATACCTCTGCGACCAGCCATAGGGGGCTGGAGTTCCTAAACGGATATCTGTTCCTGGCCACCGCCAACGGCGACAGCATTCAGCAATTCACGCCGTACGGTACATTGGTCGATACCTTCACCCATGCGCCCTTCTCGCAGGAGGTCCGGGGCATGGGATGGGGTGCATTGGACCACTTCTGGGTTGGTGCGCCGGCGCCGGTCATTACCGAGTTCGGCGGCGGAAGGATACAGATCGTGCAGCGGCCGGAGCCGGTCGTCGAGGCCAATGCTCCAGTGCCGCCCATCTATGTGGAAGAGGGCTGTACGCTCGAAGGATGGGAGCCGGACGACCCGAATTTCTGGACCTGGGACGTAAATAGCTGGGATGGTAACACCCATAACATCGACGCCGACCCATGCTTCTTCTCGGCCACGGCCCGGCTCTACTACCTCGATCAAATTGCGGCCGGTCAGGATGTGGACAGCCCCTGCATCGATGTCGGAAGCGACCTGGCCAGTGTCCTCGGCATGGATGTCTTTACCACGCGGATCGATGCCGTCGGCGATGCTAATCAGGTCGATATGGGATTCCACTACTCGGAGCCGCTGACGCATTATCTGCTTACGATTACTGTCGTCGACGGCAACGGCACCGTCGAACCGAACGGGGCGGTTATGGTCTTCGAAGGCTACCGTGAGAATGTTGTAAACCTGACCGCATATCCCGACCCCAACTACCGCGTCAAGGAATGGACCGGCACCGATGACGATGCATCCATCGCACTGACCAATACCGTTACCGTCGTCGCGGACGCCTGCGCCACCGTCCAGTTCGAGCGGATTCCAGAGTACCCCGTGACGATAACGGTCCTTGGCAACGGTCATGTTGTGCCGGATCCGAACCAGGACTCTTACCTTGAGGATACAATAGTCACCCTGACCGCATATCCCGACCCGAATCATCGCGTCGCATCCTGGACCGGCACGGACGATGACTCCTCTACCGCACTAATCAATACCGTTACCGTGGATGGAGCCGAAAACATCATCGTGCAGTTCGAGGCCATTCCGACCTTCCACTTGACGGTAACGGTGCCCTACGGTCACGGTACCGTCCACCCCAACAGCGGCGACTATTTTGATGGTACGCCGGTGACATTGACGGCCACGCCGGACGAGGGATACAGAGTCAAACAATGGACCGGCGCCGATGATGACTCAAGCACGGCCTTGACTAATACCGTAACGATGGATTCCGACAAAACCGTCACCGTTGAGTTCGATGCTCCAAAGAGCTATCACGTCCCCGGCCAATACTCCAGTATCGCTACGCTGGTAAGTCAGACGGACGCCTACGGCCGATACGTCGTCCGTGACGGCGACAAGGTGGTCGTCTCGCCCGGCACCTACGGCGGCGGCATCGACTTTGACGGCCGCGAGATTATTATCACCAGCGAACATCCTCAGCGCGCCTTTACATTCCAGGGCGGCGAAGGGCCCGATGCGGTCATCACCGGCTTCACTATCAGAAACAGCTTCGCCCAGGGTTCGGGCTGGAGCTGGTTTGGCCCGGCCGACCCCCACGGCAAAGGCGGCGCAATAGCGGCCCTGGGTGCGGCGAGTCCGACGCTCGCCAATCTAATTATCGAGAACTGTACTGCCATAGGCTGGAACGGTTATGACGGTGCAGATGCAAACGAGGCTCTTCCCGGACCGGGCGGAGACGCCAACGACGGCGGCAACGCATACGGCGGCGCCATGTACTTCGCCGCAGGCAGCGAGCCGAATATTCTTAGCTGTCAGATAACCGGCTGCCGAGCCATCGGAGGCAACGCAGGAAGAGGCGGCAATGCCTACGGCGCCGACCCTTGTGTGCCTGTCGGACCGAACAGCTTCGGCCTCGGCTATCACGGTGGTGACGGCGGCACCGGCGGAAGCGCCTACGGCGGCGCAATATACTTCGGATATGGCTGCCGACCGAGGCTAACCAATTGCACAATCGAGGATTCCAACACCATCCAGGGCGCCGGCAACGTCGGAGGCAACGGCGGCGACGCCAACGACGCCAACGACGCCGACGACGCCAACGACGCCAACGGAGTCGCATGGGGCGGCGCCGGTGGAAACGGAGGCCCCGACGGGTTTGCGTCCTTTGGCGGTGGTATATGCTTTGACCAGTTCTGTGAGCCCGTGGTTGTTGATACGGTAATCAGCGACTGTACTGCCGACGTAAACTACACGGCGTACAGCTACTTAGGCGGCAGCGGCGGCTCCGGCGATGTCAACGGCATGCCCGGCATGAGTGCCTACAACTGGACCTCGAGTTTTGGCGGCGCCAGTTTCTACGGCATGTATTGTGACGTCACGCTTGAAAACTGCATCATTATGCATAACTCCGTGCAGGACGACGGCGGCGCGGAACACTACGCACCGTACTGCAGGGCAGCCCTTAACGGCTGTACCTTCCTGGGCAACACTGGCTATCGGGGCGGTGCACAATACCTCGACTGGATGTGCCGGATGGATATTAACGATTGCGACTTCATTGGCAACTACGCTTCCCGTGACGGTGGAGCCTTATTGATAGCATCGGATTGTAATGTCGATGTGAACAATTCGACGTTCGCCGCCAATGCCGCTTACCGCGACGGCGGCGCATTGTACTGGGGTGTGCTCGACGGTGACGCCACCGCGGTAAGACTCAACAACAGCGAGTTTGTTGGCAACCAGGTACGCTACTACGGCGGTGCTATGTACTGGTATGGCCCCTGCGCACAAGTCGAGATTACCGATTGTATAATCAGCGATAACGTGGCCGAGTACGGCGGCGGCATGTACTGGAGCAGCGGCGCCCCCGTCATACGCGGTTGCACGATTAAGAACAACCTGGCCGAAGGCCATAGGATTTATCTCGGCGGCGGCATATACGGCACGGAGTACGGCAGCGGCGGCGGCATGTTCTGCTGGTCCTCAGACGCCTTAATCGAGAGCTGTTTCATAAATGGAAATGTCGCCACCGGCTCGGGCGGCGGCGTCTATTTCGGCGGCGACATCGCTTCGCCCGTACTTAGGAACTGTCTGGTTAGAGCAAACTCCGCGGTCCTCGATGGCGGCGGTATCGTATCCTATTGGTTTATCGAGCCGACCATCTCCAACTGCACCATCGTCGAAAACACCGCCCTCGACCCGGTGCACCCCGAAAATGGCCTGGGTGGCGGATTGTCCTGCTCCTATAACAGCACCACCGTCCTTATTGACAGCATCCTCTGGGGCAACACCGGACAGCACGGCAACCAAATAGCCATAGGCAGCGACGGCGACCCGAACTACTATCAGTACCCCGCCGAGCTTACCGTCTCGCACTGCGACATCCAGGGCTGGTATGATGCCAACGACCCTGGCTTGATTAATCCCGAGGCCATCTTTGTCGAACCCGGCCGGATACTCAACTGGCATAATCTGGGCGACCCCAACATCCTCGATGACGACCCGTTGTTCACCGCTGGTTACTACTTGAGTCATACAGGCGCGGGCCAGGCGGCAAACAGCCCGTGCATCGATATGGGAAGCGATCTGGCCGCTACTCTCGGTTTAGACGAGTTTACTACCCGAACCGACGGCGTCAATGACGTCAATTTCGTCGACATGGGTGTCCATTTCCCCTCTGACCAGCGGTATCAGTTGACCGTGAACGTCATTAACGGCGAGCACGGTACCGTTGAGCCTAACACCGGACTTTTCAACAAGTACGCGGTAATTACGCTCACGGCAACGGCAGACGCGGGCTATCGGGCCAGATGGACGGGCACCAATGATGACTCATCCATTGCTTTGACCAACACCGTGACCATGTATTCGGACCGAACCGTTACAGTCACATTCGAGCTGCCTGCTACCATTGAAGTGCCCGGCAACTATCCCACCATCCAGGCCGCTGTCGATGCTGCGGTTGATGGAGATACAATCATTATCAACAGAGGCACTTACAGGGGACACGGTATTTATGTAGATAAGGCGATCACGTTAACCAGCGTTGCGCCCGACGACCCCAGTACGGTCGCTGCAACCGTTATGGACCTGGGAGGCTACGGCGGTACTGGCATCCATTTGGGTAGCAATTGCGGCCCCGGGACCGTCGTAAGCGGTCTGACTATCGCAAACGCTCATGGCTGGTATCACGATGCGTTCGGTGGCTTCTATCCAGGTGACGACGGTTACCCGGGTGGCAACTCCACGGGGGCTGGAATCTACGTGAGTTCGGGTGCCAGCCCTGTCATTGTTAATTGTATTATCGAGGGCGCCAGATTCCAGGCGGGTATGGGCGGCGATGGAGTAGACGGTGCCGAAGACCCCAATGACCCGAACGCGGACCCGCCCTGGTATGCCGGTGACAATCATGGAGGCAACGGCGGCGACGGAGGCTCCGCATACGGCGGCGGCATCTATTGCGAGTCATACAGCAGTCCGACAATACGAAATTGCAGAATCTCTGACTGTCAGATTATGGGCGGTGACGCCGGTAATGGTGCCGATGGCGTTACTCCGGAGAGCGAAGATTCCCTGCCCAGTGGCAACGGTGGCAACGGCGGTGTCGGCGGCCGCGGTGGCGGTGTCTTCGGGGGCGGCATTTACGTCGGTTACAGGAGTACGCCCAGCATCGAATATTGTGTAATCGAGAACTGCTCCGCTACCGCTGGAAACGGTGGAAACGGCGGCAACGGCGGTGCGGCCGCTGACCCCTGTCGTGGCGGCTGGGGCGGTGCCGGTGGTGAAAGCGGCAGGGCCTACGGCGGCGGTATCTACTTTGATCCTGAAAGCGAAGCAACCGTCACTAATTGCCAGATCATCAACTGCTCGGCTACCGCCGCGAACGCCGGCAATGGTGGCGACTACGGCACCGCTGAATATGGTTACGGTTTGCCCGGCTACGGTGGTGGATACCTCGGCGAATACTGGAAGAACAGCACTTACGGCGGAGGTGTATATTGCGGTGCCGGAAGCGTGATTACTTTCGAAGGCTGCACGTTCCAGGATTGGCTACTGGGGCCGCACCATGCCCTACTACAGCTATGCAATCCCCAGCTACGGGGCCGGTGTATTCTGCGAGGCCGGCTCGGTTCCCACATTTATCGGCTGTGACGTTATCGGCAACCAGGCGAGCGAGGTCTATGAAGCTCCCGATCCAAATGCCCCGACCGACCCGAACGACCCGAACTACGTCGATCCCAACGCACCGCCTTTGGCTTACAGCCTCACTCCTTATATCAGCTATGGTGGCGGAATTTGTTACATGGGCATTGATTCAGTGACCATTGCCGAGTGCAACTTCACAGATAACTTTGCGACGGTGGGCGGCGGTGTGTACTCCGAGGAGACCAACTCCGTAATAACCGATTCCAGCTTCGCCGACAACCTCGCGTTCAAGGGCGCGGGCGTCTATTGTGCAAACAGTCCCGCCTCGATGATTTCAGCCAGCTTGTTCACCGGCAACCAGGCACTTGGAACCACTGAGGGAGCCGGCGACATCGTGGGCGGTGAAGGAGGCGGTATATTCTCTTCCTCCACCTCGCTGCTGATTGTCGATTGTCAAATCCAGTCTAATCTTGCCGATGCCTCCGGCGGCGGCGCATACCTGTCCGGCAGCGCGGCAGGACCAACAAGGGTTACCAGTTGTCTGATAACCGACAACAGGGCACGCAGAGACGGTGCCGGTCTTTCCTCTAATTGGTATATAGAAGCAATAATCTCCAATTGTACGATAGCTTACAATACAGTCGCCAGCTCCGAAGTAGGAACCAGCTACGGCGGCGGTCTCTACTGCTCCTACGGCAGTAATGTGCAAGTTATAGACTCCATCATCTGGGGCAATGTTGGCGCTGAAGGTTCGCAGGTTGCAGTAGGCAGCGGCGACCCCGCCTATCCGTTGCCCTCCACAGTCATGATTACCTACAGTGACATCAAAGTTGCTCGGGTGAGCGCCGCTGAGCCGAACGAACCGTGCTCGCCAGATGTAGCTGATTACTTCGTCTACGGCACTTATGATGTAGGTGATGCCAATATGTCCGGTGCGCTGGGTGTTCACTGCTTCGTGGGGACCGATGGAGTTGACAGAATAATTCACTTCAGTGGAGAGCTTAATCCCGATTATGATCCTAACGACCCCACTACTTGGACTTACGAGTCAATGGCATTTATCTACACGGTGACTATTCCCGCTGGTGCGAATCCGCACGCGCATCCGAATAACCCGGATGCTCCCGGTGATATTGCTCCGCGAACGCTCACACTCGAAAGGACTTTTGACCTCGGTGACAACTTCACATACAGTCACTCACAGGACTTCTACGTGGACGCTGAGCAGAACGAAATCTATGTTGGCGCCTCGCCCAGTGGTATTCTGCGGTATACGTTTGATCCTGATGAGGACAATCCTGTAGAGGGTGGGCCTGCAGGCAATTATGTTTACGACACTAACGTGGCGCCACCAGGGCCTTCTACGAGCACTTCGTGGCGGACCGAGACTCTGGCGTATGATCCGAACAACGACATCTGGTACGCCGGCGGCCGAGCCTCGGATGAGACTCTCGCGAGCGATAACTGGGAGGTCTTCAGGTATGACGGGTCGCAAGGTCCCGACGGCACCTGGGAGCTGGCGTTTACATATCATCCACTTCCGCCGGTGCCCGGGACATATAACCACCACCACGATGGAATGGCGTTTGTCAATGGGTACCTGTTTCTTTCTAACATGCATGGCGACTCGATGATGCAATTCACCCCAGACGGAACTCTGGTGAACACTTTCAGGCATCAGCCTCTCGAGCACGAGGTTGAGAGCATGGGCTGGGGCGCGTTCGAGCACTTCTGGGTGGGCTCATTCACTCCACAAATCACGGAATTTGGCGGCGGCGCCTTGCAGATTGGCATAAGTGGTCCTCCCGATGGGCCGCCGATATATGTCGAAGAAGGCTGCACGCTCACAGGGTGGCAGCCCGACGACCCCAACTTCCTGACCTGGGACATCAATAGCTGGGACCCGAATACGCATAACATCGATGAGGACCCGAACTTTACCAACGGCTACTACCTCAGTCAGCCCGTAGCCAAGCGGGACGGATACAGCCCGTGCGTCGATGCCGGAAGCGGCCAGGCAGATGACCCCAACATCGCGATGAATGCATACACCACACGCATCGATGGCGTCAACGATGTCGGCGTCGTCGATATGGGTTACCACTACAATGACGGTATTGCCAGGTATTACCTGACGGCCACCGTACTCGGCGGCCACGGCTCCGTCGAGCCAACCAGCCTGATGATTTATGAAGGCGAGGACAATCTAATTACCCTCACGGCCATTCCTGAATGCAATCGTCCCGACTATTGCTACAAGGTCAAGCAGTGGACCGGCACGGATAATGATTCGTCCACCGCCCTGACCAATACGGTGACACTTGTGGCGGACACCCATGTTACGGTTGAGTTTGAGTTGGCCGCTAGGTATGAGCTGAACGTTGCCGTTCTGCCAGACCCATGTGACGGCCTGCTCCACGGTGGTGTCGAGCCAAACTACATGATAATATTTGAAGGCGACGACAATGTAATAACACTCACCGCTGTTCCTGAGTGTAATCGTCCCGACTATTGCTACGGCATAAAGGAATGGATCGGCACCGACGACGATTCCTCCACGTCGCTGACCAATACCGTGACCGTCGTGGCCGACACGGAAGTCACCGTCCAGTTCGAGCAGCTTCCCAAGTATGAGCTGACCGTTCTGGCAGGACCCCATGGTTCAGTATGTGTTTATGACCCGTATGCCGACCCGAACGCCGAACCCAACTGTGATGACAGCACCGTGATGATGGTCGCATTTGGGGGTGACGTCGTGACGATGGAGGCAATTCCCGACGAGCGCTATCGCCTCCAGCAGTGGACCGGAACCGATGACGACTCATCCGGACGCACCACCAACACCGTCACCGTCGATGCCGATATGGTCGTTAGTGTCGAATTCGGAGAGCCGGAAGTCATCCCGGTCGACGACACCAGCGGCCCCGACGCCCTGCGCAACGCCGTCAACGGCGCAAGAAGCGGCGATACCCTCGTGGTCTACCCCGGAACCTACAACGGGGGGTTCAACCTTCAGGGCAAGGAGGGCATCCACATAGTCAGCAGCCATCACGACGATCCTAACTTCGTGGCGTTGACTATTATCGACTGCGGCTCCAGCGGCAGGGCCTTCACCTTCGATAACCAGGAAGATGCCAACACCGTGGTAAGCGGCTTTACTATTATAAACGGCAGCCTCTACGGCCAGCCCGGCGGCGCCATCTACATCGGTCCCGACGCCAGTCCCACTCTGGCCAACCTCGTCATCAATAACTGCACGGTCACTAATGCCGATGGCGGCGCCATTTACGTGGCCGCCGACAGCAACTCAATTATCAATAATGTCACTATAAACAGCTGCAGCGCCGTCAACGGCGACGGCGGCGGCGTTTACATTGCCGACGGAGCTGCGCCGGTCTTCACTTGGCTGATGGTTAATAACTGCTCCGCCGACGGAATGGGTGGTGCCGTTTACTGTCAGTCCGGCAGCATGCCAACATTCACCGCTTGTGCCTTTAACACAAGCTCTGCGGCTTACGGCGGCGGTGTCTACTACGGACCCGACACCAGTTCCGTATTTGAGTACTGCGTATTCAATGACAACTCCGCTACTGTCGGCGCCGGCGCCTATTTCGACGTCAACTCCGACTCCCAACTCACAATCTGTGATTTCAACAACAATACCGCGGATGAAGAGGGTGGCGGCGTCTTCTACGACCAGGACAGCACCGTCAACATCAGCGACTGCAACTTCGCCAGCAACACCGCTTCCTATGGAGCTGCTCTGTACTTCTATACGAATTGCTCAGGTGTAGTGGCTTATTCCACACTGACCGGCAACACAGCTACCCAGGACGGCGGTGCAGTATATCTCGTTGAGTCCGGTGAACTCGCCCTTATGGACTGCGACATTACTTCCAACAGCGCCATTCGCGGCGCAGGTGTCTACGCCATCGATTCTCCGCAGGCAAGTATCACCGGCTGCCACTTCACATCCAACCAAGCCTCTTCGGAGATCATTACTCACGAATACTACATACCTGACCCGGCCTGGACACCCGACCCCAACGACCCGAATGCAACCGCGCCGATGGTTCCAATATCGCCGACGGACCCCGGCTTTGATCCAAATGACCCGAACCTTCAGGAGGTTGAGCACATAACGGGAGGCTCCTTCGCCCTCGGCGGCGGCTTGTACAGCTTTGCAGGACCCACCCTCATCGCAGATTGTCAGTTTGCTGAGAACTCCGCGACTACCTCCGGCGGCGGCATCTACTTCGCTGACAGAAGCGACGACCCGACCATACTCAGGAACTGTCTGTTCGCCGGTAACTCCGCCGGCCGCGACGGCGCCGCCGTATCCAACAACTGGTACAGCGACTTGCTCATCTCCAATTGCACGATGGCCGACAACACCCTCATCGGTCAGGTCTCTTATGGAGCAGGCCTCTACTGCTCTTATGCCAGCTACGCTTCGGTTATCGACACCATCTTCTGGCAGAACTCCGCGCTCCACGGCTCACAAATAGCGGTTGCCAGCGGCGACTGGGCCCAGTCCTATCCGTCCAGCGTCGATATTTCCTTCGGCGGTATCGACCGACGAAAACCCGAGGCCCCGGAGTATGTTGATCCCGACGGCTGGCCCGTTATTCGTGAGGGATACGACGCCAACACCCTCCCGGCTAACGATGATGGTTCAACCGGT
>JBDGZZ010000312.1:0-4793 GCA_039588335.1 Gemmatimonadota bacterium | reverse complement strand
GATGCACTGACCGGATCACGACGCCTCCGTTCTTCAGAACCAACACCGTGCGTCGCCTGCGCTGGATGGCGCTCCCGCGCGCCCTCGAGTGCATAGTTGCGATCGCATCTCCCGCCGACCGCACGCTCTGTTTTGCTAGAGCATCACCGAGGCGGGGGACGCCGAATGCCGTAACGATCGCAACGATCACCATTACCAGAACGATCTCCAAGAGACTAAAACCTCGTTCGCACATCTCACCCAGTCCTTGCAGTTCCAGTCCAGACGTCTCGCCTATGACAGCACCCTGCATGTCTTTGCACTGCGGCGCGTGAGTTTGGTGTTCCTCTGCCACGCCTCTAGCGCAAACGGTATGCCAAACAAAGAAGAGGTCAGCTAACGATCAGTGGGTCAGGGAATTACCGGGAACCGTCGAGGCCGACCCGTGGAAACGGATTGAGATTGGGTTGTCTGAGCCTGAGACGGATTCATCTAATCCTTGGATTTGATTCCGAAGCGTGACGTCGTCTTGCAGTACGTGCATCCAGGCTCGAAGAGTGAGGACCGTCACTAGGCTCCAATCCGCCATTGACCATCGGTGCCGTGCCAACGTATGATATTGTCACTGGGATGTGGCACTCTGCCGCCACCCGGTTCGGGAGTGAGCCGAGACTCGACGGATGCGACAGGTTGCTTGCATTCGAAGTTCCTCACGGTGATGACGCTCCCGCGGTTTCTCTAGCAAGTGATGAAGGACAACTCGGCGTCGACTATCCCGCTCCGTTCCATGCAGCGATACGAGGACAACCAGAACATGGTGCAGCCATCCCCCCTGTGGCGGATGCGTGCTGCACCTCGGGTCACAGTGCGTAGCGTCTTGGCAATCCGGTTGTGGTCGGCGGGGCGCGATGCCGTGTCCCACAAACAAAGCGGTCACTCTGGCCACCTCTGGAGAGTCATCGCGGTCGTCGGCGTGGTCCTCCTACCCCAATGGCTTTACGCCCAGACGGAAACCTTCGGGGAAGCGTGGCGCTGGGTGCATTTCAGCACCCAATCTGGCCTTCCCTCGGACGTCGTGTACGACATTGCAGAAACGCAAAGCGGCACTGTTTGGGCGGGGACCGAGGCCGGATTGGCGTGGTATGATGGTTTCGTGTGGCACGCAGTCGGCGAGTCGCAAGGCGCACCGCCGTGGCGTGTCGTGTCTCTGGTCGCGGCAGACACACAGGGCAAGATCTTGGCGATCATGAACGGCCAGCTCTTCGGGGGGGACACGACGGGCTTCCGAAAAATCCCTGTTTTCGTCGATGGTGTGCAGCGCGCCTTGCTGAATGCTGTTCCATTCGACGAGGGAAGCGTTTTGCTGCTCCTCGGGGGGCCACCAGCGTCCCTCTATGTTTATCGGGAAGGAGAACTGGAGGAGCTCGAGCCACCGTCATCGCTCGGGGACGCCCACGGCGCTCGGATTTGGCGGACCTCGGCTGGGCGGATCTGGTTGAACGCATCGGGCGGGTTGTACCGCTGGACGAACGGCCGTTGGGTGCTGAAACATGCCGCTTCAGGCGGTGGGCGTTGGGTTGCTGAGCTGGTTGAAGATGAGACAGGGACTGGGCTCGCGTTTGTTGCCAGTCCCCAGGAAGAGCGGGGGCTCTGGGAATGGGAGGAAGGGACGTCGCCCGGGCGTGTGGCCAGCGAAGGCTTGAACCAGATCGTTTCGATGGATATCGGGCCTCGCGGAGAGGCGGTCGCCGTGTACGGGACTGGGTTTCTCAGCGTGCGAAGGTCCAACGTTTGGGCTCCCCTCGATCGTGCGCCCCCGGAGATGCCGCACGCTCTCTTTCTCAGGTTCAGGCGGAATGGAGATCTCTGGGTTGGCACTCGGACCGGCTTGTTCCTCCACCGCCAGTCTTCTCGCCGATGGGCCAACTGGACGCATCCGTTTCCGGACCCCAGAAACCACGTGAATGTGATCACCCGCGCACGAGACGGCCCGATCTGGATTGGGACCGGCGACGGTGTCGAGATCCAGCGGGCGGACGGCAGCGTCCAATGGATTGGTCGCGCAGCGGGCACTCGGCTCGGAGCCGTGACCGGCTTGGCGGAAGATGTCGGGGGGAATATATGGATTTCAAGCGGATCGAGTTTCCAGGGCGCCTACCGCTGGGATGGGAATGATTGGCGTCACTTCGGACGCCAGGCTGGACTTGCAGCTGGTTATATCCACAAGATCGAGAGTGATCGCGAGGGCCGTCTGTGGTTTCTGGGCCTCTCTGACCCCAACACCATCGAGGGCGGTCCAGGCGCCTTCGCGTACGAGAATGGCCGGTTCGAGCACTGGGGAACGACGGAGGGTCTTCCATCGGGAAGGGTGTATGCATTTGAGCAGGGGCCCGACAGCGCCCTCTGGTTTGGCACGGCCGGAGGCTTGAGCCGCTGGAGCCGAGGTACCTGGACCCACTGGACTCGAAGGCAGCTGCGGGGGAGTCACGTCTTCACTCTTGCCGTCGATGATCAGGGTCGGGTGTGGTTTGGCGACAGAGACCGTGGACTCGGGTACGTCGATCGTGACGACGTGATAGGGTACTTGACCACCGGCGACGGGCTGATCAATGACGAGGTCTGGGACATCCAGATCGACGAGGCAGGACGACTTTGGATCGCGACCGACGGAGGGCTTTGCAGCCGTCAAGATGAGGTGTGGTCCTGCTTTACCACCGACCTCGGCCTGCTCAGTCCCTATCTCTGGCCAGTGTTGCCTGGGCGGGAGCAGATCCTCCTTGGCACGCGGGGGCGCGGTCTTCAGGCCCTGAATCCCGAAGAGGCCACCGATCCCACTCCCCGGGTGTTCATCAGCGATCCTGTCATTCAAGAAAACACGGTCCACCTGCGCTGGGACGCGTTCGCGTATTGGGGGTCGCTATCGTCTTCCGCTATCGAAACACGCTACCGCGTTGACGGAGCTGCTTGGTCGACGTGGAGCGTGGACCGCGAAGTGGCGATCGAGGAACTCTCATCCGGCACCCACTCGTTCGAGGTGCAGGCGAAGGGCCTTTTCGGCCGGTACGGGTCGGAAGGGCAGCGGGCGAGCTTTGCAATTCCGCTACCGCTGTACCTCCGTCCAGTGTTCGCCATCCCCGTTGGCGGGCTGTCGGTGGCGCTGATCGCTCTCGCTATGCTTGCGGTGTTGGGGTTACACCGCAGCAAGGCCCGTTATCGAGCGGTCATCGAAGACCAGACGGATTTCATTGTACGTTGGCGGCCCGACGGCACTCGTACGTTCGTGAACGACGCCTATTGTGATTTCTTCGGTGGCACACCGAGGCAGTTGATCGGTGCGAACTTCCTTCCACTGGTCCTTGAAGAAGAACGGAAAGAAATTCTCGATAGAGTCGAGCGCCTGACACCTGAGCAGCCGGTTGCACGCGGCGAGCATCAACTCGTTCTGCCCGACGGTACGGTCCACTGGCAGCATTGGACCGACCGGGGGATCTTCGACGCGAAAGGACATCTTATCGAAGTTCAGTCCGCTGGCCGGGATATCACGGAGCGCAAGCGTGCCGAAGAAGCCCATCGCGAAAGCGAGGAACGGCTTGAACACTTATCGGCTGCCACTTACGAGGGCATCGCCATAAGCGAAGGTGGTGTCGTGCTCGACGCTAACGAGCAGATGGCGACAATGTTCGGATATCGTCTCGACGAGGTGATCGGTAAACCCGTCATGGAGATGGTCGCTCCGGAGTACCGGGAAGTGGTACTGAAGCGCATCACGTCCGGGTACGATAAGACACATGAACACGTCGCTCTTAGAAAAGATGGGTCCAAATTCCTCGTGGAGGTGCGTGGCCGGTCCATGTCGTACCGAGGGCGCAGCGTACGAGTGGCGGCGATGGTTGATATTACAGAGCGGAGGAAAGCGGAGAGAGCGCTCAAAGAGAGCGAAGCGAAACTCCGCGTCCTGCTGGAAGCGATTCCAGACATGATCTTCCGATTGAGCCGGGAGGGTACGTATCTCGAGTACAAGGCGAGCAGAGAGGTAAAGCCGTATGTGGCGCCGAGGGAGTTCCTCGGCAAGAACATATGTGATGTGTTGCCATCCAATGTCGGCGAGCAGATCATGAAGGGAATTATCACGGCACTGGAAACGGGCGAGACACAGGTCACCGAGTACGACCTTGCCAGCGGTGACGGGATATGCCACTTCGAAGCCCGGTTGGTTTCCGCGGGCGCTAGCGAGGTGGTGTGCGTCGTGCGGGATATCACCGAACGGAAGCGAGCCCTTGAGGCACTCCGCGTTTCGGAGGAGAAGTTCTCCAATGCCTTTCGGTTGAGCCCAGATGTCATTGCGATCACGACTTTTGCTGAGGGCAAGTTTGTCGACGTAAACGACGCCTTCGTCGCCGTGACCGGCCACAGTCGCGAGCAGGTCATCGGCCGTACTGTCGAGGATATTGGGCTGTGGATAAATCCCGAGCAGCGGAACTCGTTCAGACAGATGATTCGTGAAAGAGGCCGATTGCACCTTACAGAGGTACAGGGGCGTATGAGGTCTGGCGCCGTGCACACCTTTCTCGGTTCGGCGGCGACGTTTGACCTGCATGGTGGACTACATGTGCTTAGCATTTTCAGGGACGTCACCGAGCGGGAGCAAGCCCAGAAAGCACTGCGGATCTCGGAGGAGAAGTTCTTTAAGGTGTTTCGATCGAGTCCTGATGCCATGAGTATCTCTACGCTCGACGAAGGGCGCGTTCGGTTTGTCGATGTCAATGACAAATTCGTCGCTGTGAGCGGCTACACTCGCGATGAGATTGTTGGGC
>JBDGZZ010000311.1:0-4817 GCA_039588335.1 Gemmatimonadota bacterium | reverse complement strand
CTGACATGCCCGACTTTGGTCGCGTGAGCCAGATCGATGCGTCGGCGTTCGATGCCGCCACCGCGTATGTGTCGGTACGGCGCCCATTGCTGGACGACTTCTCCCCGTACATATGGAAGACGAGCGACTACGGCCAAACGTGGACCAAGATCGTGAACGGCATCCGCGCTGACGCCTATGTGCACGCGGTGCGGGAGGATCCGAATCGTGCAGGGATGCTTTACGCTGCGACACAGCATGGCGTGTACATCTCGTACGACGACGGAACCAACTGGCAGGAACTGAACCCGGGCTTCCCGGATCTGCCCGTGGTGGACTTGATCGTCGAAGCAGACGAGCTGGTCATTGCGAGCCACGGTCGCGGCTTCTGGGTGTTGGACAACGTTACACCACTGCGGCAGGCCACGCCGAACATGACGACGGAAGACGTCATCTTGTTCGACCCACCTGTTGCCTACCGGTCAGCCAACGGTGCGAAGCTGTCGTGGTGGTTTGCCGCAGCACCGGAAGATGCGTTGCTCGAGATTTTCGATGCGAGCGGAGAGATAATCCGCGCGCTCGAGCCCGCCGACACGACCATGGAACGCAACCGTTGGTCTCCCCCGACGATCCCGACCGACACCGGCATGAATGTGTTCCGCTGGGACCTGCGTACCGACCCGGCCGCCACGTTCCCCGGCATGATATTGTGGGGAGTCCGGACCATGGCACCGGTCGCGCCGCCCGGTCGCTACACCGTTCGCCTCACGGCAGACGGTCAGACGGCAACGACTCAGGTGAACGTGGAACGGAACCCGTGGATCACTGACGTTACCGACGCCGACCTCATGGCGCAGTACGAGTTTGGCCTACGCATTAGGGCCAAGGTCGATGAAGCCAACAGCGCCGTGATCGCGATTCGCCGGGCCAAGGCACAGTTGCACGAACGCTTGCAGCAGAGCGACGATGCACGCTTGCATGAAACTGCCGAACGGTTGGTGGCGAATGCGTCGGAGGTAGAGGGCAACATCTACCAGGTGCGGAATCGCAGCAATCAGGATCCGCTCAACTTCCCGATCAGGGTGAACAACCGCCTGGCCAATCTGCTGTCCATGTCGGAGCGTGGCGACGGACGTCCGGGCAACAACCTGGAAGAGATCTTCCAGATCATGGTGGTTGAGCTGCGCGGCTATACCGAACGTCTCGACGAAGTGTGGGCGACGGACCTGAACGCAGTGAACCGTGAGTTGCAGCGGCTAGGTCTAGAGCCGGTGGACCCGCATGATGAGAGCGTACATTTGACGTCACCGTAGGCGGGGCGTTCGGACCCCGCTTCGTGCAGCTTGGCCAAGTGCTGTTGAAGCAGAAATGACTCGACGCACTGTGGGGTTTTGCTTCTGGTTCCCACTGATGTCGTAGTCGTGCGGCGCAGCCCGAGCCCGCGCGGAGCCAAACGGTACTTGAACAGGGTGGCCGGCGAAGTTATTGATGGGTTGCGGTTGCGCGACTGAACCGCGATCCGAAAGCACACTCCAGATCCAACAATCCGCAGGAGACTCTAGTGGAACTCAACGGTGCAGTTGCGATTGTCACTGGTGGCAGTGAGGGTATCGGCAGGGCCATTGCGGAGGCCTTCAAGACCGAGGGATGTCGCGTCACGATAACCGGCCGGCGCGAAGACGTGCTGCGGGCCGCCGCCGACGAGATGGGTGTGGACTGGATTGCAGGCGACGTGGGCCTCGAAGCGGATGCAGTGCGAACCGTCGCCGAGGTGATCGCGCAGCACGGCCGTCTCGACATACTGGTCAATAACGCGGGCTACGGGGTCTTCAAGCCGTTGGTCGAAATGGAGCTGGGAGAGTTGGAGGGTGTGTACCGCACCAACGTGTTTGGCGCGTTTCTGATGGCCAGAGAGGCAGCGCGACAGTTTGTGAAACAGGGGAGCGGCGAACTGATCAACATCTCCTCAACGTCGGGACTCAAGGGAGGTCGCGGCAGTACGGCGTACAGCTCATCCAAATTTGCTTTGAGAGGTATGACGGAGTGTTGGCGCGACGAGCTGAGACGTTCCAACGTGCGCGTCATGTTGGTGAATCCCAGCGAAGTGCTGACCGAGTTTGCGGCGAAGCTTGGCCGCAATCAGGAACTCAGTCACAAGAAGCTGCGGTCCCAGGAGATTGCCGACGCGATCATCGGGGCCTTGAAGGTCGACGGTCGTGGCTTCATCCCGGAGTTCTCGGTGTTTGCCACGAATCCGTTCTAGGGCTGCGGTTTGTAAAGTCGGGCTCGTGGCGTTGAGCGGGCTCCGATCTTGGATGATTATAGACGATGATAGACGTCCTCGATCGTCATTCTGCCCGATACTCATCGCGAAGGATGGAGAACATGGCCGCATCCTCGAAGGCGCCGAACCTGTTGAGCGATTGACGCAGAATGCCCTCGTGACTCATGCCGACCTTCTTCATCACTCGGCCTGATGCGGGGTTCTTAGTCATATGTCGAGCCTGGACGCGGTTTAGACCGAGAATCTCGAAACCGTACCGCAACACCTCTGTAGCAGCCTCCGTACAATATCCCTGATTCCAATAAGGCTTTCCGATCCAGTAGCCCAACTCAGCGGAGTGATGAGTCTTATCAAGGACGAGGCCCATGGCTCCTATCAGCGAGCCTTCCGACTGAAGCACTATCGCAAGCGTCACGCCCGTACCGTTCTCCAACGAATGCTCATGATGGGAGATCCATTCTTCCGCCATCCCCTCCTCATAGGGGTGCGGAATGTTTGCGGTCATCGCCGCGACCTCCCGTTCGCCTGCAAGCTCTCTGACTCTTGCCGCGTCGTTCAGGTTGAAGGGCCGCAGGATCAAGCGATCGGTAGAAAGCGTTGGTGTGGCTGTCATTGATCTTGCAAGATACCGAAGTCAGGCAACGGTTGGCGAAACATCCTCACGAGCACGAGCCCGGTGATAACCCCGTACACCGCCCCGAGGACGGCCCAGCCCGTAAGCTGGGGCCAGCCACCGGGGCCACCCGCGGCCATGGCCACGAACCAGCCCGCGGGCCGTTGCAACTCGTTATTGGTGATGGTCGCCTCGGCCATCGTTTGCCTCGTTTCTGCGAGTTTGACGACGCCCGCGTGAAACGGCCTTTGCTGATTCAAGCTGTTTGACGTGGAACATCGTCTGCCACCGAACCCCGCTTTGTGCAGCTTGGCCAAGTGCTGTTGAAGCAGAAATGCCTCACACGTGTTGATCGATCAAGATGGGATTCCCGTCTGGATCGACGACCACAAAGCTCGCTGGCCCGGTACCGCTCTCGTCTGCGTCAGTCGCGGGTGTTAACCCCTTGGCTTTCAGTTCTCGTTGCAGGTCGCGCACGTCGGTAAATGACTCGAGCGGAGCACCGCTTTGATCCCAGCCGGGGTTGAAAGTGAGAATATTCCTTTCAAACATGCCTTGGAACAACCCGATGGCATGGTTTCCGTTCTTCATGATCAACCAATTCTGTGACAAGTCTCCTGCAAATTCTTCAAAGCCGAGATGCTCATAGAAAGACTTTGAGGCATGAATGTCTTTCACGTTCAGGCTTACAGAGAAGGCTCCCAATTCCATTTGATGCTCCTTGGGTTTCGTGGCTATGGGTTATCGGAAACTGTATATGGTGTCGAAGTGAGTCAGCGTCCAAACGATGAAGGCGAGTCCAATCACCGTACCCAGCGGAAACACGATGATCCACTGAAACGTGACCCTCGGTTTCTCGAATCGGACACTGGTCACGGTCGTCATCACATTGGTCCACACGAACCAGAAGCTCACCATTCCCATCGTGTAGAACCCCCAGTGAGATGCAGTGAAGATCAGGATGAGTGCCGCGAATGAAACGGGACAGGCCACCAAGATGTCGGCCCATGCGATCCCGTAGAACACTTTCTGCTCGCGCCAGTCGTCTTTGGTGCCGTCCGGATTCTCGAACGGCTTGCCCCTGACGATGCCGATCTGGGCCACGAGGACGAGGAGTGTGAACACCGCAATCGCCGCCAGGATGATGTAGAGGGTGATCTGTGATGCGACAGATAGCTGTCCGACGATGCTCACGAATGCTCCTACGCGGAGAGTTCCCGTGCCGCCAAGACGATCATTAGTACGGACGACAGTGCCCAGATCAAACCGAACACGTAGGCGCCTCTCTCCGAGGCTGGCCGACCTACCTTCTTGCCTTCCCACTTGAGGAAGACGCGGGACAGTGTGATCAGCCCTGCGACATAGAGGAAAACTCCACCTCCGATGAGGGCCAAGTAAGGCCATAGTGGGTGATCGAGCAGCATGAGCATGCCGGATAGGGGTAATGTCCAAGTGAGCAACATGTCGGTCAGGCCTTCGGCCTTGGCCTCAACTACGCGAAGGGTACCATCGATCTCGTCTTCTGGCTCGAGTACGCCGAGCCTCACGGCCAACGAAGGTGCCAGGAAGGCGAGACTCTGACCCACCCAAGCAATGAGCCCGACAATAAGGACGACGATGCCAATTGCCGTGACCATCATGTTGCCCTCTCGAAGTACCTTGTTAGCATCAATCGTGAGGCGGTGACCGTGCTCTGGCCAAGTCGGCTCCAGGCTCCGCAAGAGAGCAGCGTCACTACGAAACCTACGATGTCTCAGAACGTGCGTACTGCACTCCGGTGAATGAAGCCGGACTGATACGCCACACAATCAATGCGCCCTCCGCCATTCGCGGTCCCTGTTCGGTACGCCACCATTCTGGGGCTTGCGCAAGGAACTGCTGCAATGCCGCCAGTGCCCGACCCGCTTCGGCTTCATCAGCAACCACTTCAAAACGACCGGT
>JBDGZZ010000310.1:0-4838 GCA_039588335.1 Gemmatimonadota bacterium | reverse complement strand
TGTGCACTTCATCGTGCAACCCACGGCGCGTCGATCCACCACCCCGTCCTTCGAGCGGACCCATCGCCAGATGCACGTCACGCGCTCCAAGAGGAATCGAGACCGAAAGATCGAGCGTGACAGGAGGACCGTCTGTGGCAATCGTCGCCGTAAAGGCGCCGGCACCCTGATGGAACTCTGCGTCCAACACGGTCTCACCGACGCGCAGGTCAGTGACCGTCAAATGATTCCACGACGGTGGAATCTGAGGAGCTAGTCGGGCGCGCTGGTTCGGCGCGTCTGGTTCCCACCCGAGCATGCCCGACAGCAAAGGTGTGATGAGCATCGAGGTCGCGAAGAACTGCTGAGGCACGGCCGCGTCGAGCGGTCGATAGTAGCGGCCCGACATCAGCTCGGGATGACGCCCTCGTGCCCAGTCGAATGTTGCCTGTTTGATTGCATCGATGTGGGGGTACGCAGCCCAAGGGCGGCGGTAGTTGTACTGGCCCCACGTAACAAAGCCGGTCACGAATGGCCACACCGCACCATTGTTGTAGTGTATCGGATCGTAGAGTGCACTCCCAGTCGACAGGATCCGCGCACCCCAATCTGCTGATATCGAGTCTGCTGCCAGTTTTACTAGCGTACGCTCGGCGCGCTCCGTGTCCAGCAGGCTGAATGCGGCGGCAGTAGCGGGCCAAACCGTGAGGTTGTCGTTGGTACCACCGGATTGGAGAATACCGAACGCGTGGTGACCTTCGCTTTCGCGCCAGTAACTCGAGTTGAGCGATCGCGATGCGGTTAAATGAAGCTGCTCAGCCTGCCGTGACAGCCGTTCGTCTCCTGCTGCCATCGCCATCTCCTGCATCGCTTCCAGAGCCTCGATCCAGACTGCGGCCAGATAGATATCCTGATGAATCCCCACTCCAAGCTCGCCGATCTCGATCGCTCCCAAATTGTTGGGTCCGTTTTCAATTATGCCATCATCGTCGGTGTCGCGAGTGAGACACCACGAGTAGGCCTGTAATACCGCGGGCCAGAGACTGTCGAGAAGAAAATTGTCGCCGCTGGCGCGCCAGTATCGCCAGACTGCGACGATCCAATACGGCGTCGTGTCGGCGTGATAGTAGGTGTAGGGAAAGGTGCCATCGAACCACGGGAGGCGGCCCGCCGCTTGTGAGATCTCATGGGGGATCTTGCCGTCATCCCTCTGGTACTGCGCGAGGAAGTCTAGTCCCTGGGCGACCTCTGACCACTGGCCGGTGACGTCCATCGCAAACGAGTTGATTGCAGCGTCGCCTCCGAAAAACCAACCGAACCCCGGCCGCGTGCCCGTTCCAGATCGTCCCCAACCGGCGACCAGCCCACAGCCGAGGTCGGGATTGCATACGAACGCCTCGTTGAGGTTGACCTTGGACCATGCGAAAGCCAGGTCGAGCGAGTCGTCCGGCGTGTCAATCGAGCTGGAACTCTCGATCAGGTCACGGACGTGCTCTAGTTTTTCTCGATACAGTGTTTCTGCGTCTCGCAGCATCCGTCCCCAAAGCCGCGTGACTGAATCACGGCTGGCAATCGCCGCCGCGGCCACTATCGGAATGAATTCATCTTGCGCTCGAGTTGAATCCACCGGAATCA
Organism: Gemmatimonadota bacterium; assembly: GCA_039588335.1. Taxonomy (GTDB): domain Bacteria; phylum Gemmatimonadota; class Gemmatimonadetes; order Gemmatimonadales; family GWC2-71-9. The sequence goes on along the minus strand of JBDGZZ010000310.1, from coordinate 3,224 downwards.
CGAAACTGCTCGGAGCTTCGGGCATGGCGTGGGCGGGGTGGGTCGAGGCCCGAGCAGCCCAGGGCGAACCGATGAGCGCATTCCTCTCACGCAAGCTCTCCGACAGGACGAATGCTCGGGCGCTGTCGTTCCAGAACGCGTACTGGCCACCGAAACTTCCGGGCCAGGCGTATTGGAACACCGTCTTGAAGCTGACGACTATGTCGAGGGGCCTGAATGTATCGACGTCCAACAAGACTATGAGGCCGGGCGCGTTCACCGGAGCGAGGATGTGCTGTCGCACCGTGAATGTCGCATGACTGTAGGTTATGGTCGTGAGTTCCGGACGGACTTCAACTGTACGCGCTACGTCGCTCCCGCGCACTGGTTCCACGTAGTCTGGAATCATGAAATCGAGCTGAAAGTCGCTTGCCAGTTTCAGGGGATGTACCCATAACTCAGCCTCTCCAGTTTCGAGTCCCAACCATGCTGCCGCGCGCCCGATCACTCCAAGATATTGATGGGGGCGTACATCACCCTTGAGCCCAATGGGTGATGTCTCGATGTCGAACTTTGGAAGTGACGGTAGCGCTTGGCCAGAGAGCGCGGGTGTTACAGTTGGGAGCAGGATGCCGATGAGAAATGCCCGTTTGGCTATTCGACGCATGGTGTGATCCTGCGTTGAGTTGTGGTTGGATCCTGAGTCAAGCACCTTTCTTGGTGACGTGGATCAGGACTTCCTTACGCGGCAGAACCTCTCCGATAGCTGAAGCAACGGGCGTGTGATGTGCCCGTAGTGCGGCGACCAGATCGTCGACTCGTGACGGGTCGACTGCTATCAGCAATCCACCCGACGTCTGCGCATCTGCCAGAAGCAGCTTGTCCGCTTCACTCACATCACCTTCCCAACGCACTGCGTGCTGTGCAGACTCCAGATTTCGTTTCGTCCCGCCAGGTGCTACGTCCTGGCTTGCCAAGTCATGCACCCCGGGAAACGTCGGGACGTCATTGAGCGACAAGCGTGCGCTTTGCCCGCTTGCATCGAGCAGCGCTCCCATGTGTCCTAGCAAGCCGAATCCGGTAACGTCGGTTGCAGCGTGCACAGCGTTACCCACATGTCGCATAGCCTCGGCGGCACCGGCATTGAGGGTGGACATGGAAGAGATGGCGTCTCTCATGTCGCTCTCGAGTACGAGGGCTTGTTTCAGCGCAGTGCTCAAGATTCCCGTGCCGATCGGCTTGGTAAGGACGAGTTTATCACCCGGTCGGGCGTCAGCATTGCTGACCACTTTGGTCGGGTGAACCTCGCCGATGGTGACCATTCCGAACTTGGGTTCATTGTCGTCGATCGAGTGCCCGCCGAGAATAAAGGCTCCCGCTTCACGTGCAATGTCTGATCCGCCTCTCAACGTGTCTCCGAGTAGTTCCAGTATCTCGGGATCGCGAGGCCAGGCTACGAGATTGAGGGCCAGCAGCGGTGTTGCGCCCATTGCGTACAGGTCGCTGAACGCGTTGGCTGCAGCAATCGCACCGAACTCGTAGGGGTCGTCTACAATGGGCGCAAAAAAGTCCACACTCGCGACGATCGCGCGGTCATCCGTCAATTGGAAGACAGCCGCGTCATCACGTGTCGCCGCGTCTATCAAGACGCGGGGATCTTCAACGTGCGGTACGTGGCGCAGAACCTGCGCCAGCTCACTCGAGCTGAGCTTACAAGCTCAACCGGCGCCGTGACTCAACGTAGTGAGACGTATCCGCGGACGCTGATCGATGTCTGGTCTTTCCGACATGTTCTCCAAGTTAACATGCAATCCCCGCTCCCTGCTCCCAGCTCCCCGCTCTCCGCTCCCCGCTCTCCGCTCCCTGCTCCCCTCCTATCCCCGTCCCCCAGCGAGCTTCACGGCATCGGGCGATCGCTTGAGACGCCACATCGCGACAATGCCGAATACAGGTCCGGGAACGAGGACCGCAAACGCCCAGGTCCAGCCGACGAGGTCCAAGACACTTGGGATGAGTTGAATCGAGAGCAGCGTGAGCAAGAAGCCCATGGCGGTCTGAGTGGTGAGCTGCGTCCCGATGTATTCGGCATCGGATAGCTCGCTCACGCTGGAGCTGAACTGGGCCGAGTCGGCTACCACTGTGAAACCCCATACCATTGCGACCAATGTCACCCAGATTGGCGATCCTCCGAACAGCAGCCCGATGCTCGCGGCGCACGACCCGCTCACCAACATGCTCACTATGGTCGTCTGGCTGCGGCCCCATAGGTCAGCGATGCGTCCGGCCATCAGACTCCCGATACCGCCGGCCGCGATCACAGCGAACGCGCTGAGCGAGGCTAGACTCTGGACCCGATCGTCACCTAGTGTGTCGGAGAGCCCCGCTGCTCTGTGCGAGGCGAGAAGGAATAAGGGAATCCACGTCCACATTGCGTACAGCTCCCACATGTGACCGAGATACCCTGAGTTGGCCAGGCGTAGAGACCTCACGCTCAGAGATCTTCCCATGTGACGCCAATGGAAGGGTGGTGTGGCTACGCGATACGGGCCGAGTTTGCCGGAGAACCAGCCGATCACCGCTCCTAGCACGGCGAGGCCGGACACCGAGTACACGACGGGCTCCCATGCTCCGACGCCCCCCAGCGCTTTGGCGAGATGAGGAGTAGCCGATCCAACAGTGAGGGCACCGACCAGCATCCCAATCGCCAAGCCACGATCCTCGCGCGTCCAGGTGGCCATGATCTTCATGCCGACCGGATAGACCAATGCCAGTGACATCCCCGTGCCGAACCGCAGCGCTATGGCCACTGTGAAACCGGTGTGGAGTGCAGGTATGAGTGCGTTGAGGAGAGCGCCCGATAAGGCGCCCAAGGCGAACACCTTTCGTGGTGCCCAGAGATCCGGAATGTTGAGCAGTGCGCTCAGCAGCGCACCAATAACGAAGCCCAGTTGGACAGACATCGTGAGCCACGCCGCCTCACCGCTGGATATTCCCCAGTGGCTGATCAGTGCGGGTACCACGGCGGTAGCTGAGAACCAGAGGCTCATGCCCAAGAGGCTGGCCGCAGACAGGGCCAGCAGATGCGGCCACTTGTTGGCGTGGGATATCAAACGAGATCCTCGTCTGGTTTTTGGATGAAAGGTCTTCCGGATCTCATCTGAACCCGGTCATTTGAATGCCACGGACGAAGTATCTCTGTGTGAAGAAGAAGAGCAGGATCACCGGAATCACCGCCATCACCGCCG
>JBDGZZ010000309.1:0-4874 GCA_039588335.1 Gemmatimonadota bacterium | reverse complement strand
TTATTCCAGCAGCCCCCGGAGGAATGGACTCGGCCGGTCTTGTGGTACGGCGGCGAAGTGGTGAACCTCGGCAGGCCTCTGGGAGACGAGTACGCGGGGCCGACGACGGCTGCGGCGATCAACAACCGAGGCCACGTCGTAGGCAGTGGTGGCTGGGATCTGCGCGCCTACATCTGGACTCCGTGACCGGGAAAGTGAGTCGGGCTACTAGATCGACAACATACTTCGAGGACCATAGCCCCGAGTGTCTCGCGATGCTCGGGGCTTTCGGCTTCCCATGTTCAAGCAGCTCCGCCACTGGTAGCAGCCGTAGAATGGGCCGCTATCACGATCTGCGTGTGGCAAAGCGCATAGGCGAGTGTGGTTATTAGCGGGTCAGGGCGCGACACTACATTCCTTGCTGCCGGCAGCCGTGGGAGCATATTGGAGCGTGGCGGTCGTCGCTGTGGTTGCAGGTGCTGCATATGGGGTGTTTCCTCTAGTCACGGTGGTCAGGTATGGTTGGCCTATCTCATAACACCAGTGAACAACTCCTGTGCGTTTGCACCCTTGCCATTCTGCTGGCTGGCTGCGTCCGCAGCAGCGACGCCGATCTCTATTATCCACCACCTGATGATTGGGAGACGCGCACCCCTGAAGAGATGGGTATGGACAGGGCTGGGCTCCAAGCAGCCGTGGCCTACGCGACTCGGCATCTCACCACCCAAATCCCCGAAGACCCTGGTGTCTATCTAACGGAGCGGTTTCAGGGCATTCCATATCAGGACATCGTAGGACCGACTACGCCCCGGGGCGGTGTGAACGGCATCGTCTTGAAGAGCGGCTACATCGTGGCGGAGTGGGGTGACACCGATCGAGAGGACATGACCTTTTCGGTGACGAAGAGTTATCTCTCCACGGTCGCGGGGGTAGCCTGGGATGACGGCCTGATCGATGATCTGGATGAACCCATCGGTGACTACGTCACTGATGGGCCCTTTGCGTCAGAACACAATTCCGCCATCACCTGGCACAATCTCTTGCAGCAGACGAGTGAGTGGGAGGGCACGCTCTGGGGCAAGCCTGACATAGCGGATCGGCGTGAGGGGATCGACCGTGAGCTGCAGGCGCCGGGCACGTTCTGGGAGTATAATGACGTGCGTGTCAATCTGATGGCGTACTCGCTGCTCCATCTGTTCCGCCGTCCCCTTCCCGATGTCGTGAAGGAACGGATCATGGATCCCATCGGCGCCTCCTACGATTGGCGTTGGCATGGGTACGAGACTTCGTGGATTGAAATCGCCGGTCAACGGATACAGTCAGTGAGCGGTGGTGGACACTGGGGTGGTGGTTTCTTCATCGACACGCGCGATCATGCACGCTTCGGACTGCTCGTACTGCGAAACGGCCGTTGGAGGGGCGTGCAGCTCGTGTCGGAAGATTGGTTCGCGCGAGCGACCACACCAACGGATATCAAGCCCGATTACGGGTACATGTGGTGGCTCAATACAGGACAGGAGCTGTTCCCTGCGGCACCAGCGTCAGCGTTCTTTGCCCTCGGCGCCGGCTCGACCAACGTGATTTACGTCGATCGGGAGCACGATCTGGTTACCGTAACGCGTTGGGTGGATGGTGGGGAGCACGTAAACGAGTTCATTCGGCTCGTATTGGAATCGGTGGGGGAGGGGCAATGAGCCCGCTTCGCCCCACCGATTGCAGCATATGGTTAACGCTCCACGATAGACTCCGCGACGATCTCGAGGGGAGCGGTCAGAGCGTCTCCGGGGACAAATTCCCAGACCAACGTATTCCCATCCCGATCGTGCGCGTTCGATGACGTTACCCGGCCGGGCATGTTCAGACGGAACACGATCTCGGAGTTGATTGCCAGCTGAATACCCGGAAGTTGGTCGCTCATTGAGGCTTCGAATTCGTCGTCGTCGTAGATCTCCTCGACCAAGTCCTTGAAGAATTCCTCGCGCACGTCTGGATAGCGCGCTCGCACAACCCGTGCGGTCCGACTCGCAGTTCGCTCGGCGAAGGCCGAGACCAGCTCGTTCTCTTTGTCACCGCTCGTTTCGAACAGACCCTGACCCACGGTAAACCAATAGCTCGCTCTCACGTGCTCCGCCAACTCGATGCGCTGTTCGTTGGTCAGGCTGGGGTACTGCGCGACGATGGCGCTGGTGTAGGCCCGAGCAAAGTACTCCACGAGCACTTCGGCTAGATTCTCCCAGTAGAAGGTTTCGCGGTAGGTGAATGTCGTGCCTTCAGTAACTCGTCCGCTCTCCACTCGCACTCTGTTCCGAAAGTGGACGTCGCCCAGTCTGACATTGCCGACTCGAGTATCGGCGTCGGCGCCGGTTGCACCGGCAATGTGAACGTTGTCACTGAGATCGGTCCAGGAATCGTGACCCTTTACCTGTGTTTCGCGCAGAAACACATGGAGTGTATCCCCGTCCTGCACCTCTCGCTCATGTGTCCAGCGAAAGTCCTCGGTAGCGAACATGAGATACCCAAAGTCTGCGCGCAACGCGGCATTGTCAGCTTCATCCTCGAACTCCTGGACCATCATCTTCTCATGCCGCACGCCGCTGCCATCGGCGTTCAATGTCGTCTCGATCCTGTATTCTGTGCAGCCACCAAGTCCCATTGAGGCCGCCGCCAGACTCGCGATGGGAATCCATCGACCTCTTTGTATCCTCTTCATGATATTTGCCTCTCTCGAGTCTCTTGTTGCCTATTCATGAGCGCCCCCGGCGAGCGGCTCCTCTGGAGATCGCAAGAATCCGGCTGGTTGAGATGCGTTTCTCGGGGTTGATGTCCAGTGCCTCAATAAGCCGGAGTAGCTCGCCGGCTTGTATTCCGTCGTCGCTCTCGATCGTCGAAAGTGCCGTTTCCAACGCAGTCGCCGACCAGACCGGAATGCTGTTAGCCACCACTTCCAACTCACTGGCGGTGAACAGGGTCGCATTCGTAGGAGCGTTACGGAGCATGGCTTCCAGCTCAGAGACGCTCAAGCTGTTATGGCGTTCGAGCGCTCGTTCCCACACTGCCCGACCTGCTAGACGCGCAGCTCGCGCCACCGGGTCCATTGACGTTCTGATGTCGAGTTCCGCGAGCCGGCGGTCCTGCCGGACGATCCGCTGGACGAGATCCATCTCTCGCTGGTGTAGTTGCCGCACCTCTCTGTAGAGCAGACCGCTACCGACAAGGAGCAACAGCGTTGCAGCAGCTAATACAGGGACGAGCCGGTTCCAGCCCTGCCATCTCATCGGGTCGCTTCTGCGTGCGGGGTCGCGGGCGGCGATCCCGGCCTGGACCCGCGGCCAAACGGAGCCCAGCAACTCGTCGGGAACTGTGGCCTCCAGATCGCTCAGCGACTGTGCGGCAAGGTGCTCGTGTACTCGAAGCTGCATGGCGCAGTCGGGACACGACGCTGCGTGACGCTGGAGCTGATCCTTGCCTGCTTCGGGCAGCCTTCCCTGCGAGAGCGCATCGAGTTGGTCTTGGAAGACGTCGCAATCCACTTGTCGGTTCACTGCGATTCCTCACTCTGTCGAAGTACTTTAGCCAAACGCCTGCGTGCGAAGTGCAATGTCGTTCTCAAGGTTGTAGGCTTCATGCCGAGGTCCCGTGCAACCACACTCTGATCTCCTTGTTCCAGGTCCACTCGCGTGAACACGGTGCGCTGGCTTTCACTCAGTTCACCCAGTGCTCTCAGCAATTGTTGGTGGAACTCCCGTCGCTCGAGTTCGTCCTCCGGGTTGCCACCACCGTTTTCCACGGGCAGTCCCTCGATCACGTCTGCGCCGGGCGCTGTTTCCAGCCGCACCCACGCGCGCCGTAGGTGGCTCAGGCAGCCGTTCCGATGTACTGCGACGACCCAAGTGCGAAAGGAACGGGCCGGATCGTAGCGGCGGATCCTGTCGTACACCGTGATCCAGGTCTCCTGGGTGAGGTCGCGAGCCCACTCCCAGTCTCTGCTGTACCGGTAAGCGATGGCAATCAGGCTACGGGACAGGGCGTCGACGAGCAGCGCGAAGCTACTCTCATCTCCCTTTTGGAATGCCACAGCCAGTGCTGTAAGCTCCGTATCGTCCACCCGCGATCCCCTCTTTATGTGTCCCGTCGACCGTTACTGTGACCCGCGACCCTGTCTGTGGCCTTCACAGTGAGTACGCTACGGATCCGGAATCTGTTTATATGAATGTGCACCTTCGAGGCACATTCGTAATGTGTAACGGCACGTGGGCGGGATTGCTGGAACCGCGGCTGAATATGAAATCTCCGGGAGGGGTGCCGAGGTCAGCGAGACGGAGCGAGATTTAAGCATCTCAGGAAAGGGGCTGCAGGAATGACGAAGAGCGACGACAAGAAGCTGGCCGCCCTGGCGAAGAAGAACGCCGCCAAGGCCGCCAAGGCGAAGAAGGAGGCGCGACGCCAGTACGATGACACATTGCCTCCAGACACAGAGGAGGATGAGGACACGCGCCGCTTCTTCTCTGGGATGAAGAAGCGCGAGTTCTAGCGGGGGTCTGACGCGATTATCCGCGGTCCTTGATGAAAGTACCCGCGCTGAGGTCGGCATAGGCCTGCCGCAGCTGCTCGTCGGTGTTCATGACGATCGGGCCGCGCCAGGCGACCGGCTCCTCGAGCGGCTTTCCAGAAACCAATAAGAATCTGATGCCGGCCTCTCCGGCTTGCACACTCACCTCGTCGCCGCTGTCAAACAGCACCAGCGACCGATTCCCCGTCTCCTCGATTACCTGGCCATCGTCTGGTCCCACGTGTTCGGTCCGACCACCCACAGGGTCGGAGGCGTCGCGAAAGGTACCGGCTCCCTCGAACACGTAAGCGAACGCGTGCCGCGCAGTCTCGACCGGTAACGTCTT
>JBDGZZ010000308.1:0-4884 GCA_039588335.1 Gemmatimonadota bacterium | reverse complement strand
CCGTCCGGCGACCAGGCGGGGTATCCGTTGTAGTCGCCTTCGAACGTGAGGCGAGACAAAGGCCCGCGATCCAATTGCTTGATCCAGACGTCCCCGCGATTGTCCTCTTCTATTGCGACCGCGGCCCGGTTTCCGTCCGGCGACAGGACGAGCGCCTCGAACTCAACGTCGCGCACCCAGCCCGGGCTTTTGCTTGGTCGGTGAAACCTGACAAGGCCGAAGCGATCTACGCGCACGGCCCACTCCGAATCGAGGTGCCCTTCAAGGATCCGATGGAAGATGCTGGGAAGGTCTCCATCAAAGCCAGGTCACGTCGCAAGTCTTTCGGAGCGTCAGGCTAGCGCATCCCCAAAGACAACCCCGGCGTCAGTGGATCGGAATCACCCAATCGTAAGAGATATCCACATGCCGTTTCTGCGCCGTGGGATCCGGCGCGAAAAGGCGCACGACTCTCGCGGTCATCGACATCAGCTTGCCTTCGTACACTGTTTTGCGATCCAACCATTCCGCCATGCTGAGTTTGGCGTTCTTCTTGAGCATGAAACGACGCATGGTGTCTACTCCGTGCCGCAGCGCGGCGTGGAAGGTCGAGTTGGCCCCTTTCCCTTTCGGTCGTCGGGTGAACGTCCTGCGTTAGTACATGCCGCCCATCCCACCGCCGGGCATCATGGGCGGGGCGGACCCTCTTCCTTCTCCTCGACCACCGCGCACTCGGTGGTGAGGAGGAGGCTGGCAACCGAGGCGGCATTCTGCAGCGCCGTCCGCGTCACCTTGGTGGGATCGATCACGCCGGCGGCGACCAGATCCTCGAACTCGCCGGTCTGGGACCGCCACAGCGTGGCCGTCAACTGCAGCGAAAGTCAGGCCGCATAATGGAGACCAGGCTGAAGCGGATGAGGTCCACTTGGTGACTGCTGGCGGCTTCGCGAAGCCACGTCGAGAGCTGTTCGAGGCTCCGGAGCGACTGGATCTCACGGCGTGTCGAACCGTGGACATGCCAAGCTTGGCGGTCGGCGCCGACGCCTCGACTCACCCTGGTCATCGCGCAGGCAAGGCGACGCTGCAGAAACCCAGCCACGCGGCCGGCGCGTGACTCACTTCGGCAGCGGAAGGCGAAGACGAAATGGTGTGGACTGTCTTCTCGATGGGCAGCGCCCACCGTTTGCCAGATACGAAGAGCACCTGAGAGGGAGCCCAACGCGCGCGGGTTGTGATACTCGTTGTCGCGGGAATCGTTCATTGTCAAAGATAACAAAAGTAGCGCCAACTCCCAAATCGGCGCACGTTCGCGGTTGAGAATCGCCACGGCAAGTCAATTCTGTAGTTGTGGATAGCCGGTCGTTTTCGCAGGCCTATTCGGAGCTTGCCTTCCTGGAGCGTACTTTCTTTCGCTTGGGAACCATGCTCCTGGGAGGTGCTATCGGCCCAGGGTCAACCACCGTTCGTCGTTTGAGATCGTACACCACGCCCGGTGTCAGTACCGAGTAGAGCACATTCGTGAGGGCGAACGGGTTTCTGTTCTCGACGTAACCGATGTGGTTGATCTCCATGGTGCTTCCGTCCAGCACGATGACCGTTCCGTTGCCGATGACCTTCGCCCTGGTCTCATCCTCAATAAGCAGCCCGGTGTTCTCCTCGATGCCAAGCCCCAACAATGCCGGGTTTGTTGCTACCGCGTGCACGAGGCGAGAAATTCGCGACCGCTGAACGAAGTGGGTGTCGAAAATCGCGTCCTGGATCAGCCCCAGCCCCTTCGTCATCTCGATGCCGCCCTTCCGAAATACGCGAAATCGATTGTTCTGAAATATCATCACCTCAGGTATGACGGCGGCTCCAGCCGAGGTTCCGGCGACAACGCAGCCGCCGGCTCGATATCGCTCCAGCAGAGCCCGGTGCAACGGTGTGCCGCCGATCAGCGAAGAAAGACGAAGCTGATCGCCCCCACCGAACATGAAGAGAGTGGTCTCACCGATGAGCTTGATGAGTTCCGCCGATCCTGCATCCGAGCGTTCCCCTATGTGTACGGTATGAATGGCCTCGGGGGAAAACGCCGAAAAGAGCTCTCGGTAATCACGCGATCGCTCGCTGGGTGCTTCGCTGGCGGTAGGGACAACGACAATTCGCGCTTTGGATCCTCCCGCCAACTCGACCATCTCCCGAAATATCTCGGAGTCTTGCGACTTCTTTTCATTGCCGCCGATAGGGATCAGAAAGCGGGGCATTTGCATGGACTCCAGTGTTCGCTCGTTCCGGTTCTTGACATTGTCACTAGTCCCAATCTCGCTTGGCGTGATGTTCCCACTGTACTCCACTGCCACGCTGACGTATATCCAATGTATGTCAATTGTTGTTTGTCATGGGGGCTCAGCTTCGAACCCGGCCAATTCAGACGGACCGCGGCGTGCGTGTCTCGCCGGGCTCGAGATCCTTGCCCAACAACAAGGTGCGCTCGATGCAGCCGTCGCCGCAACGCAATTGCTGGAAGATGACGAACGCTTCAACGCCGGAACCGGCTCGAATCTTCGCCTCGACGGCACGACCGTCCAGATGGATGCATCATGCATGACGAGCACCGGGGACTTCGCTGCTGTGGCCGCTATTGAGCGAGTGAAAAACCCTATCGCCGTCGCCAGGCATCTACTAAACACCCCTCATGTTCTACTCGTGGCGGACGGCGCCACAGCGTTCGCCCGTCGCTGCGGCTTTGCTGACTACGATCCAACGACGCTGAGAGCGCAGGAACGGCTCCGCCAAGTGAGGACCGTTTCCGACCAGATTGGGGAATGGTCGCGCGCCGAACTCGAGCGAGTTTGGAACTATGATACCCCATTGCGCGAGGCCCTAGGTGGTGACACTGTAGGTAGTGTTGCGTGGGACAGTTCGACCTTTGCGTGCGCCCTCAGCTCAGGGGGCACTACGTCGGTCCTGAGAGGGCGTGTGGGAGATGTGCCTCTGACCGGTTGCGGTCTATTTGCCGGTGAGCAGGGAGCCATCGCTACGACAGGTGATGGCGAGCATATCGTTAGGTCTTTGCTGGCCTATCGGGCCTATGCCGAGCTTGAGCGCGGGCGGACCCCAGAGCAGGTCGTCGAGTGGGCGCTTAGCCAACTTGCCCGGAGCGTGGACGTTGGAATCATCGTCGTCGACCGATCGGGCTTCGCGGGCGGTGCCCGCCACGGCATGGCTTGGCACGGACAGTGCGCCGAGGCTCCCGCATGAAGATTCTCGAACACCGGGCCCTCAGGGGTCCGAATCGTTACAGCCGTTATCCAACCATCTTCATGCTGTTGGATATTGGCGAGTTAGAAGATCGACCCTCTGACACCCTTCCCGGTTTCACAGACCGATTGGTCGAGCTGGTTCCATCGCTGCACAGTCACGAATGCTCGGTGGGCGAGCCCGGCGGTTTCATTCAGCGCATGCGACGAGGCACGTGGGCTGGTCACATCGTCGAGCATATTGCTGTGGAGTTGCAGTGTCTTGCCCGGACGGAGGTTGGCTTTGGCAAGACCTATGACACGTCCGAACGTGGCATCTACAAGGTGGTGTACCGCTACCGCGTTGAATCGGTCGGTCTCCTCGCGGGTCGAGAAGCTGTGGCCTTGGTCGAAGCCACCGCAGAGAAGCGTACGTATGATATCGATTCGATCGTTGCTCAGCTCAAGGAGCTGCGCGAGAAGGATCTGCTCGGACCGTCCACCAGCAGCATTGTGGAGGAGGCGAAGCAAAGGGGGATCCCAGCCGTACGACTCAACAACGTCAGTCTTGTTCAACTCGGATATGGTTCCAAACAGCGCCGCATTCAAGCAACGATGACCGATCGAACCAGCGCGCTCGGTGTCGAAATAGCCGATGAGAAATTCAGGACCAAAGAGCTTCTCACTCGGGCAGGGATCCCAACTCCCGAAGGAGCTCTCGTTGAGTCTCTCGAAGAAGCAGCCCGCGTGGCGGAAGAACTAGGCTACCCCGTCGCGGTGAAGCCAGAGGTTGGTAACCACGGCAGGGGAATCACGGCCCGAGTATCCGACGCAGAAGGGCTTGAAATAGCTTTCGCATCCGCCCGCAGGGTTTTTGACTCAGTCATCGTGGAAAAGACGCTGACCGGACTCGATTTTCGAGTGCTCGTCATCAACGGTAATCTGGTGGCGGCAGCGCTTCGTGAACCAGCACATGTCGTGGGCGACGGCACGTCATCTATTCGTCAGCTGATCGACGAGGTCAACAAAGACCCACGAAGAGGTATCGGGCACGAGAAGATGCTTACGGCCATCACGGTCGATTCCATGACCGAACGGCTACTCTCCTTCCGAGGCCACCATCTCGACGATGTGCTTCCGGCCAAGAATAAGCTGTATCTCAAATCCACGGCCAATCTCAGCACAGGGGGCACAGCGCGTGACGTAACCGATGAGGTTCATCAGGATGTTCGGCTGATGTGTGAGCGCATCGCCCGCATCGTCGGAATGGACTGCGTCGGCATCGACATTGTGGCAACCAGTCTTGACCAACCCTTGCCCCCCAGTTCTACCGGGATCGTCGAAGTCAACGCGGCACCCGGATTCCGAATGCATCTGGACCCGACGGAAGGCAGAGCGCGTAACGTTGCCAAGCCCTTTGTTGAGATGTTGTTCCCATCGGACGGAAGCTTTGACGTTCCGATTGTTGCGGTGACCGGTACCAACGGCAAGACAACAACTGCGAAGCTCATCGCTCATGCCCTCAAGTACAGCGGTAAACTGGTTGGATTCGCGGGCACGACGGGTGTAGAGATCGACGGTATTCCCATCGTTTCTGGAGATTACAGCGGTCCTGAGGGAGCCGGCATCGTTCTGCAAGAACCCACCGTTGATCATGCGGTACTCGAGGTCGCGCGCGGTGGCATCA
>JBDGZZ010000307.1:0-8708 GCA_039588335.1 Gemmatimonadota bacterium | reverse complement strand
ATATTCGGATAGCGCACGTAGAGCCATGACATGGCTTTCCGTGAAGTCGCCCAGTCTCCACGAAGCCATCGCCACTAGTAGAAGCCATTCGGCCGAGGAACTGAACTGCTGCTGCAATCCGCTCAGTTGAGCCAGCGCATTGCGAAACCTGCCTGCGATCACTTCCTGACGGGCCCCTTTCAGTGGGTCTCCGTAATCAGCCGTTGCTGCCGTTCGCCGCGCTATCACAACAACCTCCGGTCAACAGTGACGAGGTCAGTCATCCGTGTCCTCCTCACTCCTGTCGTCCAGTAGTCGCTGCAAGCGCGATCGAGAGATGCCGAGCAGTCTGGCTGCCTGGCTCTTGTTGCCCTTGCACATGGTCACCGTACGACTGGCGGCGACTCGCGTTATCTCCTTGAGAGTAGCGGGGAATGGCACGCCGTCTTGCGACTCGGACTGCCGTTGCCTGCCGGACTGGATGAGCTCGGCGGGTTCCAATGTACCTGGCTCAGATAGGAGCAGAGCACGCTCGAGGGCGTGGCGGAGCTCTCTGATATTGCCGGGCCACGAGTGGGACCGAAGGGCAGTAACGACCTCGGCTGTGAGTTTCGGAATGGGCACGCCGTAGCGGCCGGCCAACGATTGGACGAAATGGCCGGCCAGGAGCTCCAGGTCGTCACCCCGCTCACGCAATGGAGGTAGGCTGAGCGATACGACATTCAGACGGTAGAACAGGTCCTGACGAAACTCTCCGCGATCGGCAGCCTCGCCTAGGTCGACATGTGTTGCCGCAAGGATGCGTACATCAACATCACGCGTATCGGTGCCACCGACCCGTCGGATCCGCCTGTCCTCGAGGACGCGCAGCAACTTGCCCTGCAACTCTAGAGGAAGGTGTCCGACTTCGTCGAGGAAGAGAGTGCCGCAGTGTGCTTCTTCGAATAGCCCCGGTTTTGCTTGGTGAGCGTCAGTGAACGCTCCTTTTTCGTGGCCAAAGAGCTCTGACTCGATCAGGTTGGCAGGGATTGCGGTACAGTTCACGGCCACGAACGGCCCACCGCCACGTGGTCCCCCATCATGGATGGCCCGGGCCAGCAACTCCTTGCCCGTCCCGGTCTCGCCACCGATCAGCACCGTCACTTCACTGTGAGCCAAGACCCGTTCTGCCTTGCTGAGGGTCTCGCGCAGCGTGGGGCTATCGCCAATCATGGTGGAGAAGACACTCTTGGGGCGAGCGTGAGCGCCTGAGCGCCTTTCTCGTGCTGTCTCTACCCGTGAAGCCAAGGTCCGGCGCAGCATATCTACGTCGTCCGGCAAGGCAAAGTAGTCGGCAGCTCCCCGCCGTACCGCCTCGACTCCGAAGCGGTGGGAAGTGTTGGAGCCTACGAGATACACAGGTGGATCGGATCCTTCGAACGACAGAAGCACATCGAGACCGCGATCTTCCTCGCCTCCGGCCGCAATCACTACAGCTGCCGTGTCTGACAGACTCATGCCTGGCTGCTGTTTTGGTTCGACCATGATGCTTCGCACTCCGAGTTCCTCCGCCATGTCGCTCCACAGTGAGTGGAATGAGTCGGACAGACTGATGATCTTGAGGGTGATCTCTTCCGTCACTTGCGTATCTCGTTCATCCGCACGTTACGGTTTAACTCTCCCGGCCATCTTTGTCATCGTCTTCAAAGGCTTCCATGGAGTCCTTGATGTTGTCCTTGATGAGACTCTCATTCAGGCCCCCCTTATTCCCCGTATCGGGGTCGACGAGCCCACCCGACGGGTCTCGGAACCAGGCGTCCACGTCTACGAAGACCGTAACGTTGACGCTACCGCTGCCCTCTTCCACAGTCAGTGCGGGCACCAACGCAAGTTCCTGTTCGACTCCGAGGTCGGACTCAAACAAGAATGAACTGCCATTGAAGGTGCCTGTCACCCGAATACTCAGCTTATCGAACTCAGGATGCGCCTGGAGGAAGATGAGGTCCGACGGCTCGTCCTCGACCTTATGGACATCGAATTCGATCTCACTGTAGGTTCCCGGTGGCACGTCGAGGTCAAACTCCACTTCCGCACCCGGCGAGAGGGGTAGCGACACGAGCACTGGCCCGGTCTCGAACTCCTCGCAACCATCGTCGCCCGGTTCCAGGTCGCAATTCGTCACGTCGATTCGTTTGAGCTCGATTTCGCGGAGGACTATTTCCGCGCTCTCTATTAGGAGAGTGTCCGTACCGCTGGTCAGCGTGTCGTCCAATGTTGCTGTTGTCATGGCCAGTGGAGCTGATCCGGCTGACTGCGTGGCAAACGAAACCTGAACGTTGCGGAACTGAGTCGGGGTATTTGTCTCGCTGCAGGCCGAAAGAGTGAGTGCGGCTAACAGGCTCGATCCCATGATTATTCGTTTCATTTCTCTTCCTCCGATAACCAAACGCTGTACGTAACCAGTGCCGACTCTCAACGCAAGCGTTCGGTCAGCGGGTGTTGCCGCTTTCTCAGAAGCGTGACCCAGCCGAGTCCAGTTAAGCTGGACTCGGCTGGGAATCATAATGTTAGCTGGCATCCTGTTGTTCGTCGTCGTCATCGCCATCCCGGTCGTCGTCCTCGAAGGCCTCAAACGAGTGCTTGATGTTCTCGTTGATGAGGCTCTCGTTGTCACCGCCCTTGTTGCCGCTTTGCGGATTAACGAGCGCTCCGGAACCATCAACGAACCAGGCTGCAAGGTCTATGAGCACCGTCACGTTCACGCTTGTGGTCATTTCATCCACTACCAATGGTGGAATCAGATCGTATTCCTGCTCGTCATTGATGTCATTCTCGTACGTGAACGGCTGACCGTTGTAGAACCCCTGAACCCGAATCGTCTTCTCAACCATGTCGGGATACGCTGCGCGGAAGGCAGCGTCCTCAGGATCGTCGTTGCTCACCTTGTGGAGCTCGAACTCGATCTCGTCGTACGTGCCCGTGTCCGCTTCTATTGCTATTACCTGTTCCACCTGTCCGCTCAACGGAAGATCGAGCAGTATTGGACCGGTCTCAAATTCCTCACAGCCGTCGTCGTCCACGGCTGTGGAATCGCAAGAGTCGTGGTTGATCCGCTCGAGTTCAATCTCTCTCAGTACCAGCTCCACCTGAGTAAAGACCAATTCGTTCTCGCCGTCGGTCAGTGTGTCCGCCGCCGCGAGCATGAACATGCCAGCGCTAGCCGCTGCGGGCCCAGCACCGACCCGGGTGGTAACGGACAGCGAAACTTGGTTCGTGCCGTTGCCGCTGAGCCCCGTGCTGTCGCTGCAAGCAGAGACCAACACGGCTGCTCCCAATACTGTCCAGATTACTGCCTTCATGATTCTTCCCTCCCGATTCATTGTGTTTGTGCCGCGTCTGGTGCGGCTTCCGGGCTGCTATTAGGCAACGGCAATGCCGGGCGAGTCGAAGGTCTATAAGCTGTTGTATCATAGGTGGTTACAGGCTATTGTGGCACGCAGCTCGGCCAAGTGAAGTGTATCGAAACGAGTCAGCCTGGCTTGTTATAGCGCAGTCAGCAAGGTTGCCGAAGCTGGAGCCAGTCAGGTCGTGTAGCTAGTGTCGGAGCAGCTCGTCGACGACGCGCTGCGCACCATAGATGTTGCGCAGAGCTTCCACGATCGCTTCAGCTCTGACGGATACCGAGCGGGCACCTTCCATGGTGTATATGAAGTCGCCCGATAGGCTCTCGATGTTTCCGTCAAACAGAAGGCCCACGATCTCCCCACTGATATTGATCAGAGGGCTTCCCGAGTTTCCACCCACCGTGTCGTTTGTGTGAACCATGTTGAGCGGCGTGCTCATATCGAACTCGGATGACGGACTGAGCCAACGGTTTGGCAGCGCCCAATCCTCGGCTCCGGAGTGGGAATAGTGTCTGTCGTAGAGGCCGTAGAAGGTCGTAAAGGCTGGCGCCTTGGTGCCGTTGTACTCGTAGCTGGCGACGACTCCATCAGCCATGCGGAGAGTGAACGTTGCGTCTGGGGCAAGTGCGGTACCCTGAACCTCGAAAAGGGCGCGCGCAAGCGTCGCCACCTTGGCGTCCTCCGTCTGCGTGAGTTCCTGGACCCTTATCTCTGCATCGATGAATCTTGGCAAGGCCTCCCGCATGAGGCTGATGGCAGGATCAGTGCTGTTCAAGATCGCCGTGGGGTTGTCGAGCAGGGCCCTCCTCTGCTCCGGATCCGTCACGGCGTTTGCTTCATCCACGATCGCACGTGCGGCCTCGGTGACCGGTCTCCCTGCCAGCGCCATGCGTACAAACGGGTCGTTCTCACCCAACCACTGCTCTGCGTCCTCGATTTGTAGCTCAATGAAAAGATGGTCGAGATCGGTGTTGAACGTCCGCCGCTCGATGTCGGCGCGGAGTTCAGGGAGCTGTTCGTCGCCGGGAGCATTCATAGCACGGTACGCGTAGATGAACATATCTGCGGCGGTGGCGAGCGTTTGAGACCACAAGGGCCCGTCGTAGCGTAACCCGTTTCTCGTGGGTGCAAATGTCGCCATTTGTTCCCTGATGTTCTCGATGTCGCTCCAGAGGCTGCCAAACTGTCTGTTGAGCTCTGGATCGGATTGGACTGCGTTCTTGAAGTTGCGTTCAAACCCGCGTTTCCTTCCCATGATTTCGGGGTCCTGCAACGCCTTGAACCGTCCCTTGTAGAGCTTGAGGGAGTTCATGTAGCCGAAGTAGTCATTGATGTATTCGGATCGCTGGTCCGGATGGTGATCCATGAAACGCGCCAGAGCATCCGCTCTACTCTGATACAGTCTCACTATGTAAGGTTCAAGAAACTCGCGGCTGTACTCCAGTTGGGCCACAGTGAGAAGGCGCTCAGTGGAGCCAGGATTCCCGATGACGAAGACTGCGTCACCTTCTGCTGCTCCTGTTTCGCTCCACTCGTAGTGATGCTCCGGCTGATACGGACTTCCGTTCTCGTCATACACGCGGAAGAACGAGACATCCAGTACATAACGAGGGAACGTGAAATTGTCTGGATCGCCGCCGAAGTATCCGATCATCAGTTCCGGGATGAAGACCAAACGGACGTCGTCATAGCGCTTATAGCAGTAGAGCGAGTATTTGCCGCCGTTATAGAGGGCTTGGACATTGCAGTCGAATCCAAGTGCCTGGCTGGCACTGTCGGCGACGGATTGCTGCTTTTCTCCTCGTGCCTGCATCTCGGCGTCTTCACTCATCATCGGTGTCACTGCTGCCTCGATGAGATCGGTCACGTCCCGCATCTCGACTAACTGGTCCACGTGTAGATCCGGAACCCGCCGTTCGTCCGCCATTGTTTCTGCGAAGAAGCCATCTGTGAGTAGGTCCTCTCCCTCACCGGAGACGGCACTTGCTGACTCACGAGCGCAGTGGTGATTGGTCATCACGAGACCGTCTGAAGACGCGAACGAGGCGGTGCAGTTGGGTAGACGGAGAGAGGCGAGTCGAACGTGGTCCAGCCACTCCTCTCCTGGCCGGAACCCGTACTCTTCCGCGAAGTAGTCGAGTGGAGGATTCTCGAACGTCCACATCTTTCCGGTATCGAATCGGCCCGGTTCGAGTTCCATAATCGCTGCGGGTGCAGCTACCTCGACCAGGACCGTCTCAGGAGGTACGGTGACTGGAGTAACAGTCTGGGATTGCTGCGGTCCGCCGGCTGATGCACAGGCCCCGGATAACAACAGGACAGGGAGAAGGCCAAACAAGTGTGAGTATCGTAAGCTCATATCTTCCTCGAGGACAAAGCGACTGCGAAAGGTAATCACTCCCTCTCGAACCTGATTGCGCGGGGAGCCCAGTGTCGCGGCTGCGAACCGAAGGACCGACTTGGCAGGTCTGCGTAGCAAAAGACGGCAGGATTGGAGTAATATTAGCACATCCTAAAAATATTGTTATATTTGCTTAACTTCGTGTCGCCATTCGATGGTCGGGGCTTACCATGGATACTGCCCGTTACGTAGTAGCCGTTCTAATGCTCGTTGGCGTGGCGTTCGCCATACCCTATTGGTACATCATCCACCCGCTAGCGTCGTTTTGGCGCCGGTTGGGACCGTTAGTTACCTACCTGATCGTTGTCACGATTTCCGCTTTGATAGGTGTGGGGGTGTACCTGGTGCGGGACCGGATTCTGTCGATCGATCTTGGGACCAACTACGCGCTGGTTCCTCTGGCTGTGATCAGCTATGGCATCGCAGTGGCCATTGAGTTGAGATGCCGCAGGCACCTCAAGTTTCGAATGCTCGTGGGCCTTCCGGAACTCGCACCTGAAAGGGGGGATAGCACTCTACTACACCATGGTATCTATGCCCGAATACGGCACCCCAGATATGTGAGCTTCATGTTCGGAGTTCTAGCTGTGGCGTTCTTCACCAACTATCTCGCCATGTACGTCCTGGTGCCCGCGGCCGCTCTCCTGCTGTACTTGGTGGCAGTGCTCGAAGAACGAGAGCTGATAGACAGGTTTGGCGACGAGTACGTTAACTACAGCCGGAACGTTCCTCGATTCATTCCGCGGATCGGCGACTAATAACACGGAGGCGATATGCCAGTGACGAAAGACAAGCCATCGACCGACCTTCAGGTGATCCCGGGAGTGGGGCCTTCGATCGCTACGGACCTACGCGACCTGGGCTTTGCGAATGTGGAAAGTCTGCGCGATCAGGATCCGGCTCGTATGTATGCGGATCTCTGCTCGCTCCGAGGGAGTCACGTGGACAGGTGCGTACTCTACGTCTTCC
Organism: Gemmatimonadota bacterium; assembly: GCA_039588335.1. GTDB lineage: Bacteria > Gemmatimonadota > Gemmatimonadetes > Gemmatimonadales > GWC2-71-9. Next base: position 1,976 of record JBDGZZ010000307.1, on the reverse strand, counting down.
GCGGCGCGGTCTACTTCGCCAGTAACGAATCCCACGAACCTCACCTCCTCAAGTGGTGGAACTGGAAGGACGATACCTCAGGAAGGTAGGAGCCGACGTGCGGGAGATTGTTGTGGCTGTTTGTGCCCTCCTCTCAACTGATCCCCCGACCAGGGGGGATTGGTTGTCTCAGGACCTGCACAAACAGCTCGAACTGCAGATTGTCCGCGAGCACAACCTCGTACGAACAGATCCTGTGGGGTATGCGGTCTTCCTGGAGGAGTTGAGAGGGCATTTCGATGGTAACCTGTTCGAGCTGCCGGGCAGGAGAGTGCGAGTAACCAGGGAAGGAGTGGCGGCCGTGGATGAAGCCATACGCTTCCTTCGGGAAGCCGATGTGACAGGGCCGGTGAGTGTGTCGCGAGGGATGTCGCTCGGAGCCCGAGATCTCGTACGAGACCAGGGGAGTTCAGGTGCAACGGGTCACCTCGGCGCCGATGGCAGTCAGGTGTGGGACCGGGTGAACCGTTACGGCAACTGGCAGGGATCGGTTGCCGAGAACATAGCATACGGATACGACAAGGCCCGTGATGTCATGATGCAACTGATTATTGACGACGGTGTCAAAGATCGAAGTCACCGGACGAACATCTTCAACGGAACATTCCACATAGTAGGAGTTTCGTGCGGGCAACATGCGCGATATGACACCATGTGCGTGATCACGTACGCCAATGGGTACTCCGAGGGTCAGTAGTCGTAGCGACCCGGAGCGGTGCCGCTAGAGTTTGCAACAGACTCTCACCCCATCTAACTTGCGCGGACGAGTACTTCCCCATCATTCACCGGAGGATTCTGATGTTATGTGGCAAGGCTGTCGGAGCGACTGCGTTCCTGATTGCGCTCAGCATCGGCAATACACCCGCGGCCCAGGGCCAGGCGACCAACGGCAAGCGTCCGGTGACGCCGGCGGATTATGGTAAGTGGGAACAACTCGGTGGGGGTACTCTCTCGGGGGACGGACGCTGGCTCGCCTATTCGATTAGCCGAGTAAACGAGGAGAACGAGCTGCGGCTGCGATCGGTTGCGGGTGGAGATCCTGTAGTCATCCCATATGGGAGTAGGGCGGCGTTCTCAGATGACAGCCAGTGGTTTGCCAGCTTGATCGGAGTGAGCGTCAAGGAGCGCGAGAAGCTGGAGAAACAGAAGAAGCCCGTGCACAACAAGCTTGATCTACGCAGCCTAGCCACGGGTGACTCCTCGGTGATTGACGATGTAGCGTCGTTCGCTTTCTCGCCTGACGGCGCTTTTATGGCGATGAAACGGTATCCGCCAAGCGCTGATTCATCGGATCGAAAGAGCAAGGGAGTTGACTTGGTGGTACGGATGCTGGGGACGGGGGTGGAGACCAATTTCGGGAACGTTTCGGAGTTCGCCTGGCAAGACGAAGGTAGGCTACTGGCTCTGGTGATAGACGCCGAGGGTCAGGCCGGTAACGGCGTGCAGGTGTTCGACCCCGGTACGGGTGCCTTGCGTACGCTCGAGTCACAGGCGACTCGATACACGAACTTGACGTGGCTTGAGGAGGGAGATGAACGACGATACCTATGAAGACTCCACTCACGTGGTTGTCGCGTGGCGAGGTCTGGATGGTGGGAGGCCTGACCGATTCGCTTTCGATCCAGACTCAGCGCCTGGCTTTCCGGACAACCTGAGAATCGTGAGTTACCGCTCCCTTACTTGGTCGGAAGACGGCACAAAGTTGTTTTTCGGGATCAAGGATCGAGAGATAAAGGTCGACGAAGAGGCGGATACTGCAGAGGCTGAGGCGGATTCGACGGCCACTGGCGCTGACATGGACGAAACAGAGGACGAGGAGCCGAGCACTGTTCAGATATGGCATGCGGCAGACGTAGACATCTATCCGCGACAGAAGGTGACATCCAATCAGGACAAAGAGGAAAACTTCCTTTCTGTCTGGTACCTCGACGCCAACA
>JBDGZZ010000306.1:0-4977 GCA_039588335.1 Gemmatimonadota bacterium | reverse complement strand
CGTTAGACTGATCGCTCCAACGTTCAGTGGATCCGATTCCCGAAATCGAGCATCAGCGGTAAGCTGATCGCGGAAGGCAAACAGTTTAGCCACTTGGTGTCGGGAGGTCTACGTGTTCTTCGGCTCGCCAGTCGCGTTCAGCTCATATCTCTGGCTGATGCGTGCCACGACACCCGCACGAGCCTCTACCTATGCCTACGTGAACCCGGTGGTGGCAGTAATCCTGGGGGGCTGCTAGCCAACGAACCGCTCAATCTTCGTGTCGCCATCGCGGCCGCTGTGATCGTCTCAGCCGTGGCTTTCATAGTGACCGAACAGGGTGAGAGCCGCCGTCAGTCTACTGCTTCATCCGCTCCTTAGTCACCAAATCTACGACCACGTCTACTACCTTCTGGCGCGCGGTATCAACCTCTTGCTGTAGAGATACCTTGCTCTCGAGGAGCTTCTTGTGCTCTCGGTGAACGATGGCGTCTTCGTACCCGGAGAGCGCCTTCTGGACTTGCTGTACGTACTCGCGTCCAACGCTGCTCATCTTCGTCTCCTGTGCAATCGGACACTCCTCAGATAACCGGTGGGAATGGATTCGGCAAGACGTGTCTAGAAAGAGATCTTGGCGATCCTGCCATCCGGCCCCACGGCCCAGCCGGCGGAAGGGGATGCAAAGGCTACGCTCCAATAATCGAGTGTGTCCAGCAGTTGCCAGGTCATTCCCCAGTCGACGGAATAGTCGGCGCCCGCCGGGCCAACGGCGACCAGCAGGGGATTGGCTGTGCCGGGCACGGAACTAGTTCCGTATATCGCGCCCGGATACGTCGGCCTCCCGGCTAGGTCCCAAGTCATCCCACCATCATTCGTATAAGCCGCGTTGTCGCTGTATTCGACCGGGTGGCCAATGTTCCCTCCCGCGGCAAACCCGTGGTTGTGATCCACGAACGACAGCGACGTGATTCCGGACATGGAGTCGCTCACAATGGGTGTAGAGTAGGCTGACCAGGTTCTGCCCCGGTTGGTGGTCTTGAACACCCGCGCCGTATCGCTGGCTCCTGTGCCGAACCATGCTGTGCTATCACCGTAGGTGATCAGGCACGTACCGCTGGCGGCGAAGCTACCCTCTCCCGGCAGAGCATCCGGCACTCGCTCGGCAGGCACGCGGTCCCAAGTTTCGCCATCGCTAGTCCTGACGATGATGAACTCACCATCGACTGCGTCGCTGAAGGCGACTCCATTCTTGGAATCCCAGAACGCCATGCAGTCGAAGAATCCTGCAGGCTCGTCGTTGGTGAACTGGAGCACCCAGTGCTGCCCACCGTCGGTTGTCTTGTAGATCCGTGATCGATCTCCACTTCCCGCGCTCAAGAGGTAGGCCGTGTCTTTGTCGAATGCGTCAACATCTCTGAACTGCATAGAATCGGCATCCATCACAATTCCGGCCGTCCATGTCTCGCCGCCGTCTGTTGTGTGGGCAAAGCTACCTCCAAGGCCGCTTACCCAGACCACGTTCTCATCGACTGCGCTGATTGCTTGGAGACGCGTGCTGATTCCGGACTGCTGAGGTGTTAGCACCGGATCAACACCGAACCGATTCTCCTGAACAGAGTCACAACCGCCCAATACCATGAATGTCAAGGCAGTAGAGGCTAGCATTCTCGCCAGGCCTCTGCGCACGTTGCACTCCTTCAATCGTCCACTCTCTTGGGATAGTCGAAGTCGAGCAGTCTCATCGCAGTGGTTCCCAGGTCCTTCCACGAGTCGGTTTCGAGTTCGATTCGGGCGATCCCACACGTGGGTACGTTTTCTATGTGACTTCCGGTAAGAGTGTTCACCAAGTCTGTGAAATCCGGGTTGTGGCCAAACAGCATCACGTGATTCAAGCTGTCATCCAAGTCGCTGACGACATCCAAGATTGCGGCTGTGCCGCCGAGATAGATGGCTTCCGCTATTTGGATGCGATCCCCTGGATATCCGATCTCCTCCGCAATGGTCTCAGCGGTTGTCAATGCGCGAACTGCTGGACTCGATATAAGGAGATCGGGGCGAACGCCGGCTGTGGCCAGTCGCCGGCCCATGCGAGGAGCATCTCGTTTGCCCCGTTTGTTTAGGGGCCGTGCCTGGTCTGTTAGCGCGGCGTTCTTCCAGCTCGACTTCGCATGGCGCACGAGTGAGAGTGTCTTCATAGGATAAAGAGTGTACGGGGCGGTACCACCGGATGCAATGCTGAATGCCGTAGGCTGCTAGGCCTTGCATTTCGAACCTTTCCCTAAGTCAATGCATCTGACAACCAGATCACAGAATCCATGAGACTCTTGCTTGAAACTGTACGCAGGCTTATGTATAGATATGCTACATAAGTAGAATATCTATAGTGATCTCAGAGAAGGTGTCATGGCTAGGAATACACTAGGCATCTCGACTATCAAGGTGTTGCACTCAGTCGCAGTCGGTTGGTGTTATGGCTTCGACGTCATGGATGCTACGGGGCTGCCGAGTGGGACTGTCTATCCTGCGCTTAGTCGCTTGGAACGGCTCGGCTTCCTGAAAGCTCGTTGGGAAGACCAGAAGAAAGCACAGCGTGAGAAACGACCGCCACGTAAATACTACACGCTTACAAGATCGGGCAAGGAGAAGCTGCTTGACGCAGCCGAACGGATTAGAGAGCTCGAAAGACTGCTACCTGTTGAATCGGTGGACATTAGGCCGGTGCGGAGATAGTTGGTGCAAGTGTCCGGTAGGGACCCGTCAGTCATCATGTCACTCTGTCGGTGGGTGTTGCACCTAGCGGCTAAGATAACTCCTGAGTCACACCGTGCTGACTGGCACGCAGAGTGGAAGGGAGAGGTTGTGCACCGATGGATGCGTCTGGAGGAGTCAGGCCAACTCGGTGTACGGACTGCAGTCAACCTCGTTTGGCGGTGCGCGGGTGCGCTTGTGCACGCCGCTTGGCTTCGCAGAGAAGAATGGAGAGTCGAAATAGTGACCCAGGATATTCGTTACGCCCTGCGGGGGTTGTTCAAGAGGCCGTTATTCACGGTGATCGTAGTCTTGACGATCGGACTCGGTATTGGTGTCAACACCGCGATCTTTAGCGTCGTAAACGGTGTGCTGCTTACCCCTCTTCCTTTTGAAGAGCCGGATGAATTGGTGATGGTTTGGGAGCACAATCTCCCTCGCGCAAAGCACGACAACGTAGTCTCGCCGGCAAATTTGTTCGCTTGGCGAGAGGAAAACACGGTCTTCGAGGACGTGGTGGCTGTGTACCCGTACGGAGTTACGCTAACGGGTGACGGAGCTCCGGAGAGGGTGGGTGTCCTCGGCTTCACGCCCGGATTCTTCGAGATCCTCCGCACGAATGCGCATATTGGCAGAACGATCGGGCTGGATGACTTCGATGGCCCACCGGTTGTGATGTTGAGCTATGGCTTCTGGCGCCGATGGTTTGGAAGTGACCCGTCCGTGATAGGGAGATCGATCACCCTGAACGGTGCGGACAATACGATCGTCGGTGTGTTGCCCAAAGGCTTCAGGATCGACCTGCCATATGATTTCGACGCAACTGGCACTCAGGACTTGTTCCGGCCGGTTGGGCTCGGCCCAGAGGCGCGTACCGCCCGTGGCCGATGGATGCAGATTCTCGCAAGGCTCGGGCCAGGCGTAACCCTCAGCGAGTCTCGAGCACAAATGGCTACCATTGCCAGGAGACTGGAGCAGCAATACCCGGAGTTCCAGACTGGTTGGACCGTAAACGTAGTTCCACTCCACCAGCAGATCGTCGGTGAGGCGAGAACGCCGGTGCTCATCCTGTTCGGTGCAGTCACTTTCGTGTTGCTGATTGCCTGCGCAAACGTAGCAAACTTGCTGCTCTCTCGTGCGAGCAGTCGAACCCAGGAACTGGCCGTGCGCACAGCTCTGGGAGCTGGTCGGTTACGACTTATCCGCCAGATGTTGACCGAGAGTCTGATACTTGGCGTCGTGGGTGGTGCGCTCGGTCTTCTGTTGGCGGTGTCGGGTGTGAACTTCCTGATTGCACTAGAACCGGCGATACCTCGTCTCGAACATGTGGGAATCGACGGCACGGTGATGGGGTTCTCCGTGGTTGTCTCATTGGTTACCGCCGTGTTGTTTGGGTTACTGCCCGCGATCCGTACTTCTTCTCTGGATGTGAGCTTTGCTCTCAAGGAAGGGGGCATTCGGGGTACATTAGGCGGACATGCACGTACGCGGTCTGCACTTGTCGTGACCGAGGTAGCGTTGTCATTGATGCTGTTGGTTGGCTTGGGATTGCTGCTCCGGAGCTTTGCGAATTTGCTCGACGTCGGGGTGGGCTTTGATGTAAACAACGTGATGACTGCACAGGCCCAACTCCCCAGTTCTCGTTACCCAGAGCAAGAGGAGCGAGTCAGGGTCTTCGAAGAACTCGTGACGCGAGTTCAGTCGATCCCGGGTGTGAGCTCTGCCAGCGCCATAACGTGGCTTCCTCTGGCGGGTCCCGGTTCTGGGACAAGCTTCTGGGTAAACGACCGCGCTATTCCTACGGCCGGTGAGCTCCCGGTCGCAGACATTCGGTGGGTCCAGCGTGACTATCACAAGACGATGGGAGTACCACTTCTCGCAGGAAGACACTTCGACACGCAGGACTCAGAGGATGCCCCATTGGCGGTCGTGGTGAGTGAGCACCTGGCACAGGAGTTCTGGCCCGGCGAGAGCGCGATAGGAAGAAGCATCTCGATGCCTTGGGGAGATACTCTGGTGGCCGAGATAATCGGAGTTGTTGGTGACGTGCGCCACTTTGGTCCGGATACTGAGCCGCGGTCCATGATCTACTGGCACCATCAGCAATTCCAGGACTTCCGATTTATGAGCCTCGTGGCCCGAACAACGGGTGATCCAAGGAGCTACGCGTCTGCCGTCCGTCGGGAAGTACAAGCTGTAGACTCCGATCTGGCCATCTATCGAGTCCATACCATGCGTTCGTACCTAGGC
>JBDGZZ010000305.1:0-4979 GCA_039588335.1 Gemmatimonadota bacterium | reverse complement strand
TGGGATTCGGGTATTTCCGGTTTGCGAAGCAGGCACTGGCCTGAGCAGGGATGTACCAGCGCCCGGCCCTGCGCCGGGCGCTGTTGCTTCCGGTCACCCAATCCCGAGTAGCAGCCCCCTTGTTCGCCACCGACCTGACCAAGGAGGACCGATGAGCCGCGCTGCTGTAAGCCTCTTCGTGTTTGGCCTGTACCTCCTCGTCCCTCGCGGGGCCTGCCGACGGGGTGTAGCTTATCCCTCTCATCCCTGAGGTAGGTGCAAGCTCCATTGGAACTGGGAGGATCCATGAAACGCTTTGCCGCACTCTGCTGCGCAGCCCTTCTGATCGGTTGCGCCCCTGCCGACGAGGAGGCCGCGATGGAGACATCCATCTCGCTCGCCGACGTCGCGGGGATGTGGTCGATGCAAGCGTTGCCGGATGTCGGAGACAGCGCGATCGTCACGTACGAGATGGTCGCGACTGACAACACCGAGGGCTGGACACTCACCTTCCCCGGTAGAGAGCCCATTCCGGTACGGGTGGTCGCCGTCGAGGGAGATAGCATCACCGTGGACGTCGGGCCGTTCGCGAGCGCACTGCGCGAAGGCGTGATGGTCTCGACACGCAGCGTGGTCCGGCTGCAAGACGGCAATCTGGCCGGCACGTTCGTGGCACGGTATGAGACGACCGGACCTGACTCGGTCCTCCGCGGCCGACAGCAGGGGACGCGCACCCAATAGCCACGGGAGCTGCAGCCTTGCTACCTCGTGACCCGCGCGTCCATACTCATCCGCCGTAGGCGCCTCCTCCCGGCGCCCGTTTCTCCAACGCGTGAGACCAGATGGAAGCGCCCAAGCGCGACTTCGTTCACTCGGACGCACCGGAGCCGCACCGCGCTCGCACCAAGGCGCTGCTGCGTAATCACCCGGAGACACGAAGACTCATAGGACCTAACCCTACGACGTTCCTATGGATCTCGGGGATCGTGGCGCTCCAGATCGCACTCGCCTTCCTGGTGCGCGACGATCGCGGTGGGGTGAAGCTGAACGACGAGGTCAAGCCGGACGTGGAGCTGCAGGAAGCGGTCGCGGTGTAACGCACAGCGCCCGGCACCGAGCCGGGCGCTGCTGTTTCCTCACGAATTGCGAGTGAAACTACCCATGTTCGCCGGAACCTCCGGAGGGCCCCTGGGTTTCCTCATATAGGAGGCCTACCCCTTCTCGGCCCACCGGAGGTACCCATGCGACCATGGCTCCGAGTATCCATCTGCCTCCTCGCCGTCGGCTGCATCAGCACCAGCGTGCAACGCCTGGACCAGGCGGCGCGCCCGGCTCGATCGCCCGACTCTGTAACGGTGCTTATCGAGAAGCCGCAACAACCCTACACCGTTATTGCGGTCATCGAATCCAAGGGTGAGTCGGTGTTTGACAGCTTCGGTGACCTACGCAAGGAGATGGTTGCCGAAGCGGCGAAGCTCGGTGGAGAAGCCCTGATTGTGGGACCGGAATCCACCGACACTCAATTCATCTTCACCGGCATCGTCATGATCAGGTCTGACACGAGGAACCTGACTGGCGAGGTCATTGTGTACGATCCGTCGCGCTTCTAGTCAACGACGCAAGAAACGCCGGCTCAATCCTCCGCAAGCTCCGTCGGCCTGGGCGCTCGTGCTTGCGCGGTCACCCCACGCATCCGTTGACCAGGGTAACCATTCCTTGACAGACCACCCCCCGCGAAGCAGTATCCGCGATTGAACTGGCGGATGTACCTCCCGCTCCGCCGTTGACGAATGGGTCTTGCTGGCGAACGGCGCCTTCGCTGCGCGGGCGCTCGTCCCTCCGCAACATCCTAGCAGCCATCGGTCGGGCATCCGCCTGACACAGCTTCATCTAGACAGGTGTCTGAAGGGCCTGCTCAACGGCCTCATGGACATCGATACTCACTATCGTCCCGAGGAGAGACATCAATGGTCAGTACCACACCACGCGCCCGACTCGCCACTCCGTGGCGAGGACTATCCATCCTGTTCTTCGGCGTTGCGCTGGGGCTGTTGCTCCCTGCCACGGCGCTCGCCCAGCACGACGTGATCGCGAGCGCCATGAGTGCCGGTCCCGCCACAGTGAGCAAGCACGCGACGGTAATGAACTGGAACCTGGAGACCGTGCGTGAAGGAACGAATGGCTGGACTTGCTTGCCGGACCGGCCCGACACGCCCGGGAACGACCCTTGGTGCGTGAACGAGCCGTGGCTCAACTTCCTCCAGGCGTATGTCGGCCAGACGGAACCGACGTACTCGACCGTAGGCATCGCCTACATGCTGCAGGGCGACACGCCGGTCAGCAATACGAATCCCTACGCGACCGAACCCACGTCGCCGGAAGACTGGGTCGAGGGCCTGGGCCCGCACCTCATGGTGATCGTGCCTGACTTGGCCATGCTCGAGGGCGTGTCCACCGATCCGTACAACGGGGGACCCTGGGTCATGTGGCCGGAAACGCCATACGCGCACTTGATGATTCCCATCGAGTCGTTCTCGAAGAAGTAGTAATGCCGGCGGCACCGCGCCAGGCGGGGGCGCGGTGCTGCACGGAGTCGTTGGACCGCCGCCGCACCGGCGTCCCGTGGAATCGAAACGGTTCAGGCGACCAGCATCGGGAGAGCACCATGAAGCGAGCCACCATCGTTGAGTACGACACTGCACCTCCCGAGGTGCAGGCCATCTACGACGAGATCATGGAAACGATGGGAAGCCAGGATGTGCTGAACGTCTTCAAAGCCCTGGGGAACAACCAGCACGTTCTACGCGCGGTATGGTCGATGCTCAAGAACACCCTTGTTGAAGGGGAGATTCCGGCACTGCTGAAGGAGTTGATTCTCTTTCGCATCTCGATCAATGCAGGGAATGAATACTGTACGTCCCTGCATGCGCACGCCGCATGTAGTCTGGACTCAACGTTGAATTACGATGACTTGAAGGCTCTGTCGGAGGGTGAGGCGCTCGGCAAGCTCCCGGCCTCATATCAGGTGGCGCTGGACATAATCTCTCGAGCTGCCCTTGAGCCGAAGAGCGTTGCCCGCGACGATTTCGAGCTGGAAGAAGAGCTGCGCGACGCCGGATTCTCGGAAGGTGAAATCGATGAGCTACTGGCCGTCGGGTACTTCGCGGTCATGATGAACAGCGTGACCGACGCGTACGATATCCCATGGGAGGCACCGTACCCTCCCGAAGCCTCGTAACCGCCCCTGCCACGGGGTTCTCGACGGCCGGTCGACGGCCCCCGGAACCCGCGGTGACTCCGTGCGATGACCACTGAAGGCGCGCTCTCGACGCTCTCGCGATACGAGGCGCTGTTCGAGCTCTCGAGCGAAATCAACGCCTCCACGGACATTGCTCAGGTGGGCGACCTCCTCGCACGCCGCTTGAAGTATGTCGCGGATGTCTTCTCGTGGCGCTACTTCAGCCTCGAGCCCGAAGCCTCGTACACCGCCGGACAGCGTGTCGCCATCGTGGTGGATGGCTTCCGGGGCCGGGCGACCGTGGACCAGATACCGGCCGATCAACTGTGCAGTGTCGAGGTGGACCTGTGGAAGGGGAGGAAATCGCGTTTCCTCGAGGCGGAGGAGCTCGAAAGCGCAAAGCAAACGCTTCCCGAGCAATTTCGCAAACCCACCATTGTGCAGATATACGTCTGCCCGCGCTTCGGCACCGGCAACCTCGAGAGCATGCTGCTCTACAGCAAGGTACGGAGTCCCTTCAACGAGCTGGACGTGAAGTTCCTGACTCTGGCCTCCGAGATCTTCCACGACAAGGTCTACCTGTTGTGGGAACAGAAGAAGATGCGCGATCTCGAGAAGGCGTACCTGCAGCAGGAGATCACGCTCCGGCAGAGCGAAAAGCTCGCTACGCTCGGAAGGCTCAGTGCCGGGATGGCCCACGAGCTCAACAATCCCGCCGCGGCTGCGCAACGAGGTGCGGAGCAGCTTCGCGAGGAACTCGAGCGGCTCACCCGAGCCGAGCGCCGTCTCGGTGAAGTGGACCTGAGCGAGGAACAGACCAGCGTCTTGGAGGAGCTCGCTGCGCTCGCCAGAGAGCGGGTCCGGGCTCCAGTAGATCTGGACCCGCTGACACGGAGCGATCTGGAAGGCGAGATCGAAGGGTGGTTGGAAGAGCACGGTGTCGCCGAGCCCTGGCACTTCGCCCCGACGCTCGTGACGATCGGCTTGACCAAGAGCGAACTGACCGAGGTGGCGCAGCAATTGGGTGACGACCGGATGGCGACGGTGCTTGCGTCGATCGCCAGTACGTACGCGACGCAAGCGCTCATGTCCGAGGTTCGCGAGGGCGCGGGACGGATATCCGAGATCGTGAAGGCACTCAAGTCGTATACGTACCTCGATCAGGCGCCCGTCCAGGCTGTGGACGTTCACGAAGGACTGAACGACACGCTAGTCATGCTCCGTGGCAAACTCAAGCAAGGCGTGACGATTCGCCGGAAGTTCGACACAGATCTGCCACGGATCCAGGCGGTGGGCAGCGAATTGAATCAAGTGTGGACGAACATCGTGGACAACGCGGTCAGCGCGATGCAGGGCCAGGGCACGCTGACCCTCGAGACCTCCAGAAGGGATCCATGGGTGGTCGTTCAGATCATGGATGACGGCCCGGGGATTCCACAGGACGTTCAGCCAAAAGTGTTCGACCCCTTCTTCACGACGAAGCCACCAGGGGAGGGCACGGGACTTGGACTCAACATCAGCCACAGCATCGTCGTGCAACGACACAAGGGAGAGATCGAGGTTCGATCGAGGCCTGGAGCAACCTGTTTCGAGATCAGGCTTCCCCTGGAGGCCGATCTCGAACAGATGGCTACAGCCCAAGGAGATCAGTGATGTCGGAGCCGGTCATCATGACGGTGGACGATGACCCGCAGGTCTGCAACGCCATCGAACGCGATTTGCGGCGGCAGTACCGACCGGATTATCGGATCGTCAAAGCCAC
>JBDGZZ010000304.1:0-5001 GCA_039588335.1 Gemmatimonadota bacterium | reverse complement strand
TAAAGCGGTACGCGAGCTGGGTTCAGAACGTCGTGAGACAGTTCGGTCTGTATCCGTCGTGGGCGCTGGAGTGTTGAGGGAGTCCGACCCTAGTACGAGAGGACCGGGTTGGACAGACCGCTCGTGTCCCGGCTGTCACGCCAGTGGCACCGCCGGTTAGCGATGTCTGGTAGGGATAACCGCTGAAAGCATCTAAGTGGGAAACCTGTCCCAAGATGAACACTCCTAGACTCTTGAAGTCTCTGAAGGGCCGTGGGAGACGACCACGTTGATAGGCGGCAGGTGTAAGGCGTGCGAGCGCTTGAGCCAAGCCGTACTAATCGCCCGTGAAGCTTGATCTCTTCATCTATGAAGTACCAACGCGTTATCAGATTTGATTCTTCATCTACTACACCCGCATCCACGCGACCATTGAGAATAGAGACGGTAAGAGACGGTAAGGGGCGGTAAGAGACGGCAAGGGTGATCCCTTGCGATCCTCTACCGACCGCGCCCGTCACTTGCCGCTAGGTATGGCTGGTGACTAGCGCGACAGGGCCACACCCGTTCCCATCCCGAACACGGTAGTTAAGCCTGTCAGCGTCGATGGTACTGCGAAGCTTCCTTCGTGGGAGAGTAGACCGTTGCCAGCCCCAAACGTGAAGCCCCGTCCGGATCTTTCCGGGCGGGGCTTTTTCGTAGGTCCGATTAGAGTCGCAAGGTCCTTGTGCCGATCAACGGGCAAGGTGCAATGTGCATTGTGGTTTCATGCTCACCTTGTGCCGCAACACGGTCTCACGCGTCGAGAGCCCTCCGTTGCGACTAAGAGCCTCAGCCCATCAGCTCGCTGAGTCGCTCCTGCAGCTTGTCCCACTTGCCCTTGGCCCAATCGGCTAGATCTGCTGCGCCCTGGTGGGTGTGGATCATGGCGTGATACACGGCTACAGCATCCCAATCCACCACGTTCATGAACGCCCTGATGTAGTCGGGCCGGCGGTTCTGGTAATTCAAGTAGTAGGCGTGCTCCCAGACGTCGATGCCCATTATCGGCACCTTGCCCTGTGAAAGCGGATTGTCCTGGTTCGCCGTTTTCTCGATGCCGAGGCTGCCGTCAGCGTTTACGCACAACCAGGCCCAGCCACTCCCGAAGACCGTGGCAGCCGCATTGCTGAACTGTTCCTGGAAGCTGGCGAACGACCCAAATGCCTCGTCGATGGCTTCTCCCAGCTTCCCGCTCGGCGTCCCGCTGCCGCTACCGTTCATAATGGTCCAGAAGATAGAGTGGTTCAGGTGACCGCCGCCGTGGTTGCGGACCGCCCCCCGAATGCCCTCCGGCACCGCGTCGAGGTCCATGACCAGCTCGAGAGCCGTGAGCTTCTGAAGGTCGTCGTGACCTTCCAGAGCCCCGTTCAGCTTTGCCACATAGGCCTGGTGGTGCTTGGTGTGATGGATCTCCATCGTCCGGGCATCGATGTGGGGCTCCAGCGCGTCATACGCGTAAGGCAGGTTGGGAAGTTTGTGGCTCATGTTCGTCCTTGGTCGTGGTCGACGGTTGCGTGGTGGCCACTGGCATGTGCCAGTGAGCGGTAACCGAGGATCTTAACACCTGGGAGCCCAAAATTCACATGTGCTAGGGGAACCGGGGCCAAAAGCGACTATTCGTTCCTCGCGAACTTGAAGGACTTCGAAGCAACGTGCATCTTCCGCAGTATTCGATTGATATTTGGGTTTGAGATAGTGATTTAGAAACGTGCAAGGTTCTTATGCAAAGTTCAAAGTGCATTGTACATACTGCAGATGATTAGGGAGGGGGAGCGGGGAGCAGAACGAGAAGCCTTGTACAAGTCACATAGAAGACGCATTGGGGTGAGAACGAGCACTCCAAGAAGGAATGCACGCTGCACTCTGTGCGACCAGTAGGTGGTCAAGCCATTACGCGCCCGAACCAACCTCGCCGAGCCTGAACCACCTACGGCAACGCGAGACAACCTGGATAATCGCATGTGATTAGGGGGCTTAAGGAATCATGAATTCCAGTGCAAGCTTCTATGAAGAAGGTTGGATCCAACAATCAACCGCGTTACACTTCGCGTATGCTTGTGAAACTTTTCACAAGCATGAAGCTCATGGACTTACGAGTCAGGCCCAAACCATACGGGGTGACTCCTGATGCAAGAGACCAGTCCTATCCGGCTCATCGATGACTTCCTGGGTAGCATCCAAATCTTCTCCTCGGCGGTCAACGATCTGTTGGAAGAGCAGTTGCGGGGAGTCACTGGTAGCGGCTTGACCTTCTCCCAGCTCAAGCTCCTCAACCTCGTCGCACTCACCGAAGGCCACACGATTACCGATGTTGCGGCCTTCTTGGGTGTGAGCAATGCCGCCGCGAGTAAAGCGGTAGACCGGCTCGTGCGCCGCGGACTGCTGAACCGCACCGAAGCCGCGACGGATCGCAGAGCCGTACAACTCTCGGTGACACCCGAAGGGAAGGAGTTGCTGAAGGAGTATGAGGGCGTAGCACACGCTACGCTCAGCGAATTGTTCGGTGGACTGTCTCCCAAGGAACTGCGCGACACGGCCCGTCTCCTGGACCGACTGTCCGTCAGTATGGTCGAGATAGACCATGGACTCGGTGAAGTGTGCTTCCGCTGTGGAATTCACTTCCGGGACCGCTGTCTGCTACGGCAGGCACGGCGGCGTGACTGCTTCTTTCACTTGCACAAGAAGAGAGCGCGCGGCGGCAACGGAGCCGAAGGGCAAGACGGAAAAACCTGACCTACTTGCGCGACCCCCGTGCCGTACGGGCACTGAACAAGGGGACGAGGATGGTGAAAGCGACAGCCGAGTTAGATAAGACCAGCCAAGAGTTAACCCTAGATAATTTGCGCGAGTTTCCCGCAGGCAGGCGGGTCTGGACCTGCATCCAGTGCGGGATGTGCGTCGGCACTTGTCCCTACGGCGAGGTGATGGACTATCCGCCGCGACGCATCATCGGAATGTTGCGGTCGGGGATGATAGAGGAAGTATTCACTAGCGACAGCCTGCTCAACTGCGTGGCCTGTTACACCTGTCAGGCAAAATGCCCGCGCGACATTCAACTGACCGAGGTACTGCTGCCACTGGTGAAGGAACAAACCTTCATCAAACTGCCCGAGATACCGGCCGAACTGCAGAAGGCTCTACAGAACACCCTGCGCTACGGCAACCCGATGGGTGAGTCAGCCCGGAAACGGGCCGATTGGGTCAAGACAACCGATGAGCCGGTGCGCATCATGAAACAGGACCCAGCGCCGACCGACGTTCTCTGGTTCATCGAGTGCTACACGTCGTACCATCCGCGGGGGCAAGAGGCCTGTCGAGCCACCGCAAAGATCTTCAACGGATTGGGGGTCGATTTCGCGATCCTCGGCAACGAAGAGAAGTGCGCCGGAGAGTGTGCCCGGCTAGTGGGTGAGACCGGTTTGTTCGAAACCGTGATGGATTACAACATGGCGATCTTCGAAAAATACCAGTTCAATCGGATCGTCACATCCGGTGCGCATGCGTACGACGCGTTCAAGTACATGTATCCCGAACTCGGCTTCAAGTACGAGGTACACCACACAACACCGTTTCTGTTCTCCCAACTCGACGAGTTGAAGCCGCACCTCACACGAAAGCTCGACTACACTATCACATATCACGACTCCTGCTGTCTGGGTCGCCACAACGGGTTCTACGAGGAGCCGCGGCAGCTATTGCAAGCCGTGCCGGGCGTGAAGTTGATCGAGATGCCCCACAATCGTGTCAACTCGATTTGCTGTGGCGGTGGTGGTGGTGGGATGTGGCTCGATACGCATTTCAAGGCGATGGGTTACGAGCGACTCTCGGACAGACGGGTGAAAGAAGCCGTCGGCACGGGTGCCGACGTGTTGGTTGTTTCCTGCCCTTACGAGGTGTCCCGGTTCGAGGACTCACTGAAGGTTCTCGGCCAAGAAGACAAGATGGTAGTTAGAGATGTGGTTGAAGTGTTGGCTGAGGCGATGGAGGGGTAGCAAGTGAAAATCATTGTCCTGGTCAAGATGGTCCCGGACGTCGTCGAAGAACTCGAGGTTGCCGCGGACGGGAAGTCGCTGGACCTGGAGTTCCTGCGCTTGATCCTGAACGAGCGCGACGACCACGCGTTAGAAGAAGCGCTGCTGTTGAAGGAGCGCTTTGGAGGTACGGTCACGGCGATTGCACTGGAGGCACCCGAGATAGATGACGTTCTCTTCACCGCCCTGGCCAAAGGCGCCGATCGCGCGGTGAAGATCACCGATGCCGAGGAGACGAAGTCGACCAGGGTGGGGGCGTCGCTGATCGCAACCATCCTGTCAGACGGGCCAGACCTACTGCCCGCTGACTTGATTCTCGCCGGCTGCCAGGCTGCCGACGACCTTGACGGACAGATGGCGGCACTGGTGGCTCACAAGCTGAATATGCCGTACCTCGGCATAGTGACTCGAGTTCACTCCGACACGCCGGAACAGCAGATAATCGCTACAAAGGAATACCCGGGCGGAGTGCACGGGGAGTTCGAAGTCGAGTTACCTGCGGTGCTCGGCATCCAAGCGGCGGAGAAGCCACCTCGCTACGTGCCCGTTGCCAAGGTCCGGGCGGCAATGAAGTCGGTGGAGATCGAAACCGTGTCCGCGTCGGCACCACCCGATCTGTCTCTCGTTGAAGTAACACAGATGACCAAGCCGGCGTCAGCTGCTCACGCGGAGATGATAGAGGGCTCGCCCGAGGAAATCGCCACCAAGATCGAACAGATCCTTGGTTCGCGCGGGCTGGTCTGAGGAGGCCGACATGACAGGTAACATCTGGGTCGTGGCGGAAGCTTGGAGAGGCCAACTCTCGGACAACACGTTCGAGCTGTTAGCCTTGGGTAGGGAATTAGCGAACGACCTGGGAGTATCTCTAGAGTCAATTCTCCTGGGGCATGAGGTACCTGACTTGGCGAAGCAATTGGGAGCAGCCGGAACGGTATTCGTCATCGACGAT
>JBDGZZ010000303.1:0-8130 GCA_039588335.1 Gemmatimonadota bacterium | reverse complement strand
GGACCGGGAGCAGTATCAAAAGGGTCCCTTGTATCCTCGCCAAGCAGATGCTGTCTGGCAGTACTACAACTACTTCCAGTACTTCTCCTGGCAGTTCGCGAAGGACTGGGGAGGTGCCAGGAGTGCGTTTGCCGTTCTGTTTGGCGGGCTGGGCCTCTTTGGAGGTATCTGGCATTGGTGGAAGGATCCGAAGCGTGCAGCCGCAATCACCACACTCACGATCACTGTCAGCCTGCTCCTGGTATTCTACCTGGACTTCAAGTTCGGTTTCTCGGTACGTCCTGGTGAAGACTTGGCACGTGAAGTGCGAGAACGCGACTACTTCTTTGTCGCGTCGTTCCTGCTCTGGGGTCTATGGGTGGCTTTGGGTTTCGCAGCCATTCTCCAGTGGGGAGCGGACTATTTCGGGGAGCGACTGGAAGGGAACGCCAAGTGGCTCGCCACCGCACCGGTACTCGTAATCTGCTTGATCCCGCTTGCAGGAAACTGGTTGAGCGCCTCGAGACGAGGTGAAACCCTCCCACGCGACGTCGCATGGGACATAATCCAATCGGTCGAGCCGTACGGTATCCTGATAACAGCAGGCGACAACGACACTTTCCCGTTTTGGTACATACAAGAAGTCGAAGGTGTGCGCCGCGATGTAATCGTTGCGAACCTGTCACTCATGAATACGATGTGGCACAACCGCCAGATCAAGCGGCGAGGCGTTATTCCATTCGATATGGAGAACGCCTTGCCGCAGTACCGCGACCAGTCATGGCCGACCCCGGAGGGACCCGCACTCTCTCTGACTTACGGACAGCTCGATTCTCTGCCTCCCTACTACCAAGTAGGGCAAGGACAGGCATTCCAGGTCGGCCAGATCAGGGCGAGTCTGCCCGAAGCTCTCCAGCGGGCCGACATCGTCACTCTGCAACTGATCCAAGACAACCTCGGGAGCAGGCCCATCTACTTGTCACGAACAACCGGCGGTTACGGAGAGCAGATGGGATTGGCACCGTACCTGGTTGGCCAAGGCTTGGTGCGAAAGCTCATGCCGGAACGAGTGGAACGCAGCGACAACATAATCCAGGTCAGCACTCTCGGATGGATCGATGTGGAGCGCACTACTACACTGTTGTTTGAGGTGTACCACTCCGAATCGGCCGCGCGCCATCGTGCGCGTGGTTGGATCGACCGACCTTCAGAGACGATCCTCACGTTGTATGCGCTGGTGTATGGCACCTTCGGACAGGTCCTCGCATCCCTACCTCCCGATTCGACTGATGCCGCAGCAGATTCGACGGGGGCAGCTCTTGCGGACCGCGCCACAGACCTGGCCGAGCGTATGTTCGCCAACACGAGCTTCGCGGCGTCCATACCACCCAGATAGGTATTGGGAGGCGATCACACATCGCCTCCCGAACTCACACCCCTCTTCTGATTACGGCGTAGTCCCCGGCACACTGCAGCCGGGGGCTCTTGACCCACAACGGCTTGACAGCAGATTCCGGCTGATAGGCCATGGCCACCATACTCGATCGACTGGGGGAAACGTTGGCTCCCGATTACCACGTGGAGCAGGAACTGGCCAAAGGTGGCATGGGAATCGTCTTCCGCGCACGCGAGGTTCTGCTCGACCGGCCGGTAGCGATCAAGATCATCCGGCCGGAGCTAGCCACCGCCCGAGCGGCCGACAAATTCCTCCGCGAAGCTCGCATCCTGGCCAATCTGAGGCATCCCAACGTCGTACCAGTGCACCGTGCAGGAGAGGCCGACGGTTTCTTCTACTATGTGATGGAATTCATAGAGGGAAACACACTCGCCGATCGACTACAGCACGGACCTCTGAGGCACTCGGAAGCACTGAAGTTGGGCCGCGACCTGCTGGATGCGCTGGAAACCGTCCACTCGGTCGGAGTGGTGCACCGCGACATCAAGCCGAGCAACATTTTGCTGATAGACGGGCGCGCTGTACTCACCGACTTCGGGATCGCCAAGCCATCCGTTGATCCCTCGACTCTTACTGCAAGCCCGGGACGGGTAGTCGGGACCGTCGGTTACATGCCGCCCGAGCAGGCGTTCGGCTGGGAGGTCACGTCCCGCACCGACCTGTTCGCCGCCGCAGCCGTCATTTACGAAGCGTATACCGGACGGAGGTGGGGCGATCAGATGCCCGACCGGCGTCCCGATTGGTCCGGGATCCCTGGAAGCGTAGCTCCCATTCTCCGGCGTGCACTGACGTGGCAACCGGATGAACGTTGGCCCGACGCCGCTTCGTTCAGGCGGAAGCTGTGGAAGACCCGCACCCGCAGGTACCGGCGACGAACGTTCCTGCTCACAGCGGGCGGGCTGGTGGCCGGAGCAGCGGCAGTGATCGTTCTCATGCCTAGCGACGAACTGCCCCCTACAGACGTCACGGTTCTACCATTCGAAGCCGGAGAGGGTATTGGAACAGAGCTCACCGAACGCCTGAGGGGCTTAACCGAGCTGTACCTGGACGGGTTCGTCACTGTCACAGGTTCCTATAGGGCGGACGTGCTATGGCAAAAGAGTGATAGCTCGATGGACCTGGTAGGACAGCGTGAACTACAGGACGTCGGGACACGAGCAGTCGTTCACGCCATTGTCACGAGAGAAGCGGCCGACACGGCGATCGCGATTGAGGTGTTGGATCGGAGTGGCGTGGTTCAACGGGCTGGCACGGTTCGCATGCGGGGAGACCAGACTTCAGATCAAACTGGATACAGGCTCGGACAGAGCGTCGCGGCGGTCTTGGCGCCGAACCGACAATATGAATATCGCGGCCCATCACTCCCAAACGCGGATGAGGCAGTGAACGCATACCTCGACGGGATGTTCGCCTTCAAACGAAACGCCTTTCGCAAAGCGAGGGATCACTTCCACAGGGCATGGACCATCGACACGACTTTCGAACAGGCCGCGTGGTGGTATCACAACGCGCACCGCTGGCTCGTCACTGGCGAACCGGCTCCCGTAGATCTCAAGAGATTGCTGCAGGCTCGAGGCGAGGACCTCTCCGAAATCGACAGCATGCTGATCGAGGCACAGCTAGCCACGAGCCAGGAAGAGCGGATGGCAGCGTACGAGGCGGCAACAAAGCACTACCCACGTAACGCCTATGCTGCGTTCCTCTACGCTGAAGAGTCTCAGAGCCGCGGCGCTCTGATCGGAATCCCACTGCAGGAGTCCACTGAGCGGCTGGTAGCGGTAGCTGATATGGACAGCACGTTCGCACCCACCCATCAACACCTGGTCTGGTCCTATATACGCCTCGGCCGTCGCGATCACGCAGAACGGAGTCTTCGCCGCTACCAGCAGGTCTACGACAGTGCAGACGCACAGCCAAACGCTCAGCCGTCGTTGTTCCATTGGCTCATCCGAGAACGGTTCGAACCGGAGACGGCCCCGGCCATGCGGGCGAGGCTCGTTGACGATCCGGTTGCAGGAAGAGTCATGCTAGAATTGTTTCGACTCGGATCGATGTGGGACCTGGCCCAGACCCAGGCAGATCTCGCGGGCTCATTTCTGTTCGGCGGCGGTTACGACTCCCAGACTCGTGGGAACCTGCATGAGGGCTGGGGATTGGCTTTGGTCGGGTTGGGAAAGCTAGCACAGGCATTATGGCACGTCGACTCGGCTGCCGCCCTCTTCGATACGGACGAAGCCCGCCTCGAGGCAGCCGAGTGGCGCGTCGTGGCTCCGGCATTGGGGTTACCCGGTATTTCGCACGAGGAGGTCGAGCGAGGTCGGATCATGTTGCGTGACCTGGTGAGCGACTCGGTGAGCCGCTCTCGGGCTGCCTGGGCGCTCGGTGTAGACGCGGCTGCAACCGGCGATACTGTGAACACACGCCGATGGCTGGACAGCCTGCCGGCAGTACATCCGGATACGACCGCCCAACAACTCAGCATCTCTCTTCATTCGATGATCCTCGGCAGCCAAGGCATGTACGAAGAGGCGTTACAAATCTCCGAAGGCATGTTGGCTTACGACTCAGCCGGCCGAGGCGGCGACCCATTCGCCCGTGCCGTGCTGCATCTAAAGCGGGCCGAGTGGTACGACAGTTTGGGACAGCGGGACCGAGCAGACGCCGCGCGGCTGTGGTATGAGCACTTCGAGTTCTTGGGGTCGCCCAAGGGAGTGGCGCACGCCAGCGAAATCGATTGGGCTCTTTCACCCTACGTCAGGTTTCTGCGGGGTCGGGCTGCAGAACAGCGCCGCCAACGAGACCAGGCCTGCAGCTACATGTCGCGACTAACCGAGCTGTGGGCCGAGGCCGATTCGGCTTACGGTCCGCTACGGGATGAAGCCCTGGCCTATGCCCAGCGGAGGTGCCGATGACTGTATTCTGCCGCACCCTGGGGCCGGTCGAACTGAAGGACAACGGCGGCGATGCTCCAGCCGAGTTGTTGCAGCGCAAGAACCTCGCGCTGCTCATATACCTGGCACGCTCTCCCAAACGCACCCGCAGCCGCGAGCACCTGATTGGGATTCTGTGGGGCGAGAAGCCCGAATCGAAGGCACGGCACTCGCTCAGGGAAGCCGTTCGCATCCTACGGCGCACACTCGGCGAGGACGGTCTCGTGACCGAGGCTGACCAGGTGCGCCTGTCAGCCGACGCGGTGCAGCTCGACACGGAGACGTTCGAGCAACTGGAGGCAAGCGAGGACTGGAGCGCCGCAGCCGAGATGGTGGGGGGAGAGTTTCTGGAGGGATTGAGCGTACGCGAAGCCTGGGCATTCGAGGAGTGGTTGGGAGCGGAGCGGGTGCGGTGGCGGAGCAGGTCGGTTGCAGCCTTGATCCAACGTGCTGAGGAACTCTTGGCGGCGGGCAAGTCTGCCGAAGCAACAGCCATATCCATGCGGGCAAACATGTTGGATTCCGGCGCCAGCGCGGTTCGCATGGCCATGAAGGCTCTCGCCATCTCCGGCGACCGAACCGAAGCGCTGGGCCGCTACGAGGCGTTCAGGCTGCGGCTGGAAGAGTTGGGAGCCGAACCCGATGGCGAAACGCTGGAACTATTGAAAAGAATCCAGCAAGAACGCGCCTGGACGTTGCCCAAGTCCGTGCCAACCGACAAGGCAAAAGGCGCCGAGCTGAGGCGAGCGCCCTTGATAGGTAGAGAAGGCGAACTGGCGCAGCTAGTTGGTGTCTGGACCGCCGCTGTGGAGGGTAGCCACGCAGCCGTCACGGTCATCGAAGGTGACCCTGGAACCGGCAAGACGCGTCTCGCCGAAGAATTGGTGACGCGGGCGCGGCTCGACGGAGCGACCGTGGCGACCATCCGTGCAGTGGAAGCAGATATCGACGGTAGTGGACTGTTAGGTATCGCCCGAGGGGGACTGTTCGACGGTCCCGGCTTGGCAACGGCATCGCCGAGCGCCCTTGGGACCTTTGCGAACCAGATTCCGGAGTGGGCCGACCGATTCGGACCTCCCAAAGGTGATATCGCCGAGCTGTCCGCAGCCACTATTGACATCGTCAGGGTTCTTGCTGGCGAGCGGGCCGTGTTTATCCTCGTGGACGACGCTCAGTGGTGTGACAGGGAAACGCTGTTGGCACTGAGCGCCATGTTGCGTGACTTGTCAGCCCTACCCGTACACGTCTGCATTGCGATGGCCACGCAACCATCGCGTCCAGAGCTGGACGACATCAGGTCACGAATTGGGCGCGACCTGAAGGGGGTGGCGGTGCGGACTGACAAACTGAGTGAAACGGCGTTGAGGGAAATCGTAACTTGGGCTGTTCCCACGTACTCGGATGAGCAAATCGATCGACTTGCACGTAGGGTTGCATCGGATTCGGCCGGCCTCCCACTGCTTGCCGTGGAGCTGCTCCATGCAGTCGCACTGGGTCTCGACCTGGAAGAGACAACAGGAGCTTGGCCTCAGCCGCTCAAGACCCTGTCCCAGACACTCCCAGGAGATCTGCCCGACGCAATCGTTGCAGCAATTCGTATCGGGTACAGGCGCCTCAGCAAGTCTGCACAACAGGTCTTGGCGGCCGCAGCCGTGCTGGGAGAACGTATTACCGAAAAGCAGCTGGAGGCGTGCACGGACGTAAGAGGAGCCGAACTGCACACGGCACTCGACGAGCTGGAATGGCAGCGGTGGATAACCGCAGACGCACGTGGTTATTCTTTTGTCGCCCGCATCGTCTGTGAAGTCGTGCAGGAAGACATGGTAACCGATGGGCAGAAGAGGAGGATTAAAGAGGCTGTGACGGAGAAGTAGGGAATGCAGAATGAGGGAACTAGGGAATTCAGAATTAGGGAATGAGGTAAGAATGAGAATTGCACTTTTGACCGCAGTTTACTTCGTACTAGCGGTACCGGCCTTGGCACAAAACACTGGCCAGAACGGTGAGGACGTCAAAGCTACACTCATAGCCATGTGGGCAGCGATCGAACGAGGCGACCTCGAGGAATATGCCAGCTATATACATCCCGACTTCACGTCATTCGGTGAGAGCGACGTCTATCTAACATCCGGCAAAGAGCACGAGGTCCGGAGCATCGAGGATTACCTCGAGCGGGCCCAAAACGTGCACACCGAAATGCATCAACCCGACGTCACTGTTGTGGGCAACGTTGCATGGATCACTTACTACTGGACCGACTCTGGATCGAGCAACGGAGAACGATTCACCAGTCGGGGAAAGTCGACCCGGATATTCGTGAAGGAAGACGGCCGGTGGCTGTGCATTCACGGGCACTACACGGCGGTGCCATAGAGCGGGCGTTTGACACCCATTATTCCTCGAAATACTTTTGCCCCTCGCCGCAAGTGAAGGGACCACCGTAGTGCCTCACCTCTGGATTGCCCTCCAACGGTCATCGTTTGTCCGCATTGGAGCTCTGATAGCGACTGTCGTGGTCGCAAGTACCTGTTCGGACTCAACCTTGAGCCCGGGTCGGCACACGAGTGCCAGCTTTGACGTTCAGTCACTGATGGCAGCCGCCCAGGGTTCTCCGATCCCGGTCGACACGTTCCTGGTCGAGCTGCGCCGGTTCGCTGACTCGGTCTTGGTCGTGAGCGATACAGTCGACGCCGACTCCGTGGGCGTCTCTGCGGACGCGGACAGTGTCGTGTTGGACGTGCTGGTTCCGTTGGAGTCAGACGCGGAGCAGTTCTATCTCTACCTGGCGGTGATAGGCGAGGGCACGGTGTGGCTCGAGGTTCGCGGAGTAGTAACGGCCACAGTCGGCGAGCCAACCGCGACGCCTGAACTGGTGCCGACGTTCGTCGGTCCCGGTTCCGACGCAACCAACGTAATCATCTCTCTCTCAGACACAACGATCACCGGAGGAGACAGCGTCCTGGTCACGGGAACGGTCTTCCGAGATCAAGCCGTTATCGACGGCGCACCGGTGAAATTCGCATCGAGCGACGAGACGATTGTTGCGTCGCCACGACAGGTTGGGAGGAATCAAGCTTGGCTCATAGCCCCGGCCGCACTGACCGACAGTGTGACGGTCATTGCTACGGCGATCACCGCGGGTGACCCGTTAACCGACAGCGGAACGTTGCGGTTCTTTGCCCGACCGAACGCGATCGTTCTCTTATCGGGCAACAACCAGAACATGGATCCGGGTGCGGCGGCTGCAAACGCCCTCGAGGTACAGGTACTAGACGCTGCCGGTGACCCGTTCGGGCGGGGATATCAGGTTGTCTTCAGGGTAACAGCAGGACCTAGCGGGACAGTAGTGGTACCCGAAACCACCGTGACTAACGCTGTGGGAATCGCGCAGACGACTCTCACTGCCGGTGACGCCGCAGGCGTAATTCAGGTCTCAGCCGAGGCACAGGGCCTCACCGGATCGCCGGTGTTGTTCGCGGCATCCGTTGCTGACCTTACAGGGCCAGCTTCGATCGCCGTCGTCAATGGTGACGGTCAGTCTGCGACTGTGGCCACTGCCGTGACAGTTGCCCCGTCCGCAATAGTCACGGACCTGCTCGGCGCACCCGTTCCCGGAGTCGAGGTCGTATTCGCCGTTGCGAGCGGAGGTGGAACCGCCTCTGGGACCGTAGATACGACCGATGCCGGCGGTGTCGCGACGGTGGGAAGTTGGACGCTGGGGCAGTCGGCCGGGACGAACTCGCTGACTGCAACGGTTTCTGGATT
>JBDGZZ010000302.1:0-5500 GCA_039588335.1 Gemmatimonadota bacterium | reverse complement strand
ATTCCTTCCCGGAGAAGGTCCGGAGACCTTGAGCGACGACACGCCGCTGATTACGGGCGGCATACTGGATTCCATCAAGATCATGAAGCTCGTGATATTTCTCGAGGAAACCCATGGGTTGGAGTTCCAGGCCCATGAGATAACCGCTGACTGCATTGACACGCTCCAGAGTATAGGGCGCATTGTCCAGATGTAGATCGAGGAAAACGCATGAGCATGCTCCAACAATTGTTGGAGGATAGTGCGCAGCGCTATCCGGCGAACGTTGCCGTGGAAGACCCAGGCCGCGGCGAAGACATCACTTATCGAGCGTTAAACGAGCTTTCTGACAAGCTGCGGGACGATTTGCTGCGCCATGGCGTGCAGGCCTCGGATCGCGTGGGGATCTGTGCTCGCAAGTCGATTGCCGGGCTTGTTTCCATCTTCGGCATTCTGAAAGCGGGAGCAGCCTATGTGCCCGTGGCTGCCGATGCGCCTGATCCTCAAAACGCGTGTATTTTCTCGGACTGCTCCGTGAAAGCGCTGCTCGTGGACAGGAGTATTCTGAAACAGCTTCGGGAAGGCTCTCGCGGGCATGACCTCGGGGTGGCCCAAGATTGTGCAGCCCTGTCGCCATACGGTGATGAGTTAGCTCTCGTAGGCGTGCACAGGGAACAGAATCCCGCGGTTGCTCGACCCGGAGCCCTGGACAACTTGGCGTACATTCTGTACACGTCCGGCTCGACAGGTACGCCGAAGGGCATTATGCACTCGCACAGCAGCGCCTTGAGCTTTGTTGATTGGTGTTCCAAGACGTTCGAGCCGGCTCAGGGCGATCGTTTTTCCTCCCATGCTCCGTTTCACTTCGACCTTTCGATTTTCGATGTTTATGTGGCGGTCAAGCATGGAGCCACCCTGGTTCTGATAGGAGACGAAGTGGGCAAACAGGCCGCACACTTGGCCGCGCTGATCGCAGAACAGCGGGTTTCGATCTGGTACTCGACGCCTTCGGTCTTGCGACTCTTGGTCGAGTACGGGCGGATGGAGCGGCACGACTATTCCCGTCTGAGGCTGATCCTGTTTGCAGGAGAGGTGTTCCCCTACAGACATCTCAGGGCGCTCCTAGGCCAATTGCCAAATCGACGGTATTTCAATCTCTACGGTCCGACGGAGACCAATGTCTGCACCTTCTGCGAAATTTCTCGCGAGTGTTCCGGAGACCAGACTGGACCGACTTCCATAGGACGGGCCTGCTCCGGCACGCTGACCCGGGTGATGCACGAGAATGGTCACGAGGTACGCCCCGGCGAAGAAGGAGAGCTGTACGTGAGCGGCGCCACCGTGATGCTGGGCTATTGGAACCAGCCCGATCTGGATGCGGAAGCGTTTCTTGTCGACGGCGAGGGCAGGCGGTGGTACAAAACCGGTGACTTGGTGAAGGAAGCCGATACGGGAGACTACCTTTTTCTCGGGCGGCGGGACCGTATGGTGAAACGGAGGGGCTTCCGAATCGAGCTCGGCGAAGTCGAGTCGCTACTGTATCGCCATCCGCTTGTAACTGAAGTTGCCGTGATCGCCTTTGCGGACCAGGAGGATAATGTCCAAATCAAGGCCTTCCTTTGTTGTGCCGAGGAGAAGCCCCCATCCCTCGTTACACTCAAGCGGTTCTGTGCCGAGAACCTGCCCTCGTATTTGATACCGGACCAGTTCTCTTTTCTGAAGGCTATCCCCAAGACGTCGACGGACAAGATCGACTATCAGTCTCTTATGCGCGCGCACTAACGCGCAGAGAGCGGCGTAAGGGCCGAAGACTCCGCCCGTGCGTTTGGCTGAAAATTACGAGGGGTCGAGACGATGGATTTCGAGTTGAGCCCGGACCAACGTCTTCTTCGCGACAAGATCATCCAGTTCGCCGGGAAGGAACTGAACGAGGGCGCAGCCGATCGCGATCGGACTGAAACCTTCTCGAGAGGCCTGTGGCTCAAATGTGGCGATATGGGCCTGCAGGGCCTGCCGGTGCCCGAGGAGTTCGGCGGCACAGGCCTTGACCCGCTATCCACGGCCGTTGCGCTCGAGGCCTTCGGATACGGTTGCCGTGACGGCGGGCTGGTATTTTCGGTCTGCGCTCACCTACTCGCCTGCGTCGTACCTGTCTTGAAACACGGCAGCGACGATCTGAAACGACGATACCTTCCGGGCCTCTGTAACGGGACCTTCATTGCCGTCACTGCAATGACCGAACCCAGCAGCGGCTCCGATGTTTTCGCCATCTCCACGCGGGCCGAACGCGATGGCGATGGATTTCGCATCACCGGCACGAAGATCTTCGGCACCAACGCGCCTGTCGCCGACCTGGCGCTCGTGTACGCAGTGACCGATCGTGACAAAGCTCCCCAGGGAGGGGTCACAGGATTCCTGGTGAAAACCGACACGCCGGGCGTGCAGCAGGCCCAGAAGTTCGAGAAGATGGGGCTCCGCAGCTCAATGCTGGGCGAATTGGTTTTTGAGGACGTCTTCGTCCCCGCCGATGCTGTCGTAGGCTCGGTCGGGAGCGGGACCGTCGTATTCGCGGAATCCATGGAGTGGGAGCGTGTTTGCATTGCCGCAAGTCAGGTCGGGACGATGCAGCACCTGATGGAAAAGTCTATCGCGTATGCGCGAACCCGGACCTCCGCAGGCCGGACTATCGGCAAATACCAGGCGGTGTCGCACAAGATCGCCAACATGAAGATACGCCTCGAGGCGTCGCGGTTGCTCACCTACCGATCGGCTTCTCGCATCGGCCAAACCCACCGGAACGCGTCAGATGCTTCAATTACCAAGGTGTTCGCAAGCGAAGCTCTCGTCAAAACCGCTCTCGACACGGTGCAGGTATTGGGCGGTTACGGATACTTGACGGAGTACGAGGCGGAACGTGCGTTGCGGGATGCCATAGGCAGCCCTCTGTATTGCGGCACCAATGAGATCCAGCGGAATATCATCGCGGGGTGGCTCGGTCTGTAGAAGGCCGTCGGGTGTACCGACCGTCGGCACCGTTCTTTACATGGCGGTGCCGTTTCCAGCGGCCATTGCGCCAACTGCGGATCCAGGGCGGGAGAAACGTGAGCAGCAAGAGGGCCACGATGGAAAGAGCCAGCCTGTGCAGAATGACCTCGCGTTCCGACTCCCCGACACGGACGACAGTAGCCGCAAAGTAGCTGTAGACGATCAAGATCGGAACGTAAGCCAGTGCCGTCGAAGTCAGAAAGAGGGGATAGCCGACCCCGAGCAGCGCCGACCCATAATTCACGACGGGAAACGGTACCGGCAGAAACCGTAGCCGCACCATCGGCCAAAACCCCCGACGCTGGATAAGTGATTCCATCGTCATGTAGCGTGATCCGAGCACGTGCCGAAAGACGTCGCGGCCCAGGAGGCGGGCCAACCAGTAGCTGCAGCTCGCACCCAGAAGCACCCCGACATAGTTGAGAGCGACGCCTCGCCCGAAACCGAACACCGCTGCGCCTGCGACGATCAACGGAACAAGGGGCGAGCCGAGAAGGGAAAGCAACAAGAATCCGACCACGAACAGAATGGGCGCTGCCGAATGTTCCCTGATCTGTCCGAGCGCATCGAAGAGCTGCTTCGGCTCAATAAACTCGCGGAGTGGGGAAAACAGTAGCGCGGAAACCGAGAAAACCACGAGGAGGGAGAAAAGCGTGAGGCGGATCCAGAGTGATCGCGTCACGACGCCTCCGGGGTTCTGGATCTTGCTATACCGCGACCTGACCCTCGACGAAAGCCCGTCGCCCCCCGGCGTTTCACGCCGGCGACAGGGTGGCGGGAACGTCTTCCGTCGCCCGGTCCGCCTTCGGCGCGGCACCGAAATCGAGACTCGCCTCCGGGTCACCGATTCCGACCGGCCCGTCCGCGTCCAGGTCGAAGAACGACTCGTCGATCACCATGTCGTCGAAGAAATCGTTGAGGCGGGCCCACTGCAGCATTTGCCGCTTGAACCGACCTTTCTCGCCATACATCCGGATCATGCGGCGCTCGTTCAAGACGATCATGCGACGAAGCACGTTGTTCCAGAACCACGACCAGACGGGGTAGTTCCGTTGGAACTGTCCGTCGGCGTACCAGAGTCCGAGAATGTCGCGCCGGGCCCTCCATCGTTCGAACAGCAACTGCTTGGACGTCAGGTGCTTCGTTCTCACCTGCGGCCAGTAACCGCTGTACCATTTGTAGTCGTGCGGGTTGGTAACGACACCGGAATCCAACAGTTCCCGGCGGATCACCGTTCCGGGGTACGGTGTGATGGCTTGATCCATGATCTGACTGATGCCCATACCCACGAAAAACTCGAAGTTCCGTCGGATCGACGCGACGTCGTCGTTTTCGAGACCGTTGATCATGCCTCCCGCCACGATGATCCCGTTGTCGATCAGGCGCCTCACCGCGGTCTGGGTCAAGTCGACGATCTTGCCCTTCTTCATGCGCTTCAGGTTCTCTTCATCGACGCTCTCGATGCCCAGGAAGACCTGGGTGATGCCCGCGTCCGCCAGTTTCCGAGGCAGCGAGACATCCTTGGCGATGCCGGCCGAGCTGGCCTGGATCACGAACTGCATCTCGGGGCGTTTCAACGCGGCGATCGCGTCGCACAGCTCCATCAGCCGCGGCACGTCGAGGGTGATGTTGTCATCCAGGATGAAGATGTGACGAGCCCCCCGCCGGTAGAGATCCTCGATGTCGGCCAGCACGCGATCGATGGCGTACGTACGGAAGGTCGTTCCGTACATCCTGTTCATCGAGCAGAAATTGCAGCGCATCAAACAGCCGCGCGAGGTCTCCATCACGTCGGCCGAAGTGAAGTACGCTCGTTGTGCCTGAACAGACCGCGCTCCTTATAGGACAGGCCCGTGACTCGCTCGATAGAGCGGCGTCCTTCGATGGCGTCCAGCAGCTCGTTAAAGCTGTGGTCCCCTTCTCCGTGGATGATGAAATCGAGGAACTCGGATTCCGGACTGTTCGCCAGCTCGTGGTACATCATCGTTGCGTGGTACCCGCCCAGGGCGATCATGGTGCCCGGGAACTCCTGTTTGATGAGCCGCGCGATCTTGCGGGCGGTGAAGTACTGAAAGGTCATCGCGGACAGTCCCACGATGTCCGGCCTGTACTTTCTGAGGGCGCGCCGAACGGAAGCCACTACGCTCCACCGCCGGACCACCAGATCCGCCAGCCATACCTGGTGGCGGGGGTCCAGGTTCCCCGCGATCGAGGCGATACCGAGGGAAGGCGCTTCCCACTCGCGCTTCGCAATGTAGGGCGAGGTGTCCGGCATGGACATCACGAGTACTCTAACGGCGTCCTCGCTCCGTGGGCGCGATCGGTCCTCGCTTGTTCGACCAGTATACGCGATGTCGATGTCGAAATGGCAGGTAAGATCCGCCGCCGCCGGTTCGGCTGTCGTTCTGGCGGCTACGGGAGCGATACGCAGCGATAACCGAGTGAAGACAGCGACTCGAGCAGCCGCGGGAGTGCG
>JBDGZZ010000301.1:0-5067 GCA_039588335.1 Gemmatimonadota bacterium | reverse complement strand
ATGATCTCTCCTCCTCGGTCACGAAGAGAATGGGATGATCAGGTTCTTGAAGGGTACCGTTTATAATTATGTCTGATTGCTTGATCAGATCAACCAACGGTCGTTCAGTACCATCGTGCTCTACTAACACCATGCGCGCTTCTCCCTCATTGCCCTCCCGGACACGGATATAGTGACAATCAAGCACCTCCTCACGTACCTCGTGGTCGGGACGAAGAATGCAGATTGTGATGTCTCTAAACCCTCGCGCCTTGAGGGCGTATATGGCTCCGCGGCTGACCGCACCAAAACTGAAAATGATCGTTTTGCGCTGGTTTCCGTAGTGTCCGTCGATACCTTTCAGCTGTAGAGCATGTAATACCCCGCAGTAGCCAGCCAGTTCGTTGTTCTTATAGAAAGTGTGACGACCAATTTGCCCGTCCGGTCCCCAAACAAACATATCCTCAAAGGCAATAAGTGTCTGCTTGCGATCAATCGCAGCTTGAGTAAGAGCCCGTTGTTGGACACAATGCGGCCAGCCCCAAAGGATTCCGCCTTCGCGAAGTTCTTGCAAATCAGATACCACCGGCTTGGGAATGATAACATTTCCCACGTTTGTCAGTAGTTCGTGGCGAGTGGCAATCCCGCCCGTCTGAGCAGCGATCTCTGAGTCTTCAACACCGAATGGCGCACCGTAGCTCTCCTCAAATATCAGACGACGGCGGACGTGTTCGGATAGGCGCGCCAGATGCTCCGGATGGATGGGGATACGTCGCTCATCCTCTTTTTTTGAGGTGCCAATAACTCCGAACGTCAATTCACTCACATCGTCTCCTTTTTCTTGTGTAGATCAATCATGCTCTTTACTCCCGCTTCCTGTGGCCGCTGGCTGGGCGACCCTGATTCGACCGTCCCATTCCCTCATGTATTCGCCTACGGACGGGCCAAGTGACCCACGTACTTCGAGGACAGGAATAGGTAATGCCTGGTGTCGGTATTCCTTTGGAGAACCATATCGTCGTTAGAACTACACGGATACCCATCAAGTTGGTGGGACTCTGCGTCGACAACACCGGTATAGGCAGCGACTCGCCAACCGATTCAGAGAGAAGGAGAACAGTGCGCCAACAACTGATCTACGATGGTGTCGATTCGGTCCCCAAGCACAGACTTTGCTGTTCCTGTGGAAACGAGAAGTTTAGCCACACCGATGATGTCGACGAGGCATTCTGGCTGAATCTGCCTACCAACCGAACCATCACCGAGTATCGCCCCGGCGGGAACTGTCCCAAGCTCGAAGGCCAGGTTCTGTGTACCTCCTGCAACGCCGAGTACGACCGAGATTCTACGTGGCACCGCCGGTGGTGACGAAACCCCAGGGGCCTCGCATCCAGGGAAGATCCGCACGGTTCGCCTTCTTCCCACCCAGCCCCCGCCCCTCCACACATCCAGCGATTGTTCCTGAATCGCCCCCAAACTGGCCACGTGGCCTTTAGGCACCGGTATCCCGAAGGAGCCTCTAGAGCGTCTCCGCGACCATCCGAAAGTGATGGCCGTAGATAGCCAGGGTGACCGCCATCCCAAAGGCTTGAGGGCGATGTGTCAGGGTGTGCCCCAGGAACTTCCAGTACTCCCGGCGCCCGCGGTGACGGAGTCCCAGCTTCCAGAATGACCGGAAGAGAGCCTTCACATCACCCACGCTGATATGTGTCCGGGGGCCGCGGGACCGGTGATGGGCCAGAAGCTCACGGGCCCGGGCATAGAAGGCCCCGGGCTCGTAGAGCGATTGGACAAGCCGCCGATACCCGTCGGTCAAGGTCTCCCGTCCCAGCCGGGGGATGAAGTTGCAGACGGCCTCAGTGTTGTTGCCGGTGCTTACGGCGACCAGCCGCTTTTCAGCCACCAGCCGTTGATAGAGGCGGGTTCGGGGCAGGGCGGTCAAGAGCCCCACCATGGCCGTCACGATACCCGATTTCTGGATGAACTCGAACTGCCGTTCAAAGATGTCCGGAGGATCGCTGTCGAAGCCAATGATGAAGCCGCCCATGACCTCGATCCCCGCCTCCTGGATCGTCCGCACCGAGGTCCCGAGGTCTCCGCCGGCCAAGTTCTGTTTCTTGCCGCATTCAGCAAGTCCCTCGAGGGACGGGGTCTCTATCCCCAGGAAGACCTGCTTGAACCCGGCCTCAGCCATGAGCCCGAGGAGTTCGGCATCGGCGGCCAGATTCACCGAGGCCTCGGTCAGGAACTCCATCCGTACCCGCGTGCTGCGGCGCCACGCGATCATGGCCCGTAGAAGTTCCTTCACCTTGCGCCGATTGCCGATGAAGTTGTCGTCGACCAAAAACACTCTCCCCTTCCAACCCGCTCGGCGCAGAGCCTCGAGTTCGTCGATGATCTGCTGAGGGGCCTTGGTCCGGGGTACCCGTCCGTTCATGGCCACGATGTCGCAGAATTCGCAGTTGAACGGGCAGCCGCGGGAAAACTGTATCGACATGCCGGCGTAGTCCCGGAACCTGATCAGATCCCAGCGCGGGACGGGAGTGCGGGACAGCTCGGGAAACTCTGTCGCCTCGTAGATGGTGGCCACCCGGCCCTCGATCATGTCCTCGACCAGCTTCTCAATGAGATCTTCCGCCTCCCCAAGGACGAAGTGATCGATCTCGGGAAACGACTCGTGTCCAGCTGCGAACAGGGGCCCTCCCGCGATGACCGGTCGGCCGAGCGCCCGGCTCCGCTTCGCCACCTCGGTGGCCGAGTCACGATGAACGATCATTCCCCCGATCAGGACATAATCTGCCCAGAGGATCGATTCGTCCTCGAGGGATCGAACGTCGAGGTCCACGAGCTTCAGATTCCAGGATCGCGGCAGCATCGCCGCCACGGTCAGAAGCCCAAGGGGCGGAGAACTGGCCTTTCTGGAGATGAAGGAGACGGCGTGGCGGAAACTCCAGAACGTGCTGGGGGTGCGGGGAGAAACGAGCAGGATATTCATGGCCCTAGCCTTTTGGCGACTTCAAGGCCAAGGGACATCCAGGGGTCGATGAGGTCGCCTACCACGGTATTAGCTTATCTTACTCTTGTCGGGCGGAATACACTACTACGTGGTCCGGGGGCCGATAGGCCGCCGGAAGTATCTCAAAGGGTGATCCGGTTTGTGATCCGGTTTTTGTCCGTAAACCGACGTCATAGGACTCAAATAGACTCAAATGGCCTCACTTTGCTCCCCATGTGAGGTTACAGGTTTCTAGGGTAAGGCGCTAGCGGTTCAAGACAACGGTCAGTCCGATACAGCCTGCAACCCCGTCGCCTACGACTTCGTCGCGCGACCGACGACGAGCGAGTGCGGGAACTCGTACTTGCCGTTCTTCTCGAAGGCCTTGGCGTTCTCGCGGGTGCTGGCTCTGACCTTCTCCTGGAGCTCCTCGGGAAATGCGGCCAGGTTCGACCAGTCCGACATGCCACGAAGGACCGCGTCGAGCGTGTCTGATTTCCACGTCACCTTGTGCGCATCGAGCTGAAAGTTGGTCAGGCCCGCGCCGCTGACGTAGGGCTCGTACATATCGCTGTCAGTGACGCCGAGCAGCGGACCGAAGGGAAGAGCGGACATGTCTAGATCGGGCAAATGGGTCAGCAAAGCGCCGAAGAACACTCCGAAACCGGTCTGCTCCTCTTCCGGCCCCCAAACCGCCCAGGCGAAGCTACCGCCGGGCTTGAGCACTCGGTGCACCTCCTTGAACACCTCCGCGGGGCGAGCCAGGTGATGCACCGTCAGGCTGGAGATGACGGCATCAAAGGTCCCGTCGTCGAAGGGGAGCTTCTCGGCGTTCGCGAAGTGAAAACGGATGTCGGGGTGATTCTTCTTCGCAACCTCGAGCATCGGCTCGGAGTAGTCTACGGCATCGACATCGGCGCCGGCGGCGGCAAGCTGCCCGGCCACGTTTCCTGGCCCGCTACCGATGTCTAGCACGCGCGTACCGCTCTTGACGTTCGCAGCCTCCATCAGAAGCTGTACGGCCTCGTTGGTGAGGGGAACAAAAGTCTCTTGATAATTCTGCGCACACCGATTCCAGGTCTCTCGCTCGAATTCGGTCACGTCGTCTGGGCTATGGCCTGCCATTTCTTGCTCCTATCTTATTGTCGCCACGCACTGCACCGTCGGGCTCCGACTTCTTCCGGGCTGTGTCCGCTGGTACCCGGGCCCCGGCTAATCTGAATGGAGGCGATCTTACACTCCAGACTGTGCCATGTTTTGTGCCATATCCGAGCTCCAAACGCGCTTAAATGGACTTAATCACGCTTAAGCGGACTTAAAACACCGTCCCCGTAAGTCCGTCGCCGGAATCATCTTGCCTTGTAACTGATTGGAAATGCGACCGTTGGGCTGGGGGTCTATTTGTGGCATATCGTCTTTTAAGTCCGTTGCGTCTACCAGTTCCGCCACCCCGGCATTGGTTGGGACACCGAAGGTTACAGGGTCTAAGCGTAAGGTGCTAGTGAGAAGCCGATCAACATGCTTGCCCAAGGGGCCCGCCTCCGCGAATCAGGTCTCCGGACGAAATGCAACTCGACCCGCCCTTACGTACGTCCCTGCGGCCGAAGCACCAAGAATTCGGATCCTCGAACACCTCGTGGCTAAACAGGAGTCACAGTGAGCCGTGCTCTTGAGGTTGGACGATGTTCGAACTCGTTTCACCACAACTGTTCGAAGGGTGATTAGTCTTCCCAGCTGGAATTCGGTTGCACGTTTGGCTCCAGTGGATGACCATGCAGACAATGTCTGCCAAGAGTCCTGACGAACAGTTCTCCGCCGCCGAGGAGTTGGCCCATAGTCTGACTCACGGCGCCGGTCTACTGTTAGGAATCGCGGCGCTCGTACTCATGGTCGTCTTTGCGGCTCAGAGAGGCTCCGCAATGCACGTGGTCTCTTGCACCGTTTACGGCGTCACTCTGGTCGTCCTGTACACCTCGTCGACTCTCTATCACGCGCTACCCTCTGGACGTGGCAAACGGGTCTTCGGGATCCTTGACCACGCCGCCATCTTTCTGCTCATCGCGGGTACCTACACGCCGTTTGCTCTCGTCACG
>JBDGZZ010000300.1:0-5093 GCA_039588335.1 Gemmatimonadota bacterium | reverse complement strand
GGCGCAGGCGAGGTCTATCGCTCCTTCGCCTTCCAGCAGGTTGCCGTGGCCAGTTACTCCAGTCCCGACAGACCAGATCTGCTGGTAGAGCTGTTCGACATGGGTAACTCGGCCGACGCCTACGGCGTGTTCAGCTACGCACGCGAGCACGAAGAAGCCGGCATTGGGGGTGGGTTCGAGCGCAAAGGGCGTGTGCTATGCTTCTGGCAAGATCAATATTACGCGTGCGTTTCGTCCGAAGATGACACCCCGTCGGACTCCGTACTCGTAGATGTCGCTAGCGCCGTTTCAGAGAGACTCCCGCCGGCGGCAGCTCCTCCAATCCTGCTTTCCGCTCTGCCAACTGACGGCCTTGTGCCGTTCAGCGACAGATTCTTCCATCTCCACCAATCGCTGAACTACCACTACTACCTCACCAGGGACAACATCCTGAACCTTGCGGCCGGTACCGACGCCGTGCTGGCGCGATACGAGCCCGGTTCAACGTATCTGTTGATCGTGCAGTACCAGGACACGACCGATGCTATGGCAGCTTTGTCTTCATTTAGACAAGCCCATGCGGACGGCACCGATGTCATGGAGACCATAGAGACAGAGAACGAGAAGTTCCTTACATTCAAGCAGAACGATCGTTATGTGATCGTGGTTCTAGACGCCGGTTCGGAGACCTCTGCAGAACAGCTAATGCAAGCAGCACTGAGCCGACTCCCGGCGTTACAGCGCTGAGGGACCTTGCCATGACTAAAGAACGAACTGCTATTACGCGCCGGACCTTCATGAAGGGTGTCGGCAGCGCTGCACTTGGCGTGGCAGGTTTGCCTGCGACCACTGCAGTTACGACCGTTCAAGACAAGGCGTCCAGGGTGGTACTGATACGCGATGAAGGCGTCGTATCTGACAACGGAAACATCAACGGCAGGCTCGTCCAGCAAATGCTGGACAATGCAATGACCTCGTTGTTCGATTCGAGTGATCCAATGAGTTGTTGGAGTCAAATCATTCAGCCTTCTGATATCGTCGGCATAAAATCCAACTCGTGGCGTTTTCTTCCCACGCCACCCGAGGTGGAACAAGCAATCGAACGAGGAGTACGTCAGGCGGGCGTACGCCAGGACAACATAGATATTGGAGACCAGCGTGTTCTTCGAAGCGATGTTTTTCTGAACGCTACGGCGCTCGTGAACACACGGCCGATGCGCACTCATGCCTGGTCCGGAGTGGGGAGTTTGATCAAGAACTACATCATGTTCGTGCCACATCCGCCCGACTACCATCCCGATGCCTGCGCTGACCTGGCCAAGCTGTGGAACCTACCGCTCACGAAGGGCAAGACGCGGCTCAACGTTTTGGTGATGCTGACTCCGCAGTTCCATAACATCGGACCACATCACTTCGATAGAAGCTACGTGTGGAATTACAACGGCCTCATAGTCAGCACCGATCCGGTCGCCGCCGACACCATCGGACTACACATCATTCAGCGGAAACGTCAACTGGCCTTCGGCGAGGATCGGCCTTTGCAACCGACGGCCCACCATATTGCCCTGGCTGACACCCAACACCATCTGGGTAACGCCGACATGAGCAATATCGAACTGGTGAGGCTCGGATGGGACACGGATAGTCTGATTTGAGAGATGTTACGGCCTATGCCCGCTGTCTCTCCAAGAGTATTTGATTGGTTTCGGAGCGGGACTCACCAACGGAAGTGATGTAGATAGCCTTGCGATCGTAAACGGGACAGGCGTACTCACACGCGCCACAACCGGTGCAAAGTGCGGGGTCTACGTGTGGTCTCTTTACTTCCACTTCATTCCCTTCCCTGTCGACAGCGAGTTCCTCCAATAGATAGATCGCCTTCGGAGATGTAGGGCACCATTCCTCGCATACTATGCACGGCGTTGCCATTGCCCAGGGCAGACATCGCCCGCGGTCAAGAAATGCCGTTCCGATCCGATTAGGAGGTGTATCATCACTGCCGACCTTCTGCTCGAAGGTCAGTTCGATGATCGCACCGGTGGGACAGACTTGGCCGCACAGTGTGCAAGTGGGTTCACAGTAACCGATCTTGGCAACCAGATATGGGGTCCACAGACCCTCCAGACCCGATTCCAGCAACGCGGGATGCAGCGCGTTGTTGGGACACACACGCATGCATTGGCCACAGCGAATACACCGGCCGAGGAAATCATCTTCCGGCTGCGATCCAGGCGGGCGGACTAGATACGGTGAGCGTCTCACCTCGAACGCATCTCCAGAACGCATTAGCGGCACTGCTGCCACCCCGCCCAGCACTGAAGCCAACACCTTCCGCCGAGTCACATCTACCTTTTGGGTACCAGTGGGATTCGTCTTGGTCTCTTTACGGCTGGGGAAGAACTCGAACCTCAAAGCACCTTCGGGGCATGCAGCCTGACAATTCAGGCACAGATGGCACTCGGCCTGCCGCCAACGACTACCTACCTGTGGGTCGTCCGCACCCTGGCACGACAGGAGACATCGGTTGCAGTTATTGCACACCTTCTCGTTTTTGGTGAGGCCGAAGATGGCATATCGTGAAAAGATCCCCAACATTGCGCCTAGCGGGCATATGCCGCGGCACCAGAAGCGAGTGAACACGCGGTTGAGCATCAGGATAGTCAAGAAGAAGAGACCGATGAACACAACGCCGTGGAAATGAGCTTGACGGAATGGAAGCACCGTCGTCGCAAACAAGTCGTATACTCCCTGGGCAGCAACGTCAATCACCCCGATCCCCGAGTCCCGCCCGGCTGCCGCCAACGCAAGCACTCCGGTGTGCAAGGTGGGCAACACCGCAGTCCCAAGGGAGCGAGCCAGCAAGGGTAGCGGGTCAAGCAGTCCGGCCTGTACGCTCCCCAGCAACGCGGCTCCCAACACGAAAAAAAATATGTAGTACTTGATCCGCTGGTATTTCTTGTACCGATTCGACTCGAGCAGTCTCTTGCCGCGACGTGTAGTCCGCTCCGAACCGATCGCCGCTATCCAATGGTTCAGGCTACCAAGGGGACACATCCAACCACAGAAGAAGCGACCCATGAAAACCGTCGGTATTAGGATCACCAAGGACCACATCAATCCCTTGTACAGCGTTCCACTCGCGAGCAACGTCATTAGCGCCACTAGTGGATCGAACTCGAGAGCTATCGATACCGGATAGGGAAGCCGGATCTCAGAGGCTGTGGCAGGATTGAAATCGACCTCAAATGTCGTCTTGAGAATCAACCAGAAAAAGATGAAGAAGAACGCTACCTGAGAGATCCTGCGCAGGTTCCTGACGGTGTGGATCGTCATGAGCTATCGACTAGGCTAGGCTATTTCTTTGAACCCAGCAACACGATAGTCCAGCGACCCAAGTCCCAACTCAGCGGCCAACGCTATGTGACCGACTTGATGTCCCTGCAGGCCCAGAAACTCTGCCGCTCTCGAATCGGCGGCTACTTGGTCGGTGGCACACATGACGGTGTTCTCAGTAGCCACATCATCGAGCGAACCGCCCTGGGGCCCGCCCCTAAACAGGACCCGTGTTCCGTCCACCACAGTCAGAGTCGGTCTGACAAACGCAGCTAGATCGACTATGGACTGGTCTATCTCCTGATGGAGTCGATTCCGCCTTCCACCGAGTATTCCATACAGGTTCTTCATTCCGACCGTGCAGCGCGTCAAAGAGTGTTGCTTGATGACGGGCATGTTTATGAGTCGGTCGGCTTCGACGAAGTGCCTGAGGACTGGCCACCGATTGAGGACCTCGCCGCCGAGGTCTACTTCCGCAAAGTCTTCCTCGACCGGGAGCTCCACCTTTGCTCCCGCTGTTTCGCCTGCTTCCTTGATACCAGAGCGCAAGAAACTGCGTCGGGGATCGTTACAGCTGACGTCTGCTACTACCACTTGTGCTGCACCCGCCGACAGACAGAGCCGAACCATCTCACTGACGAGCACAGGATGTGTGTTGGCACCCTGAGCCGGTGTGCGATCCCACCCTACATTTGGTTTCAGTACCACCGTTTCACCGGCGTGCACGAACCGCTCGATCCCGCCGACACCATCTAGTGCCGCGTTGAGAGCCGTGGCGGGGTCGGTGTTCGTAGCCGAAGTGAGGATTGGAAGAGAAGGATCGGCGGGAACTTCGAAACTGGCCTTCTTGGCAAGCACCGTGCGACGCCTGGTCGTCTCGCGGTTGTGGAACACTAAGCCAGTGGTGCCGGTTACCGCTGCAAGCGCCACCGCCGGGCCCGTCCGCTTCAGGAAATCCCTACGTTCCATTTCCTCTCAAGACCAGTCTCTAGACTCTGCTCAGTATACAGTGGGACTAGACTCACGGCAAACCAACTATGAAAGCGTCTTCATTCTTTGGACATCGAATGACGCGGGCGCCGGGCGCAATGCTTCAGCAGAGGTTATTATATCAGTGCTTGCGGCGAGCCGGACCAACGCGTCCGTGCCGGTCCGACCGGCCGCCGGGACCACAAGCACCAGCGCCTACCTCGGTAAGCCGTTCCAGACGAGCTGAGCGGACGCAGCTCCATAGGAGCCGTATCATGCATAAGGATTCAGGGTCCGAGTCCGACAACAGCAGGATTTCCCGCAGGAACTTTGTAAGAGTCGGTGGTGCAGCATTGGCTGTAGGTGCCTCCCTGGGAAGCACCAATTCTGCCGCGCACAATTCTCTCAAGCTGTTTCCAACTCGAACCGGGCAGGACGCCCGCATTCGACGACATCGCACTCTAGGGCGAACCGGATGGCAGGCCTCAGATATCGGTATGGGGAGTGTCCCGTTGAGAGATTCGGCCGTGGTACGATACGCATATGACAAGGGCGTGAACTACTTCGATACGGCTGAGGGCTATGGAAACGGAGCCGCTGAGAGCGCCATCGGCGACGCGATGCAACACATGGAGCGCGACAAGATTTTTGTCGCCACCAAGGGACGGGTTCGTGACTCCGACACAGTAGACGCGATCGTGGATCGTGTTCGCCAGAGTCTCGAGAGACTGAAGACCGACTACATTGACGCATACTCCATACACGCAGTTTCATCGATCGACGCGCTCAGCCATGCGGGGTATCACGATGCC
>JBDGZZ010000299.1:0-5096 GCA_039588335.1 Gemmatimonadota bacterium | reverse complement strand
CTCCCTTCCAGAGAATCAACGCGCTCATTGCCATGACAACGATGGGGACGACCGGTTCGCTCGGCTGAAGCGGGAACAACGTCGCATCGTCGACGACCAGATGTACATACGTGGCAACCGTCATGATGCCGATGACGGCGAAGCTCGCGAGCCGTGCAAACAGGCCGGCCAGTAGCATACTCCCCAAGGCCATCTCGATGAACGGCACCGTCCATCGAGTCAGGGTATAGAACGGAAGGTTCGCGGCCAGCAACTGACCGGACCATGCATCCGCCAACATCGGGACGATCAGCTTCATCGCCCCCGTCATGACGAATACAACTCCCAGCATCAATCGGACGACGCCAGCGAGTTTGTCAAAATTCGTGTCGCGAACCCAGCGTGGGATCATGGTCGCCTCTCTGTGAGCCAATCTCCAATTGAGCGAAGCCGTCCGTCTAGCGACCTTGCGCTTTTTGCAGCCAATTCTCGGCCCATCTCCGCCAGCTTTCGGGCAGCTGCGGGACCGCAAGTAACCGTTCGGCTTCATCTCGGTCCCGTGAGTAGACACGAAACACATCCCGGACGGTCAGATCATGATCCGGTCTCTCCGTCACCCGGGCATCATCCCCGGCGGCGAGGTCACCCTCGATGATGATTCGCAGGTAGGCCCCTGGACGCAGTGCTTCGGTAAAGCGCCGGGGGAAGTACTTGTCGTCCATCCGAACGGCAAAACGCCAGCACGGCACGCGCGGCTCGGATACCTCGAGAAGAGCGGTCCCGACCTGCCAACGCTCCCCGACACGCGCTTCACTCACGTCGATCCCTTCGGTAGTGAGGTTTTCGCCGAATTCACCAAACTCGAGCGAACGACCGAGCTGCTCTTCCCACCACCGCAGGTCCTCTATGGCGTACGCGTAGACAGCCTTGTCAGGCCCTCCGTGAGCCTCGCGATCCGCTTGGTCGTCTCCATCGAGATTGACGCCTCGAACCGCTATGCGACCTTCGACGGGTGATTTCCAAATGGCGCTCTTTGCAGTGCGGCCGCCGTACTCAAACTCACGCACCTGACCAACGTTGACCGAGAGGACTCTGCCGTCGACAATTGCCATCGGATCTCCTGAACTGTACGACGCTGGCGGGGACAGCTTGTCCGCACCTTGAACTGGTCCGACATATAGGGAGAAGATGCATGCTAACGAGGACGGCCGCGAGCTGGCTAGCCGACGGAGCGTTCCGTCCCGCCGCCCTTCACACGGATCTCACGCTGCCTTAACGAGAAAGTCTCTAGGGGTTCCGACAGAGAAGACCGGGTCTGACGCGTCGTCAATCGCATGGAGGTTCTGTCATGTCAACGTTTAGCGCATCAATCGAGAGACATCACAAGATCATTATTTCAGCGCTCTTGCTGGTGATTCTGGTTATGGCTTCG
This sequence comes from Gemmatimonadota bacterium, assembly GCA_039588335.1. Taxonomy (GTDB): domain Bacteria; phylum Gemmatimonadota; class Gemmatimonadetes; order Gemmatimonadales; family GWC2-71-9. The sequence continues at coordinate 3,685 of JBDGZZ010000299.1, read as the reverse complement.
TCATGCCTCTTTCACGACATCCTGCCAATCTGTCATTACGTGTTTGGGTGTGATCACCAATGGCACGTTGCCGCCGCCCTTTAGGCACCGTAAGCCGCAACCAGACTGCAACAACCGCCCGGAAGACATCAAATAAACTGTTGGGGTAGAATCACTTAGAATGGGGTACTAGCCACCCCTTGACAGGTCCATGGCAGGCATTATAGTTCGATATATGTCGAACTATCGAATTACTCTGGACACGATCGCCTCGCGATTCAAAGCACTGGGCCACCCCCATCGCCTTCAGATCTTTCAGCGGCTGGCTACCTGTTGCGTCCCCGGAACCGCCTGTGCGGGGGATGAGACGATGCGCCGCTGCGTGGGAGAGCTGGCGGCAGAATTGGACATCGTGCCGTCAACCGTGTCACACCATCTGAAGGAGCTGACCCACGCTGGGCTGATTGCCACAGAACGCTGCGGCCGAGAGATCCGCTGCTGGGTCGAACCAGACGTGCTGCGTGAGCTGGGCGAGTTCTTCACTGACTTCGTTGCCCAACCGGGCAGCGCGAACGCAAGGAGGAGTTGTGACGAAGAATGCATCACCGGATGAGATCCGGACGGCCGTACGAAGTACCTACGGTGACATAGCTGCCCAAGAGCAGACCGGCTGCGGCTGCGGCGACGGTTCGGCAGTTTCTGCAGCACAGCTGGCCACGCAGATGGGATACACCGAGGGCGAGATCGCCACGGCACCCGACGGAGCCAATCTTGGGTTGGGATGCGGCAATCCACAGGCCATAGCCTCTCTCCAACCCGGGGAGACTGTGGTGGACCTCGGCTCCGGAGGCGGTTTCGACTGCTTTCTGGCAGCACGGCAAGTAGGAGAGTCGGGTCAAGTCATTGGCGTGGATATGACTCCTGAAATGATCAGCAAAGCCAGAGAAAACGCAAAGAAAGCCGGCGTTTCAAATGTGGGCTTCCGTCTCGGCGAGATCGAGGATCTGCCGGTGGCCAACGAGTCGGTCGACGTAATCATCTCCAACTGCGTGATCAACTTGTCGCCAGAGAAGCCGGACGTGTTCAACGACGCTTTCCGTGTTCTCAAGAGCGGAGGACGGTTGGCCGTAGCTGACGTAATCGCGACGGCGCCTCTGCCGGAGTCGGCCCGTCAGGATCTGGCTGCCTACGCCGGCTGTGTGTCTGGAGCCATCCTGGCGGAAGATGTCGAGACCATGTTGACCACAGCGGGATTCGTCGACATCAGCATCAGACCGCAGGACGAGCGCCGCGAGTTGGTACGTGAGTGGTCGCCAGGTGCGAAGCTCGAGGATTATGTGGTGTCGGCACTGATCGAAGCGCGGAAGCCCTGATCGGCGCCGCCTGTGGCAGCAACCATTTGTGTTGGTGGAACGGTGCGGCGGCCCACTCTGTCGCTGGCCCGCCGCAGCTGTACCCCTTGAGTTGACCAACAGAGAGGAGTCCGAGAAATGAACAGTCGAACTGACGTCGCGGCACTGACAGGCGTGCTAGTGAGCGGTGTCATCGTGTCGAGCTTGCTCCTCGGGCAAACCCAACCGCGGGTCGCGTTCCCAGACGGTTACCGGAACTGGACCCACGTGAAGTCGGCTGTGATTCTCGAAGGCCACGTCAACTACAACGCCTTCGGGGGAGTCCATCACGTGTACGCCAACGATTTGGCCCTCGTGGCTCTGAAGGATGGAACGCCGTTTCAGAAGGGCGCTGTTCTCGTATTCGACCTCCTGGAAGAGAGAGTGGAGGGCAACGCCATCACTGAAGGACCGCGCAAGGTCATAGGTGTGATGGAAAAGGACCCCGACCGCTTCGGTGACACCGAAGGATGGGGCTTCGAGGACTTCAGGCAGGGCGACCCACTCCAACCTTCGGTGACCAACATGCGCGAGCAGTGTCTCTCATGTCACGATTCTCAGAGAGCCTCGGGCTACGTTTACTCCACCTATCGCAGGTAGGAGCGGATTCACACTGCTCGGCGAAGTGACATTTCACAGGGGCTAGGATCGAGGAATGCTCACGGCATTCCTGGTCCTACCCTCACCCGTACCACGGTTTCTCGTCCATCTCCACCTGCAAGCCCTCCAGCAGCTTGTTCAGGCCGGCGAAAACGTCCACCACCGCCATGAGTTCGAGTACGCCCTCATCATCCAGCCCGAGCTTCCGCACCGCGGAAGTGTGAACTTCAATTCAGTACTTGCACCCGCTAACCGCTGATACGGCCACTGCGATGATCTCTTTCGTCAGTGGATCGAGCTTGCCCTCCCGTTTCATTACGGCCCTGATCTTGTTCCAGTTGGCCTCCAGGTAGCTCGGATTGGGCGCCATCGCCCGGTACATATTGGGGACGAAGTCGATCCCGAGCGCCTCCTTGATCTCCTCGTAGATCTTTTTGACCCTGCCGGTAGCATCCTCTTCGGAAACCATCTTCGCTGATGCCATTAGAGACCTCCCGCCGTGGCGCAGGATCGTTGCATCCAGACTGTTCTCGAATAGTGAAGCTGCAGAAACCGAATGGCAAGCGTAGAGGTGGACCTAATGGTCGGCCGGCGCTTCACAGCGCTCCGATTCCATCCTAGGTTAGCTCGGTTGGGGTCACCAGCCGTCGTCGTAGGAGGGGAAGGAATGTCGACACAGATAGTCTTTTTCTATTTGATGAGAAACGAACCCGAGAAGATACGGGAGACGGTACCACGCCATGAGGAGTACTGGCAAACGAGGAAACTGAGGAAATACCGCGGGGGACCATTCGGTGATCTGTCCGGCGGACTCATCACCTTCGAAGCCGACGACTTCGAGCAAGCAAGTAAGATCGTTCAGGGAGATCCGTTTGTAACGGAAGTCCTGCTCGAGAGCAGCTGGCTAAAAGATTGGGTAATCCACTAGGTCGAGTGGCGCTGCGGCGTCCGGAAGCCACCTGCCATCCCCTAACGCATCCGAATATGCCTGATGCCGGTCGCGAATTCGTCGGATATACAAGACGGGTTCCATGCAACGGCAGTAGCCGTATCGAGTCCGGCTGTGATACTCGCGCTTCGCCAGCAGGGGCATGCCTTCGTCGACACCGCCGAAACACACGTCGGGGTCACCACCTAGCTCGGCGGTCAGGCGTCGTGCATCGCCCACGTGGCCGTATCCGGCGTTGTACGATGCCAAGGCAAACCACAGTCGATCCTCCGGAGTAGCCGCGTCATCGGTGAGCCTATAAAGGTGCCGCAGGTAGTAGGTACCGGCTTGGGTACTCTTCTCGGGAACGGTCAGTGAATCGAAGCCAAACCCGCGCGCCGTTTTGGGAAGCATTTGCATCAACCCGATTGCGCCCGCGAACGACTGCGCATTGGGATCGAACCGGGCCTCGTCCTTCTCCTCGTGTTGATTTCGTAACGCTGTCTCGGCGGCCACGGTCGCCGTGTCGGCCGCCTGGAACGTGTCCAGCTTCCCCCGCAGTTCCTCGGGGGAAACCGGCGGAGCGGGAAAGTCCTCCGCCGCGTTGGTGAGTCCGTCGATCACCCGCACCGCGAGCATGGTGATGTCGGACTCGGATCTGGGAAACCGCTTCGTCATACGAACCTCCTGTGAGAGTGAGTAGGGACCACGTCCAACGGCCGCGGACAATGGTCGTGGGGCCATGGACATCGGGGTGATGTCCACGGACATTCGTCCGTTGTCGACG
>JBDGZZ010000298.1:0-5130 GCA_039588335.1 Gemmatimonadota bacterium | reverse complement strand
ACTCTAGCCTTTTTTGGCCTTCGTAACTACCTCTATCAATTACATATTCTCGTCCAACATCCAAAATTCTATCAACGCACTGGAACCACGCATCTGGTAAGTCCCGTGCCTCGACGGACTCTAATAGCATATTTTCTCTCCTAGTTTCTGCTTTATTATTCTGTATTCACCTATATTATAGAATAAAATAAGACGTTTGCTAGACAAAAAATGCATTAAAATTAAAAAAATTATATCTCTGAAGATGAGCTGGAACTAGACTCGGAGCTGGAACTACTTTCAGAGCTAGAGCTGCTAGACTCGGAGCTAGAGCTAGATTCTGATGAGCTACTTGAAGATTCAGAACTAGAGCTGGACTCTGAACTAGAGCTACTTTCTGAACTTGAGCTCAATTCAACACCTGTCGCATATCCTTGTAACCACACCTCAAGATTAGTATAACCATTTCCACTATCATCATTTGGATTTGCTGGTATGGTAAGTGACCTTGTATTTTCATCCAATGTTCCAATTCCACCAATATCAGCTTCATCATCTATAATAGTTCCGGTACCACTAACCACATTATTTATAACTCTGATATCATGACTGTCCCTATCAGCTGGACGTGCGCCAACTCCAGAGAGGATCTCGGCCTTCAGCGCATCGCTTGGCGCCACTACTGTATATCCTGTAGGGAATAGTGGTCTTGAAACCGCCGTAATCTCACCACTACTATCATCCACCATGGTAGTAGCCCACGGATCGCCAGGGATCACGCCTTCATCTCTGTTATTAGCCAGGTAAAGCTCACTATCAGCATGTATAGCTGATCGTATTGAGATAGGTTCCGTATATGTACTGTCGGTGCCAGTTATAAAGTCGTTACCTTCAACACAACCATAAATCTCAGCATCTGTATCTCCACCCAGATCAACGGGTGATCCCAGGAAGTTATACACCACGTTGTTAAGTGAAACAAACGTAGCTCCGTAGTTTACACGAGGCCCTCTAGCTCTCTGGTGGACTAATAAACTCCTAATGAGAGCAACGTTTTGAACCCCGTGACCTATCAGAATACCAAAACCATGATTGGCGGGCGAATCATCACACCCTTCTGCAATGATAGACTTCCAAAATGTAATGTCGTGTGTCTGACCGTGACCATCAGCAGCATTGTCATAGGTACCAACACACTCGTCCTCACCCCAACTGAGTGAGCAATGATCAAAAACAATGTTCTTTACTTCGTCGCCTGAAGCAGTTGTGATATTCGTTGCGTGGTCTCCAGCATTACCCAACCCCTGGCGAATTCTGAGATGCTGAAAGAGAACATCAGTGCACGCTGCCGTAACCTTAATCTCCCCTCCATATATAGTAATTCCTGGTGAAGGAGCGGTCTGCCCAGCAATAGTAAGGTGCCCCTCATTGGCAGTATTTAGTATTATCGCAGAACTAAGCGTAATAACCCCTGATATTTCAAATATAATTACTCCTGGTGTACTTACATCACCGTGATCTGAAATAGCCTGTCGTAGAGACCCTGACGCTGTATCATTAGTATTGGTCACTCTATATACAGTCGTATTCCACGGTTCTTCACTTCTTCCACTACCAGCAAAAGTATATATACCAAAACCTGAAGCATCTGGCACTATAGGTAACACAGCAAATTTAGCAACTACGTCTTCTACAACCATCGCCGCTTCAACAAACGTAGCAACTACGTCTTCTATAATCATAGCCTGTTCTGTGGAAGAGCTAGATTCTGAGCTGCTTGAAGATTCAGAGCTAGAGCTGCTCTCTGAACTGCTTGAGCTACTTTCAGAGCTGGAACTACTTTCAGAGCTTGAGCTGCTAGATTCAGAGCTTGAGCTAGATTCCGATGAGCTACTTTCTGAACTGGAGCTACTAGATTCAGAACTGGAGCTTGATTCAGATGAGCTACTCTCAGAACTCGAACTTGATTCAGAGCTGCTGCTTTCGGAGCTTGAGCTGCTGGACTCGGAACTAGAGCTGGATTCGGAAGAGCTGCTCTCGGAGCTTGAGCTGCTGGACTCGGAACTACTTGAGCTGGATTCTGAAGAGCTAGACTCAGAACTAGAACTGCTAGATTCTGAGCTGGAACTAGATTCGGATGAGCTGCTCTCAGAGCTTGAGCTGCTTGATTCTGAGCTTGAGCTGCTTGATTCAGAGCTACTTGACTCTGAACTACTTGAACTGGATTCCGATGAACTACTTTCAGAGCTGGAGCTACTAGATTCAGAGCTTGAACTGCTTTCAGAGCTAGAGCTGGATTCTGAGCTGCTTGAGCTTGATTCTGAAGAGCTAGATTCAGATGAACTCGAACTAGATTCGGAGCTTGAGCTACTCGACTCTGAACTTGAGCTAGATTCTGAAGAGCTGGATTCGGAGCTGGAGCTGCTTGATTCAGAGCTTGAGCTAGATTCTGAAGAGCTGGACTCAGAGCTCGAGCTAGATTCGGAGCTTGAGCTACTCGATTCTGAAGAGCTACTTTCAGAGCTAGAGCTGGATTCGGAACTTGAACTAGATTCTGATGAGCTTGAGCTAGATTCTGATGAACTACTTTCTGAACTAGAACTACTTGATTCTGAGCTTGAGCTGGATTCAGAACTAGAACTTGATTCTGATGAGCTAGAACTAGATTCCGATGAGCTGCTCTCAGAGCTTGAACTACTTGACTCAGAGCTTGAGCTGGATTCTGAGCTTGAGCTAGACTCCGAACTAGAGCTGCTTGATTCTGAGCTGGAACTTGATTCGGAACTAGAACTACTTGAGAAACCAGAGCTTGAACTACTTGACTCAGAGCTTGAGCTGGATTCTGAGCTTGAGCTAGACTTCGAACTAGAGCTGCTTGATTCTGAGCTGGAACTTGATTCGGAAGAGCTTGACTCTGAACTTGAGCTGCTGGACTCGGAACTTGAGCTGGATTCTGATGAGCTAGATTCTGAACTCGAACTAGATTCTGAAGAGCTTGAGCTAGACTCAGACGAACTAGATTCAGAGCTAGAGCTGCTTTCAGAGCTACTTGAACTAGATTCAGATGAGCTACTTTCAGAACTACTACTTGATTCAGAGCTTGAGCTTGATTCAGAACTGCTTGACTCAGAGCTTGAGCTGGATTCTGAAGAACTAGATTCTGAACTCGAACTAGATTCAGAGCTACTTGAGCTGGACTCTGAAGAGCTGCTCTCAGAACTAGAGCTAGATTCTGAACTTGAGCTAGACTCGGAAGAGCTGCTTTCCGAACTAGAGCTAGACTCGGAAGAGCTGCTTTCCGAACTAGAGCTAGACTCAGAGCTTGAGCTGCTGGACTCAGAGCTAGAACTACTTGATTCGCTCGAGCTACTTGATACTGAAGAAGAAGAACTAGTAAAGAACCTTGCAACCACGTCTTCTATAATCATAGCTGCCTCAGTGGAAGAGCTAGATTCTGAGCTGCTTGAAGATTCAGAGCTTGAGCTGGATTCAGAACTGCTTGAGCTGGATTCAGAGCTTGAGCTGGATTCTGAGCTTGAGCTGGATTCAGATGAACTGCTTTCGGAACTAGAGCTACTGGACTCGGAGCTAGAGCTTGATTCTGATGAGCTAGATTCCGAACTCGAGCTGGATTCTGACGAACTACTCTCTGAGCTTGAGCTGGATTCGGAACTTGAGCTACTTGATTCGGAGCTGGAACTTGATTCTGATGAGCTGCTCTCGGAGCTGGAACTGCTTGATTCGGAGCTTGAGCTTGATTCTGAAGAGCTGCTCTCTGAGCTTGAGCTGCTTTCTGAGCTAGAGCTCGATTCAGAAGAACTAGACTCTGAACTACTAGAACTAGACTCGGAGCTGGAACTTGATTCTGATGAGCTGCTCTCAGAGCTGGAACTGCTTGATTCGGAGCTTGAGCTTGATTCTGAAGAGCTGCTTTCGGAACTAGAGCTGCTGGACTCGGAGCTAGAGCTAGATTCGGAAGAACTAGATTCGGAACTTGAGCTGGATTCGGAGCTTGAGCTAGATTCTGAAGAGCTTGATTTAGAGCTAGAGCTACTAGATTCAGAACTGGAACTGCTTGATTCGGAGCTACTAGATTCAGAACTACTTGAGCTAGATTCAGAGCTGCTCGATTCCGAACTGGAGCTGCTTTCCGAAGAGCTACTTGATTCAGATGAGCTACTTTCAGAACTACTTGAGCTGCTTTCGGAACTAGAGCTTGATTCAGAAGAACTGCTTGATTCGGAGCTGGAGCTACTAGATTTGGAGCTTGAGCTAGACTCTGAGCTTGAGCTGCTTGAGAAAGCAGAGCTAGACGAACTACTTTCAGAGCTTGAGCTAGATTCAGAGCTTGAGCTAGATTCAGATGAGCTGGAGCTGCTTTCTGAACTTGAACTACTTTCGGAAGAGCTGCTTTCAGAACTTGAACTACTCGATTCAGAGCTTGAGCTGCTTGATTCAGAACTGCTAGACTCAGAACTGCTTGAGCTAGATTCTGATGAACTAGATTCGGAGCTAGAGCTGGATTCAGATGAACTACTCTCGGAACTGGAACTAGATTCGGAGCTAGAGCTGGATTCGGAGCTAGAGCTGGATTCTGAACTTGAGCTACTTGACTCAGAACTGGAGCTGCTGGATTCACTTGAACTACTTGAGAAACCAGAACTTGAACTACTTGATTCAGAGCTCGAACTGCTTGATTCGGAAGAACTACTCTCTGAACTTGAGCTGCTTGATTCGGAGCTAGAGCTTGATTCTGATGAACTAGACTCTGAACTTGAGCTACTTGATTCAGAACTACTAGATTCAGAGCTTGAGCTGGATTCAGAGCTTGAACTGCTTTCAGAGCTTGAGCTACTAGATTCTGAGCTGCTTGAACTTGACTCTGAGCTACTTGAACTTGATTCAGAACTACTTGAACTAGATTCTGAACTTGAACTTGATTCAGAGCTTGAACTTGATTCAGAGCTTGAACTACTACCTACAGCTACAAAAGCCCCCAAATCAGCTTGGCCCGCAATAGCACCTACAATTCTTCCTTTTATATAAGCATTTAAATGCTTCACCCAACTATATACAAATGAAGATGTTATAGAAGCGGGCAAATCAAGATGAATAGGTAATTCGCCAGATATACTAGCAGTTAAATTAGCT
>JBDGZZ010000297.1:0-5153 GCA_039588335.1 Gemmatimonadota bacterium | reverse complement strand
CGCGCACCTCCCATCCTGATTAGCTGACCGGCCGACCGCGTTACGCGGGCCGGGCAGCATCCGTACGTCCTTTTTCTTAGTCACAACTCAGCACGGTCCCGTGCTTACTCCTCTCGGGAGGGCTGGTTTTGCGATCCAACATCATGAAAATGTTTGGCCTGGTCCTGCTTCATTGTCTCGTTGCGGTGAGTGCGACAGCGGGCCAGGCGCAGGTGCGGCGCATCACGCTCGACGAAGCCGTGCAGTTGTTCAACCAGAACAACCTGGAGCTGGCAATCTCCCGCGCGGCGACTCGAGAGGTAGCGGGAGTTGCCCGCCAGACGCGAGCATATCCGAACCCGATAGCGTCGGTGACTCACGAGTCGGTCTCGAATCAGGGCCTCGATTACTCGGAGACCTACTACATGCTGACTCAGCCCATCGATTGGCCCTGGCGCTACAGCAATAGACGCAAGGCAGGATCTCAACGTGCTGACGCGGCGACTGCGGAACTCAAAGCGGACAGCGCACGACTCGTGTTCGAACTGAAGCGGGCTTACGTGGAGGCGGCAGCCGCAGAGGCGATCTGGCAGACGGTTGATCAGGTCACAACGGTGTTTCGCCGGGCCGAGCAGAGCAGTTCGGCCCGGTTCGAGGAAGGTGACATATCGGCCTTTGAACTCAAGCGGATCAGGGTCGAACGTGCCCGCTACGAGCAGCTCTGGACGGAGTCGGAACTCGGGCTTGCCCGTCTCAGGCGGCGACTGACTGCGTTGACGGTTCCGGCCGAGGGGGGTCTTCCGGTGGCGCCCGCCGGCCCGCTATCGGGAACCCCGCCGAACCTGGATGTTGACCCGTTGCTGAGCCAAGCACTCACGCAGCGGGGCGAGATCGCCGCCGCTACCGCTTCTGTCGTAGCTGCACAGGCAACCGTCAGTGTCGCCAAGTGGTCGAGGTTGCCCGATCCGGCGATTACCGGCGGGTACAAACGACAGTCGGACGGGTTCGACGGGCCGTTTCTAGGGTTGGCTATTCCTCTGCCATTGTGGGACTGGAAAGGCGGTGACGTTGCGGCCGCTACGGCTGGTGTGGAGGTGGCGGAGAGGCGCGAACAACTCGCGCGCACCCATGTGACCAACGATGTGATATCGACTACCGAGAGCTATACATCACTCGAGAGACGCGCTGCATTGATTGGCGACGAGTTGTTGGCTGAGGTAGACGATCTGCTCGACGTGGCGTTGCTGAGTTACTCCGAAGGAGAACTGACTCTGCTCGAAGTGTTGGACGCTGCACAGGCATACAGTGAAGCGATGGTGGCAAGGACGCGCCTCAGGGCGGCGTATTGGATCGCCTACTACGATCTCGAGAGAGCCGTTGGTGGCTTTGCCGCTGACGACGGCCGGACGCAGGAGAATCGATGAAACAGACAATCAAATACACAACCATCGCGGTGCTGGCCGCGACGGCATTCGGATTGGCGCTTTCGGGTTGTGACGCTGGATCGACCGACGACACTGCGGCGCCGGCGAGCCAGACACAGGGCGGAGAGTCAGTCACAATTTGGGCCGACTCGGTCGAGTTGTTCTTCGAACATCCGGCGTTGGTGGCTGGTCAGGAAGGCGAGCCGTGGGCAATTCACCTAACCGATCTTCGGACCTTCCGGGCTGTAGAGGAGGGTAGTCTGACACTCAGGTTCTACGGTCCGTCCGGCGGCGAGCAGTCGGTTACCCAAGACGCACCGGCACGGGCGGGCGTGTACAATCACGCACCGACGTTCTCGGAACCGGGGATGTACGACCTGACCATGGAACTCAGCGGCTCGCAAGTGAGTGACGAGATCTTCGTGGGTCCGGTGCTCGTGTATGCGAGCGTCGACGAGATACCCGAGCTACCCGAGGAGGAAGCAGTGGGCATCTCGTTCTTGAAGGAACAGCAGTGGCCCATCGAATTTGAGACTGTCACTGCGATACGTCGGGAGATCCCGAGATCCATTCTGGTGAGTGGACGCATCATTCCTGTAGCAAGTGGTACGGCACTCGTCTCGGCACCGGTGGACGGGCTAATCCACGCCGACGCGAATCGGTCAGCACCAGCACCGGGTCAGTGGGTAAGGGAGGGACAGAGACTCGCCGTGTTGTCACCCGTCGGTGGTGACAACGCTTACGCCGTTCAGCTGGCCAGCGAGCAACGGTTGACGCGAGAGCTTGCGCGGGTGGAACGACTCCATTCGGCTGGGGCAATTCCGGAGAAGAGGCTGGAAGAGACGCGCCGTGACCTCGAGGTGGCGCGCGCCGCTCTCGCGGCAATGGGCGCTCCGGCGGATGGAGCCTACGAACTGGCACTCATGGCTCCTATCGCCGGGGTCATAAACGAGCGTCATCTCGCGGCCGGGCAACGCGTCGCGGCCGGCGATCTCCTGTTCTCCATCGTCGATCCGCGAGCCGTTTGGATGCGGTTCAACGTTCCAGCGATGGATGCAGGCAGGACGTCGGCTACTTCGGGGGCGACGTTCAGCGTCGAGGGAAGTGACAGAGTGTATCGCACGAGCAAAGTTGTATCGGTCGGCAATGACATCGACCCTGACCGGCGAACGCTATCGGTGATCGTCGAGATCGACAACGCCGATCTCAGCCTAAAGGGCGGGATGCTCGGAGACGGCCGGCTGCTGCTGGGCGATCCGATAGGCGGGATAGCCGTTCCAAATTCGGCCATTCGCGACGAGGACGGCGTCTTCGTGGCGTACGTGCAGATCGGGGGCGAGACGTTTGAGAGGAGAGCCGTTCGAGTCGGACCGTCTGACGGCGAGTGGACGTTGGTAGAGTCTGGGATCAGACCGGGCGAACGTGTGGTTACACTGGGCGCCTATCAGGTCAAACTCTCTTCTCTCAACACGTCCGAGCTGTCCGACCACGGACACGTGCACTAAGGAGAAGCGGCAATGTTGAACTACTTGCTCAAATGGTCGCTTCGCAACCGACTGGTGACGGTGTTCGCGGCTGGCGCGCTCCTAGCCTTGGGTGGTTATGCCGCTCTGACTGCGCCGGTGGATGTGTTTCCCGATCTCACCGCGCCGACGGTCACGGTGTTGACCGACGCGCACGGGGTAGCGCCTGAAGAAATCGAAACGATGATCACGTTTCCCATCGAGACTGCGGTGAACGGTGCCGCCGGTGTACGGCGGGTACGGTCCGCGACTTCGCAGGGAATCAGCATCGTGTGGGTCGAGTTCGATTGGGGAACCGACATCTTCCGCGCGCGGCAGATAGTGAGCGAGAAACTCCAGCTGCTTGCCGGTCAAATGCCGGAGGGGACCTCGGCACCGGTGTTGGCGCCGATCACGTCGATCATGGGTGAGATCATGCTGGTTGGAATCACCAGTGAGGTGCACTCACTGATGGACGTGAGAGCCGTTGCTGATTGGACGGTCCGCAAGCGTCTGCTCGCCATTCCCGGTGTTGCGCAGGTCGTGCCCCTCGGGGGGGCAGTGAAGGAATACCAGGTGTTGGTGCATCCCGACCGCCTACGGGAGTACCCGGTGAGCCTGGAGGACGTTCTGTCAGCCGCTGAGGACGCCAACGCCGTAGCGTCGGGCGGTGTGTATCAGGTCTCTGGTCAGGAGATCCTGATCCGCGGGCTTGGCAGGGTACGTCAGGTTGAGGACATCGCCAAGACGGTGGTAGCCACGGTGGAGGGGAGCCCGATCGTATTGGGCGACGTAGCCGAAGTGAGAATCGGGCCCAAGCCACGATTCGGTGCCGCCTCCGTCAACGCCGAGCCGGCGGTGATACTCACCGTTCAGAAGCAGCCCAACGCCAACACGCTCGTACTTACCGAGCTGATCGTTGAAGAACTCGATCGGATTCAGGTGGGCTTGCCCGAGGGTATGGTCATCAATAGCGACATCTTCCGTCAGGCCGACTTTATCGAGCTGGCTATCGACAACGTGATCGGAGCGCTGCGCGACGGTGCGATCCTGGTCATCATCGTGCTGTTCCTATTCTTGTGGAACGTTCGCACCACGGCCATATCCGTGCTGGCAATTCCACTCTCGCTCGTAGTGGCTGTGCTCTCAATGCGGATCGCCGGGATCACCATCAACACGATGACCTTGGGTGGCATGGCGATAGCGATCGGCGCGTTGGTCGACGACGCGATCATCGATGTGGAGAACACCTACCGGCGGCTCAAGGAGAATTTCAGAAAGCCGGAAGCCGTACGGCGGCCGATGCTGACCGTTGTATACGACGCGGCCAAGGAGATCCTGGGCCCGATAGTAAATGCGACTCTCATCATCACGATCGTGTTTGTACCGCTGTTTTTCCTCTCCGGTGTCGAGGGCCGCATGCTGCGGCCGCTCGGGTTTGCCTACGCGGTGAGCATTCTCGCGTCGCTGCTCGTTGCAGTTACAGTGACACCGGTGTTGTGCTCGTATCTGTTGCCCAACGCAGCCTTTGCCCAGCGTGAGAAAGAGAGTTGGTTGGTGGAGCGATTGCAGGCGTTCTACGGCCGTCATCTTGCGGGGATCTTGGACAAACCGCGCACTGTGATGGTTGGAGCGGCTGTGGCAGTCATCGCGACGTTGGCCGTGCTGCCTCTGCTGGGGCGAGGATTCTTGCCCGAGTTCCAGGAGGGCACGCTCACCCTGTCTGCAGCCACGATGCCGGGGACCAACATCGACGAGTCCGATGCTCTCGGTTCTTTGGTCGAACTAAAGTTATTGGAGCATCCCGCTGTGGTTTCGACCGCGCGTCGCACCGGTCGAGCGGAACTGGACGAGCATGCGCAGGGGGCGAACGGTGCCGAGATCGATGTATTGCTCGATCTGTCGGACCACAAACTGGCGGATGTCATGTCGGAGCTGCGCGACGACCTCACGATAGTGCCGGGCATGAACGTCACCATCGGGCAGCCGATTGGACATCGCATCGATCACATGCTGTCCGGGACACGTGCCGCGATCGCGGTGAAGATCTTCGGTCCTGACCTTTACGAATTGAGGCGAATCGGAGAGGCCGTGCGTCAGGCTGTGGAGGACGTGCGCGGAGTGGTAGATCTCTCCGTCGAGCAGCAAGCCGACGTACCGCAACTCCGGGTGTACGCCAACCGTGACGCGATGGCGAAGTATGGTGTGACCGCAGGAGATCTCACGGAAGCCGTTGACGTTTCGTTCT